>CAZITN010000066.1:0-16077 GCA_964542175.1 uncultured Thermodesulfovibrio sp. | reverse complement strand
CTTTCCGCCATACCGCCTCTCCCTGTCGTGTCAGATTGTTTTGGACACCAGTGGGTAGAAGTATATTTTTAAGTAAAGAGTTTTTTTAAACTTCTTGCTCTTCCCGATGCGGGTCTCCGCGAGGGTCGCTTCGACGTGTTCTTCGTGGTAGAACTATAAATGAAGAACCCTGCGGCCACGATACGGGCAAGCAAGACCGCAGGGTTCTTCGATATACCGCCTCACTCTAACATTTTGTAATTATTTTTGAATAGTACTGATGGCATCGGGGATCTTTTGGAGAAGCTCTCCGGCAGTCAGGGAGTGCTCGCCCAGTTCCTCAGCACCCAGATCTCCGGCAAGGCCGTGGAGATAAACTCCCAGAATTGATGCTTCAACCGGGGGGAGGCCCTGCCCGATCAATGAACCGATCATCCCCGCCAGGATGTCACCTGTACCAGCCGTTGCCATTCCCGGATTTCCGGTTCCGTTTATGAATACCCTTCCCTCTGGTGTGCTGATAATGGTAGGTGCGCCCTTCAGGACAAGGACGCTCCCGGTTTCGGCTGAAAACTTCCGGACCAGGCCGATGGGGTCCTTTCTTATATCGGAGGATCTTCCACCAAGAAGCCGGGCCATCTCACCGTGGTGAGGGGTGAGTACGGCAGGCCCTCTCAGCTTCTGCATGAGCTTCCCGAGTTTTTGGTGCCCCATCACAGAGAGGGCGTAAAGTCCGTCTGCATCAATCACCATGGGGACGGTTGCATGGCTTATGAGTTCCACCATGAAATCCATCCTCTCTTCATCCCTTCCCCAGCCGGGTCCTGCCACCAGCAGATCAGCCCTCTCATCAAGGAATGAGAGCGCCTCTTCAAGGGTCTTTTCAGGGTTTTTCAGGTCAAGGTGAAGAATCATCTCCTCCAGTACCGCCGGAGTAATGTTTGATGCGGTGACGTCATCGGTTGCAAGTGTTACAAGACCAGAGCCTGTTCTGAGGGCAGCCTTGCCTGCAAGCCTGAGTGCTCCGGTCTTCCCCTTTGAGCCGCCGACTACCAGGACATGACCGTAAGTCCCCTTGTGGGAGTCAGAGTGCCGTGAAGGGATGAGCGAGGAGGCATCGTTCCTTTCAATCAGTGAGATCTCGAACCCGGAGCCTCTGGTGAGTTCGGGGGGAAAGCCGATGTCTTCCACAAAAAGCCTGCCTGTGTATTCTCTGCCAGGATTAAGGAGATGTCCCCTTTTGGGAAGGCCAAAGGTGACGGTGAGGTTCGCCATGACTGCAGAGCCCATCACCTCGCCGGTGTCGGCAGATATGCCCGAAGGGATATCCACTGAGACGACAGGACCTTCAGCCCGGTTCACGGAGTTTATAAGCCTGGCAAGTTCGGCCCTGACGGGTTTGTTAAGGCCTGTCCCCAGGATGGCATCCACTATCACGGACTCATCGAGCTTGCTCTTCCTGGGAGTCCGATCATGAACCACCTTCACCCCCATCTTCCCTGCGATCTCAAACTGCCTCTTACAGTCAGGGCTCAGGCGGTCAGGTGGTGAAAGCAGATAGGCTGTCACCTCAAGGCCGAGGTTATGAAGATTGCGGGCCACGACAAGACCGTCACCTCCGTTATTTCCACCTCCTGCGAGGATGAGGAATTTTCGGTTTCCACCTAATGCCTCTATTATCCTTTTTACGACCGCAAGCCCGGCCCTCTCCATCAGGACGAGTGAAGGAAGGCCGTAGTCATCTATGGTCTTCCTGTCGATTTCTCTCATTTCTGATGCCGTTACAACAGGAACCAAGGTAACCCCCTTTCTGTGGAATTTGGACACTGATAAACACAGAAATAATGGATTTGCACAGATAAAACACAGAATCCCAGATACTATATCTATCTAAATACTAAACAATTTCAGACCTCAAAATCCAGCGGGTTCGGGCCTCTGACCGGACCCTGGCGGAAACAATGGGGAGCACAATGCCTGAAAATCTTCCCTTCCTTGACGGGAAAGTTAAGAACCACAGAGAGCACAGAGGACGCAGAGAAAAAAAGAGGATATGTTTTTAACTTCGTGCTCTTCGTGTTCTTCGTGGTGGAACCAGCATGACTTGTTGAGATAAAGATATAAACCACGAAGGTCACGAAGGAGACTACCCTCACCCCAACCCCAACCCTCTCCCGTCAAGAGAGTGTCCTGTATTTAACATGAAGCCGGAAAATTGGGGAAACTACTGTATGGAGACTGATTGTCAAAGGGGGGCGGGTTTCTGTAATCTATAACCTGAAGGATACCGCTATGTCCACGGAAGATCGGAATGTCCATGCAGAAGAGATTGATCTCCTCACAACTGAGGAGATTATTGACTGGATGGTCAGGGATTATGATTCCATCCTCATTGCTCTCCGGGAGACGAGGCGTTCCATTGAGCAGTTAGTGGAGGACGCTGTCAGGCGGTTCCGGGCTGGCGGAAGGCTCTTTTACGTCGGGGCCGGGACGAGCGGGAGACTCGGCGTGATTGAGGCGGCTGAACTCTACCCCACTTTCGGTATTGCCAGCGGGAGGGTGAAGGCGGTCATGGCAGGCGGGAAAGAGGCGGTCTTTGCCTCAATGGAGGGGGCGGAGGATGACGAAGACTCCGGCAGGGGGGCGATGGAAGAAGCAACAGGAGGGGACATCGTTATAGGCATATCGGCAAGCGGGAAGACCCCCTTTGTGTTATCGGCCTTGAGGGAGGCAAAAAGACGGGGAGCAGGCTGCTGGCTTATCACCTCCAACCCTCTGGAATACGGGTTCCTTGACGGACTGGTCTTCCTCCGTACAGGACCGGAGATGGTGGCAGGCTCTACCAGGATGAAGGCAGGCACTGCCGCAAAGATTGTTCTGAACATAATATCAACGGCCGTGATGATAAGACTCGGGAAGGTCTACAGGGGGTACATGGTTGACCTCGTCCCCCTCAGCCGGAAACTCAAGAGAAGGGCGATCCGGATAGTCTCAAACCTGACTGGTATCCCTGAGGAGGAAGCTGAAGACCTTCTTCAGAGGTCTGGTTGGGCTCCCAAAAAGGCGATAGTGATGAAGGCGAGAGGGGTCTCTCCCGGGGAGGCTGAAGAGTTGCTTCTAAAGGCCGGTGGTTCCCTCCGGAAGGTGCTGGAATGAGGATCATAGGCATAATGTCCGGGACATCCCACGACGGGGTTGATCTTGCCCTTGCGGATATAACCGACGGGCAGGACAGGTTCTTTTTCAGCTACTCCTCGCTACCGAAAGGTATCGGAGACATCTCCATAAGGCTTCTTGGCCACCTTCATATCCCCTATCCATCCAGGCTGAGAAAAGAGATATCCCTTGCCTTTGATGGAGATACATTCAGAATATGCAGGCTTGATTTCAGCCTTGGTGAATTCTTCGCTGATGGGGTACTCGCTTTTCTGGAGAGGGAAGGGCCTACCCCCTCAGAGATTGATGCCATTTCATCACACGGACAGACAATACATCATATCCCGCCTGCAAGAGGGAGGGTGGGAGCAACTCTCCAGATCGGCTCCCCTTCGGTAATTGCAGAAAAGACGGGGATACTCACGGTCTCTGATTTCAGGTCAAGGGATATGGCGGCAGGCGGGGAAGGGGCCCCCCTCGTTCCTGTTGCCGATTATCTCCTCTTCAGAAATAAGGGGCTGAGACGGGGCATCCTTAATATAGGTGGTATCGCAAACCTGACGATTCTCGGCAACACCCTCCATGAGACTATCGCCTTTGATACAGGGCCTGGCAATGCCTTGATAGATGAGGCGGTAAAAACACTGAGCAGGGGGAGAAGGAGTTTTGACAGGGACGGAAGACTTGCAGAGCGGGGGAGGGTGGTGGAGCCCCTCCTTGACGACCTTAGAAAACATCGGCACTTCAGAAAAAGGCCTCCCAAGTCTACGGGAAGAGAGGTCTTCGGCAGGGGGATGGTTGAGGAGATCCTTGAAGTCTGGAGGGGTATAAAGAGGGCAGACCTGATCAGGACCCTTTCTGAACTCACCGTATGGAGTGTGACAGAAACCATCACCAGGTATCATCCTGACGAGGTGATTCTGACAGGAGGGGGTGTGAAAAACAGGTTTCTTGTCCGAAGAATAACACAGGAACTCTCCGTCAGGGGGATCGGGGTCCGGCTGATTGATTCGCTTGGGATACCTGCTGAGGCAAAGGAGGCCCTGAGCTTTGCCGTTCTGGGGTACCTCACCCTCACGGGGAGAGCCGGAAACCTTCCAACTGTCACGGGAGCGAAAGGCGCAAGGCTCCTTGGAAGTGTCACATTCCCTTGAGCCTTCCACTCCCACTTCGTAAGTGTCAGTAAAGGCCAAATTCATAAAGTCATAATTTAGCATTTCCCCCTGTCTATATGTATAATAGGATAGGACTTGTTGATGGAAAGTTTCAGGAAAGGGGCTGGATCCAAAAGGAGACAGAAATGAAAAGGATTATCCCGCCGGATATGGTGCAGATATTGAAGAAGGAGTTTTCCGGACTCAGTGATGAGGTAAATATAAAACTCATAACAAGGAAGGGAGAGAACGACAAGTTCAGCGAGTTTGCGGCTGGACTGCTTAGAGAGTTAAGCGATATCTTTCCCCTGATCAGGGTTGAGTTCCTCGATGAAAACTCAGATGAGGCAGAGGTCCGGAAGGACATCCTCTCACCAATCCTGCTCATTTCCCCTGAAAAGTACAGAATAGAGTTTTTTGGTACCCCCATGGGAGAAGAAGGGAGGTCTCTTATCTCTGCCATCGTGATGGCATCCCTGGGGAAGGGGATGCTTAAGGATTCCTCTGTCAGGAGGCTTTCTGAACTTGATGAACACAGGGAAGTGATGGTTTTTGTAAGCCCCACCTGTCCGTACTGTCCCCAGCAGGTGATTTATGCCGTCTCTGCTGCGATAGAGCGGCCTGAGAGGATATCAGTAAAGGTGGTGGAGATCTACGAGCAGAGAGCCCTTGCAGAGCAGTACCATGTGGGCTCTGTCCCCCAGACGGTGATTAACGGTAATATCACTTCCATAGGTTCACAGCCTGAGGAGGTGTTCATAGACAGCCTTTTCAGCGGTGCCCCTGTTGAGATGAAGCTGTCGGAGCCAAAGGATGAGGTAATAAAGAGGGATATACTCGTCATAGGGGCTGGTCCGGCTGGGCTTACTGCAGCGATATATACAGAGAGGGCAGGGCTTAAGACGGTTGTGCTGGAAAGGGGAAACATCGGCGGCCAGGTGGCCCTCACACCGGTGGTGGAGAACTACCCCGGCTATACCAGAATACCCGGCAAGACTCTGATGGACATGATGGCACAGCAGGCCCTCCAGTATACAGAGATTATCCAGGGTGAGGAGGTTCTGGAAATAGAAAAGAAAGCGGACATCTTCACTGTCAGGACAACATCCAACCGGTATGAAGTGAGGGGCGTGATCATTGCCACAGGGGCAAAGCACAGAAAACTGGGTGTTTCCGGTGAAGAGAGGCTCTTCGGCCGGGGTGTGAGTTACTGTGCGACCTGTGATGGATATTTTTTCAAGGACGGGAAAAGGGTGATAATGGTGGGCGGTGGAAACTCGGCAGTGACTGAGGCACTGTATTTGGAGAGTATTGGCGTTGATGTCACCCTCGTTCACAGAAGGGATACCCTGAGGGCTGAGAAGAGGCTCCGCGACAATCTGATGGAAAGAAAAATCCCACTGCTTCTTAATACGGTTGTCGAGGAGATAATGGGCAAAGAGGTGGTAAAAGGCGTCAGATTGAGGGATGTAAAGGAAGACAGGAGATATACAATGGATCTTGATGGCGTCTTCATAGCGATAGGTTATGAACCTGTTAATGAGGTGGCAAAGAAACTGGGCCTCGAACTTGCCCCTGACGGGTACATAAAGGTTGATGAGAGGCAGAGGACCTCCATGCCGGGGGTATATGCCGCCGGAGATGTCACCGGCGGGATCAAGCAGATAGTCACCGCCGTGGGGCAGGGTTCTGTTGCCGCCCTTACCGCCTTTGAGGACCTTACGAGCCCGTACTGGAAGGGAAAGGGGGACATGTTTTAGGGGGATCTGATGCTTACAAGTGCCATCAGGGAGATATTCAGGACAAACCTGGGAGTGAAGAGGGGCGAGAAGGTGCTTGTCTTTACGGACAGGCCCACTCAGAGGGATGCCCTGAGTGAGGCTGACAGGGAGAGGTGGCTCAGGCTGCGGGATGTGGTGATGCTCGTTTACGAGACTGGAAGGGGGTTTACTCAGAGGTGTATCCTCCATGTATATCCATCAAGGGGAGGGCACGGGATGGAGCCTCCCGGGGGGTTGTGGAAGGCGGCCTTTGGAGAAAAGACCGTTCAGGAGTTGAAGGAAAAAAGGCTTCTTGGCCCGATCATAAGGAAAAAGATTGACGAAGAAAGGCTTTCCGCTGCAGAGAGGATAATCAGGAAGAGGCGGAGAAGTGCCGCTCGTGCCGTTGTGGCCCTTTCAAACTACTCAACCAGCCATACCAGGTTCCGTGACTTTCTCACGAGACTTTGCGGCACAAGGTATGCAAGTATGCCGCTCTTTGATGTCTCCATGTTTGAAGGGCCGATGCATATCGACTGGAGGGAGCTTGGAAGGAGGACCCGGAAGATAGCCGGAGAGGTGAGGGGTGCTTATGAACTCAGGATAACCACTCCGGCAGGAACGGACCTTCGTGTTTCCAAAAAGCGGAGAAAGACCTATTCTGATACGGGAAACCTCAGAAGGCCCGGCTCCTTCGGCAACCTCCCTGCAGGTGAAGTCTTCTTTGCTCCGGTGGAGGGTTCTGCAGAGGGGAGACTTGTCCTCGAGTGGGGACCTACAAGACCGTTTAAAGATCCTTTGATTCTGGAAATATGCGAGGGAAAGGCCGTGGATGTGAAGGGGAAAGATGATTACAGGGATGTTCTCTTAGGGAAGTTTTCTGAAAGAGAGGAAAACCGTAATATCGCAGAAGTAGGGATAGGAACGAATGACAAGGCCCGGAGACCCGATAACATCCTTGAATCAGAAAAGATCCTGGGGACCGTCCATGTGGCCCTCGGTGATAACAGTTCCTTTGGCGGACGGGTAAAGACCCCCTTTCATCAGGACTTTGTGTTATTCCATCCAACGGTGATTCTCAGGATGAGGGATGGAAAGGAAAGGGTGTTGATGAAGGAGGGAAAACTCCTTGAATATGCACAGCGAGCGAATGTAATAAGATAAAACTTCCTTACATATCGAAGATACCCTGCGGTCTTGCTTGCCCGTATCGTGGCCGCAGGGTTCTTCATTTCTAACCCAGTCAATCCAATAAACTCAGCTAAGCCGACAACCCACTTACAGATTACAGATGTCACTCTCCTTCAGATTTCCGAGGTTGAGTGCGAGTTTTTCCATCTCAACCATGAAGTCTTCGAACAGCGCTGTAAGGGTATCTCCGCTGAAGTTCTGCTCACCGGTTTTGACTGCCCAGATTGAGAAAAATGGTTCCGGGTTCAGCCCGAGGGCGTCACAAAACTCCCGGAAGGGGGTTCCCTCGACAGGACATTCCCTGTTAATCAACCGAAGTATGTGTTTGAACAGGGGTACGAAGGAGATGAGGTAGGATGTGAGAAGTCTTTCCAGGTCGGCCTTCCTTTCAAGAGAGAAAAGGAATTCCTCCTGCATCCTGAGGAGACGCCTCTTTATCTGAAGTTCGATCTCCGTTCTCAGATCACTGAAGTTGATATCTATCTCTCCGAGTATATCCTCTCCATGGATCACCATGTAGGACTCCTTCATGGACAGAAACTCAATCGGGAAGATGTTAAGAGAAGTCCTGATCATATCCCTTGTGAGTATCACAGGGGTAGAGATACTCCGGAACCTCTTCATTATCCGGGAGTATTCCCTCAGAAAGCCGGCGGAAAATCTTCTGAGAACGATCAGGAAGTTCAGTTTCCTTTTCTTCCTGGCAGGAATTGGTTTTCCCCTGTTGCCGTAAAGTGTCAGGGAGAGGACCTCTTTGCTGCCTGCCTCCAGAACCGCCTCTTTGTACCGTTCAATTGTTCTTCTTTCGGTTCCCGTAAGGGTCTCATAAATGTCTGACGTCATAGAGGCCTTCCCTTAATTGCAAAACTTGGTTGATAACTTTATAATATCAAAAGCCTTTTGAAAAAATCACAGAAAGACAACTATGACCATGATAGCCTTTAGTGAAGTCACAAAGGTATATGACAATATCACCGCATTAAGGAAGATCACCTTTTCCATAGGCAAGGGGGAGTTCTGCTTTATTACAGGCCCGAGCGGTGCCGGAAAATCCACCCTCTTAAAGCTCGTATATCTTGCAGAGAAGCCTGATGAGGGAAGGATAAACATAGCAGGCTGGGACTCGGACCGCCTGAAAATGTCCTCTATTCCCTTTCTTCGAAGGAATATAGGCATTGTTTTCCAGGATTTCAAGCTCCTTTCGAACAGGAATGTATACGATAACATAGCCATCGCCCTCAGGATAAGGGGAATCCCGGAAAGGGAGATAAAGGACCGGGTCCATGAGGCGCTTAAACTTGTAAACCTGAGGCATAAGGTGGACAGTTACCCCGAGATGCTCTCAGGCGGCGAGCAGCAGAGGGTGACGATCGCAAGGGCCATAGTTGGAGACCCCACCGTACTTCTTGCCGATGAGCCGACAGGTAATCTCGATGTGGACAATACAGCAGGGATAATGAGAATTTTCAGGGAGATAAATGCAAAGGGAACAACCATCCTCTTTGCAACGCACAACAAGGAACTCTTCAGACATACGGGGCTGAGGGTGCTCACCCTTGACGGTGGGAATCTCGTCTCCGATGTGGGAGGATAGGCAAAGATGTACTCGATAAAACTGGGTCTTAAAAGCCTATGGCGGGAACGGTGGATAAACATCCTTTCCATCCTTACCATCGGGGTGGGGTTCTTTGTGTTATCAGTAGTGGCCCTTCTCCTTCTGAATCTTGAACTTGCCTCGAGAAGACTCCCCGAGAAGTTTACAATCACTGTATTTCTGGAGGACGAGATCAGCCAGAGAGGTATTCTCCGGATCAGAAAGATGATAGAGAGGGCCACGGTTGTAGAGAAGGTAGACTTCATTTCAAAGGAGGAGGCCTTTGAGGACCTCAAAAAGAGCCTCAAGGACTCCGCCTATATTCTTGAAGGTCTGGACAGAAATCCCCTCTTTCCCACATTCGTAATCAGGCTGAGAAAAAGTGCCTTTGACCGTGAAAAGGTGGAACAACTCATAAAGGAGATACGTGGGATGAGGGGCGTGGAAGATCTGCTCTATGGGGAGGAGTTCCTGGGGGTTGTGAGCAGGTTCAGGGTGATGATCAGGCTTCTGAGTATAACCCTGATGGGACTTTTCTTTGTTGCCACCGTCTTTGTCTGTTACAGCACCGTGAAGATACTCTTCTACAGGAGGAAGGAAGAGATAGAGATATTCAAGCTCCTGGGGGCAACGGGTGGTTTCATCAGGCTTCCCTTCCTGGTGGAGGGGGCCGTTATAGGTCTCCTTGGCGGGCTCTTTTCCGGAGGTCTTCTCTACGGCCTCTTTGAGATTTCAAGACGGTATGTCGCCGGCGAGATTCCCCTTATTACCGGATTGAATCTTGTACTTACTGTCGTCGCCATACTCCCTGTCTTCGGGGTGATCCTCGGGGTTATAGGTTCGGCGATAGCCGTCGGAAGGGTGAAGTTTTGATATGGGCCTTCGCCTTTTCCGTCTTGTCCTGATTCCCCTCCTTTTTACCCTTATACTCTCTCCCTCAATATCTCATGCAAAGAAGGACCCCCGCAAGGAGTATTTTAAAATCCAGCGGGAACTCAAAAAAAGAAAAGAGGCCCTGTTGAAGACCCGGAAAAAGGAGGTTTCCATATTGAGGGAGATGGAACAACTCAACAGGGAGCTTGGGGAGCTGAAAAGGGGAATAAAACGGCTCAGGACAAGCCTGAGAAGAAGGTCTCGGGAAATTTCTGAAGTGAGGAAGGAGATTGAGCAGCTTTCTACCGTCCTTCGCAAACAGAAGCGGTTTCTTGAAAAGCAGCTCCAGTCCATGCAGAAATTCGGGATAGAGGGGGTGGATACAGTGATCAAGGCCGGAAATGATCCCCGTCCCGGGATACTCCATCTTTCCTTTGCCGATCAGATAAGACTGCTTATTTCTTCATCAGACCTGCCACAGCTGATAAGAAGGTGGAGGTCCCTTGAGAGGATTGCCAGTTACGAATACAGGGTAATGAAGGAATATTCCGAGAATATCCAGGGGCTAAGGGAGAAGGAAGAAAAACTCAGGGGGCTGCTCAACGAACTGAAGAGGGAGAAGAAAGAACTCTACTCCAAAGAACGCTCCCTGAGGGAAAAGAAAAAGAGAAAAAGGGAACTTCTGGCCTCGGTCAGGAAGGAGAGGGATCTTTACAAACAGATGATTTCCGAACTCAAGGAATCATCAAGAAGGTTGCGGAAACTGATTGAAGAATCTGAGAAGGAAAAAAAGTATGCCCAGAAGGGCTTCAAGAAGATGAAGAAGAGGCTCCCCTGGCCTGTAAACGGAAGGGTTGCACTCCCCTACGGCAGTTACAGAGATCCGAAGTTCAATACGCCGGTTTTCAGAAACGGAATACACATCAAGGCTAAGGACGGGGCCATCGTCCGGGCCGTTTATTCAGGCAGGGTTGTCTATGCCGACTGGTTCAAGGGCTACGGCAAGGTGGTGATTGTTGACCACGGGGAGGGATATCATACGGTGTATGCAAACCTTAACGACATTTTTTTAAAAAAAGGCGATATAATAAAAAAGGGAGAAGAGATCGGCCATGTTGGAGAATCGGGAACGATTAATGCTCCGGGTCTTTATTTTGAGGTCCGTTACAGAGGCAAGCCCGTAAACCCCCTCCACTGGCTGAAGAACCGATATAAAAGAAAGAGAAGATAACCTGGAGGTCTGATAATGAAGAAACTCAGAATTTTTCTGGCTGGCTGGGTTGTAATCACCTTACTGACAGCCGGTGTTGTGCTGGTTAACAGCCTGGTAAGCAACCCTGTAAGTGCTGACTCTGAAACTTATGAGGAACTCAAGCTCTTTACCGAGGTCCTGAGCATAGTCAAAAGTAGCTATGTAGAAGAGGTCAAGACAAAGGACCTGATTTATGGAGCCATCAGGGGGATGTTGAAGACCCTTGATCCACACTCCAGTTTCCTTTCACCTGATGCTTACAAGGAGATGCAGATAGATACAAAGGGTGAGTTCGGCGGGCTTGGCATACAGATAGGTATCAAGGACGGTGTTCTTACGGTGATCGCCCCCATAGAGGATACTCCTGCATGGAAGGCCGGTCTCAAGGCCGGCGACAAGATACTGAAGATTGAAGGTGAACCCACTAAGGACCTCTCCCTGATGGAGGCTGTTCACAGGCTGAGGGGACCGAGGGGTACAAAGGTCACCATAAGCATCTTCAGAAAGGGCTGGAAGGAGACCAAGGATGTCACAATTGTCCGGGACATCATAAAGATCAGGAGTGTGAAAAAGAAGGTCATAGACAAGGAGATAGGTTATGTGAAGATAAACCAGTTTCAGCAGAGGACAGCGGTGGAACTGGAAAAGGCACTCCGGAGTCTCCAGGAAGATGGGATTGACTCCCTCATCCTTGACCTCAGAAACAATCCCGGCGGGCTTCTGAAGGCGGCTGTGGATGTGGCTGAACAGTTCCTGCCGGAGAACAAACTGGTGGTGTATATAAAGGGAAGGACCGGGAAGAAGACGGAGTACTTCACCCGTGGCAGCAGACCCTTTTACAACTGGCCGATGGTGGTTCTCGTGAACCAGGGAAGCGCCTCTGCTTCAGAGATTGTGGCCGGTGCCCTGAAGGACTGGAAGAGGGCGGTCATCATAGGAGTGAAGACCTTCGGGAAGGGTTCTGTCCAGAGCGTGATCCCCCTGAGTGACGGTTCCGGACTCAGGCTGACCACTGCAAAGTATTACACCCCCAACGGTATCTCCATACAGAATACGGGGATTGAACCGGACATCGAGGTGGAGATCCCGGTTGCTGACGGAAAGGGCCATCCCGTACTCAGGGAGAAGGACCTGAAGAGACACCTTGACAACGAACAGGTCAAGGGAGATGAAGAAGGAAAGAGCAAGAAAGATAAGAAGAAGAGGGAAAAGATCCTCATCCCGGTAAAGATTGACGAAAAGAACGACCTCCAGTTACAGAGGGCGATTGACCTCCTGAAGAGCTGGAAGGTATTCAGGGAGATGCCCGTAGAGATAAAAGGGGATGTCAAGGATAATCTTTGACATAGAGACAGTCGGGGCTGATTTCGACTCCCTTGATGAGGAGACAAAGGCCTATCTTCTGAAAAAGGCCCTTACAGAAGAGGAGGAAGAACGGGTCAAGGAAACCCTCGGGCTTTCCCCTCTCACCGGTGAGATAGTCGCAATCGGGATGCTCAATCCAGAGACGATGAAGGGGAAGGTGCTTTTTCAGGCTCCGGACGGGAATATCGAACCCTTTGCCGAAGGCGGTATCCAGTATGAAAACGCTTCAGAGAAGGATATCCTTCTTGAGTTCTGGGATACCGTGAGCAAATATAGCCAGTTCGTGACCTTCAACGGGAGAGGCTTTGACTGCCCCTTCATCATGGTGCGGTCCGCTTTTCACCGGATCAAACCCACCCGTGAACTGATGCCGAACAGATACAGCGGTCCCCATATCGACCTGCTGGACCAGCTTACTTTTTATGGTGCTACCCGACGGTACAGCCTTGATATGTGGTGCCGTTCCTTCGGGATAAGAAGCCCCAAGGAGGAAGGAATAACTGGACTTGATGTCAAGGATCTCTTCACAGAGGGTAGATATCTTGATATCGCAAGATACTGCGCGAGGGATCTGGTGGCCACGCGGGAACTGCTCCTGATCTGGGAGTCCTACATAAAGTACAGGGGACAGTAGAAGAAACTTTCACCATAAGTTAACCTTAACATTGCATAAACATAGAGAGATGAATACGGTATGATTCCAGAGCACACTCCCGGATAACTGAACAGGCAGGGAAACCTCCGTAAGGGCATTTAGTCGTATCGACCACCCCTGCCTCTGGAAGCAATTTGTGCAACTGGAAGGTTAATTTTCAATCAGCTCACAGTACTCGGAAGCAATTTGGATGGAGCCAGGGATGGGATTCGAACCCACGACCTGCTGATTACGAATCAGCTGCTCTACCGGCTGAGCTACCCTGGCCCTGGGCAATGGTGGGCCGGACTGGTCCCGGGAAAGGCATATAATTATACATAAAAAGCAGGTGTTTTTTCCCTTTCCATGTCTCTTGCACCTGGTGGATAACCCTGGAGCAGTCTTTCCTGGTCACTGATATCGGTTTCCCGATCTTGGTTTCTCATTGACACTTTTCCTTTCTTCCTGATAAACTCTAACTGTGATTAACTTCCCTTGTTCAAAGGTGAAAATATTTCATAATGGGCCTCAGTGGTAAATTAGAAGACCTCAGCCTTGCGGATATCTTCCAGATACTCAGCATCGGGAAAAAAAGCGGTACCCTCTTTATAAAAACGAGCAGTGATTCTGCCGGAGTGATCTTCCGGAATGGCCTTGTAACATGGGCT
This sequence comes from uncultured Thermodesulfovibrio sp., assembly GCA_964542175.1. Classification (GTDB taxonomy): domain Bacteria; phylum Nitrospirota; class Thermodesulfovibrionia; order Thermodesulfovibrionales; family JdFR-85; genus WFTX01. Next base: position 2,451 of record CAZITN010000066.1, on the reverse strand, counting down.
GATTCTGATACGATGGAGCAGAGCCTCTCGGAGGAACTGCTTGGGACCGGTAAAATCAGGAGTGGGAGGACCTCATTGATTAAAGGTACTGAAGGAGGAGGTGATGTTCCCCCACTGAAGGTCTTGGTGGATAACAGGGTGGTGGGGGTTGATGAGATTGAACGAGCTGCTAAAAAAAGGATAGAACAAGTCGTTTATAAACTCCTCCTTCACCAGGAAGGGGATTTCAACTTTGAGCCTGACCGGATGAGCTTTGAGGGTACCGGACTGAAGGTGCCGGAATGGGAACTCCGGAAGGGGCTCAGCCCGGAGTACCTCATAATGGAAGGGGCCAGGGCCTATGACGAGATACAGCAGTATGGCCGGATTCTGAGTGAGGAGATGGAGGGTGTGGAGGAGGGAGAAGACTGGCCAGGTGTTGATGATACCCTTTCTCCCGAGATGCTTTCCCTAAGGGCTCTTACCCAGGAATTGAGGTTCCCCGAAACGCCTGCCGAGATATCCCTTCTCTTGCTCAGGTATGCAAGCGACATCTTTGAAAGGGCCGTTCTCTTCATAATACATGAAAATCACCTTGCGGGTTTCGGTCAGTTCGGGCTGGAAGGAGAGCAGCCCGATGAACGGGTGAGAGAGATATTCCTTGACTACAGACAGTCCGAGTTCCTTGTCTCGATCTTCGAAAGAAAAATACCATACAGGGGGATGCTCCCTGAGGATCCTGTAACAAAGAGTATTGTGAGAGAGATCGGAGGAAGGTGGCCCGGAGAGGCGGCCCTCTATCCGGTGATTGCAGAAGGTGAGGTGGTGGCTCTTCTTTATTGCGACAACCAGCCTTCCGGCGACGATATTCCTGAGACGCCGGGACTGGAGATATTTGTGACCCAGGCGGGGCTTGCCCTGGAGAAGGCCATGCTCAAGAAAAAACTTTCCGAAAGGGGTGAATAAGGTGGTCAAGGTCCTTATTGTCGAGGATTCAGACTCAACGAGGTCCATGATGAGAACGATCGTTGAAGATCTCGGTGAGGAGTATCTCGTCTTTGATGCAAGAAACGGTTTCGAGGCTCTCAGGATGCTTCCCTCTGAAGAGTTCCAACTGATACTTACTGATATAAACATGCCGGATATAAACGGGCTTGAACTTATAAATTTTGTTAAAACAAACGATCGGTACAAGCATATTCCGATGATAATAGTCAGCACGGAACGGACCGAGGAGGACCGGAAGAGAGGACTTGAGCTTGGTGCCGATGCCTACATCACCAAGCCTTTCAAGCCGGAGGAACTCCAGGAGACAGTAAGAAGGGTGCTTTGTAAATGAGCAGTTCCAGAAAGGAATTCATATCCGAGGCTGAAGACCTTCTTAATGAATCCCGCGAGGCCCTCCTCGAGATACAGGATGCCCTTCCGGGGAGGTGCGATCCTGATACCCTTAATGCCCTCTTCAGGTCTGTCCATACATTAAAGGGGCTGTCAGGGCTTTACGGGCATGAGGGGCTGAACTCCCTCAGCCATGAAATGGAGGACCTGCTTGATGACCTGAGGCTTGGGAAGAGGGTTCTTGATATTGAGGCGGTGGACTTTCTCTTCAGGAACCTCGATGCCCTTGAAGAGACAGTCAGGGCCGTTGGAGAGGGAAGGGACCTGGATGCAGGAGTTCATATTGACGCAATACGGAAGTTCAGGACCGGCACTGAAGGGAACAAGAAAGATGACATACTGAAAGGAAGGATAGATGAGAGGATCACCAGGGTTCTCTCTGAATATGAGGAACACAGGTTGAGGACGAACATGGAGGAGGGTAATGCTGTCTACTCCCTGAGGAAGGTCTTTGCCCTGAATGACTTTGATCAGCGCTTGAGTGAGTTGACTTTGTTGATAAAGGAAAAGGGGGAGCTTATATCAACCCTTCCCACCTCTGAGGATATACCTGATGGTTCGATAGGTTTCGAACTGGTCTTTGCCTCAGAGACGTCGCCGGAGGAGCTTGCGGATTTTCTGGGAGAGAAGCCCCAGATCCTTCACAGGGAGGAACCTCCAGCGGTTGAAATGGAAAAGACTGAGGTCCCTTCCCTCAAGAGTTCTTCGTCTCTTGTAAAAGTGGATATAAGCAAGCTGGACAAGATACTGAATACTATCGGGAAACTGAACCTTACAAGGGGTGCGATAGACCGGATTGAAGAGGAGATAATAGAGACATTCGGTCATTCCCATCTCATTTTTGATATGCATCGGGTAATACAGGGTTTTGAGAGGCGGTTGAGAGAGCTTCAGGAGGATGTGCTTGAGATAAGGATGGTTCCAATAGGACAGATTTTTTCAAGGCTCGGGCAGGTGGTTCGGAGGACTGCCAGACAGTTAGACAAGGAGATCGACTTTCAGGTCTTTGGTGAAGAGACGGAGATTGACAAGTATATAGCCGAAGAAATCTCCGATCCCCTTATGCATATTATC
>CAZITN010000065.1:5903-17113 GCA_964542175.1 uncultured Thermodesulfovibrio sp. | reverse complement strand
TTCAGGTAGGGCAGAAATTCTTCTACCCTCCTGAAAGGGATGTGAAAGAATAGCTCCTTTTCAGGACTTTGGAGAATCAGGCTTTTTCTCCTTAGAGGGGTCCTTCTTGCCGTTACCGGATGATCCCTTTTCCGCCTCCATCGCCTTTTTTCTTTCAGGGGAGGCGTAATCCGTCACGTACCAGCCTGTCCCCTTGAGGACGAAGGAGGTCTGAGATATCAGTTTCTTGAGTTCCCCACCGCACTCCGGACAGGTGGCAAGGGGCTCGTCGCTGAATTTCTGGACCACCTCCATCTGATTGCTGCATTTCAGACATTTGTACTCATAGATCGGCAATGAAGATCACCTCCATTGGAATTTTAAAGTTTGAGCGGTATTAAAAAGGAAACAATATATATTAAAAAGTTTGTTTTGGATAAGTCAACGGTCGGATAATACCCCCAAAAAGCCGATGGGAAATCTATCGAAAGCAAAAGAGGGCAGATAGGGATTGTTCAGTATTTCTATCGGTGGATTCGGGTAATAAGAGGCTCATTCAGTGGTCCTGGAATCATCCCCGGTCTTTCCTTGGTATCATAAAGAGTATTCTGGAGTCAGTCAGAGACTTTCTTAACCTTTCGTTCTGGACAAGGCTGCAGAACTTTTCATGTCCTGTTGCCTCAATATCTACGAGCACCAGATCGGGAGGTCGGTGAAGTCTTTCAGCCAGTTCCTCAACATCATCGGTAATCCTGCACTTGATCACCTCATACTCCCTTCCCCTCATCGCCTCAGCTATCTCATCCAGACTCTTTTCGTCGTTGTCTATTATCAGGATGCTCGGCCTCTCCCTCGTCTCCCTCTTCTCAATTACCCTGACCACGCTCTCAAGCAGCATCTCCTCATCGATCGGCTTGGTTATATAGTCCTCTGCTCCCAGCATCAACCCCTTCCTCCTGTCCTCAAGCGCCGAGATGATGATCACAGGAATATCACTCGTGGCCTCGTCATGCTTGAGTACCCGCAGCACGTCGTAGCCGCTCAGATCGGGCATCATGATATCCAGAAGGATCAGGTCGGGCTTTATGCTCCTTGCCTTCTTTATCGCCTCCCTTGCATCCCTTGCCTCTCCTATCCGGTAGCCCCGTTCCTCAAGATATTGTGTGAGCAGGGCCCTTAGTGCTTCATCATCGTCCACTATCAGTATGTTGTACCCCCCTTCCGTCTTCCGTCGTATCTTGCTCTCTATGGAGGAAAGCAGGACATCCCGATGGTCCTGCTCCTCCTCCGTCCGTATCTCCTTAAGCGGAAGTTCGAAGACAAACCTGCTTCCACCTCCCTCCCTGTTCTCAGCCCATATCTTCCCGCCGTGATGCCCTATGATCTCCCTGCAGATGGGCAGCCCCAGCCCCGTCCCCTTTGGCCGGTCCGTAAGCGTATCCCCCACCTGTTTGAATTTCTCAAATACCCCCTCAAGCATATCCTCAGGTATTCCTATCCCCGTATCCTCCACCTCGCATCTCACCATCCCGTCATGCTCCCCGATCCTGCAGGTGATGCCGCCGCTGTCCGTAAACTTCACTGCATTGCTCAGAAGGTTTGTGACCACCTGGACCAGACGGTCCCTGTCACCACGGACTATGAAGGCCTTCTCTGGCATCTCCTTCTTCAGGTAGAGACCCTTTGACTCAAAAAGGGATGATGTGGCTGAGATGGCGCTTTCAAAGATCTCCCTGGTATCTATCTCTTCATCCTTCCATTCAATCCTTCCGGACTCTATCTTCGCTATGTCAAGAACGTCGTTTATCAGTGCCGTAAGCCTCTCCCCTTCCGAGATGATTATCCCCAGATTCGACTTTACCTGCTCTACCGCCCTCTGAATCTTCCGGTCATCCGTATCCAGTGCAGGCAGTATGAGTTCGTCAAGCCGCTTCATTATGATCTTTGCAAACCCAAGCACCGACGTCAGCGGCGTCCTTAACTCATGGGAGACCGTCGAAAGAAAGGCGGTCTTCATCTCGTCAAGCTCCTGCAGTTTTTTGTTTGCCTCAACAAGTTCTTTCGTTCTCTTTTCTACAATGCTCTCCAGGTCTTCGTTAAACCTCTCAAGCTCTCGTGCGTAACTGTCCTTTGCTGATACCGCCTCGTTTATTGACTTCAGCATCCTGTTGAATATATCTCCCAGCTGTCTCGTCTCTGTAACACCCTCGACAGGCACCTGGATATCCCCTGTCCCCTTTTCGGTCACATTCCGCATCACTTCTATCAGGTTTCTTATGGGCCTTACAAGGGTGTCCGAGAAGACCATGGAAAGGACCACCACTACTACAAGAAAGAGAATGGATAGATATAATATCTTTCTGTTCAGGGCCTTTGCAGGAGCGGTTATCTCGTCTTTATAGACACTGGATGCCACATACCAGTCAAGGGGGGGGAAGTAGCTCACGTATGACTGTTTCAGATATCTGTAGTTTCCCTTGTCCGTTGGTTTGTCCCATAGATACTCCAGAGGGACATCAGGATGGCTGGCTGCCTCTATCAGATCATCGACCATATAGGTGCCTGTGACTGGATTTTTCAGTTTAGAGACATTCCGGCCTGCCAGCACAGGATGGACAAGCATCTTCTTCTGACCATTGAAGATATATATATATCCGCTCTTTGCCACCTTGACACTTTCAAGGACCTTTTTGAGATTCTCAAGCATAGCATCCAGTCTCCGGGCCTCTTCCTTCTCTATATCATCAATATAGACTCCTGTACCGATTACCCACCCCCACTCAGGAAAGTGTTTTACATAGGCCAGTTTCTCAACAGGTTTTTCAGAATTCAACTTCCGCCACCAGTAAGAATAGTACCCCTCTCCATGTTTTCTTGCTATCTCCACCATTGGAGGCACTATCAGATTTCCCTTCACATCCCTCAGTCTGGAGACATCCTTTCCATGCAGTCTTGGATCAGGATGGGAGATAAGCACGGAGTTGTAGTCAGAGACCCAGATATAGTCATTATTACCAAATCTGAATGACCTCAGATCTTCAAGTATTCTCTTTTTTGCGTTATCTTCATCAATCAGACCCTTCTGAACCCTTTCATACATTTTCCGCACAGCTGCTTCCTGAAGAGTGACGATATCCTTAAGGTGTTGTTTATGCTGCTCAAGGGCTAAATCCTTGTAAAAGAGCAGATCCTTATACTTGCTCTCGATGTCAAGCATTACAAGATGGAGAACATTCCTGGCCGACTGCTCCTCCGCCTCATAAATCTCCCTGTTAACCTCTTTCCGGACGAGAAACATATAGGTCCCTGTGGTGACAACAAGTACCCCTATCATTACAAACAAGAGCCTCTTTCTTAATGAACCAAGCATTCCTGCCTCTCCCTGATTGTTGCTAAAGCCTCCCTATGAAACCCCCAGAATCTCCCGGGCCTTTTCAATCAGGGCATTGGGATCGAAGGGCTTTTCAAGATGTGCTACCGTGCCCATGGATTCGCTTATTTGGTGATATACATCTTCAGTAAGGGCGGATAGGATAATTACAGGTATATCTTTGAGGTTCCTGTGACTTCTCAGTTCCATCAGTGTGGCATAGCCGTCCTTGCCGGGCATCTCAATATCGAGCACAATCAGATCAGGAGTCTCCCTAAGGGCCTCTTCTACCGCCTTATCCCCATCGGAAGCAACAAGCACATCAAAGCCGTGTCTGGTAAAAAGCACCTTCTCAAGTTCAATCATCCTTATGTCATCGTCTACAACCAGGACCTTTCTGTTCATCTTGTTCCTCCAGGTACTGTTTTCTGTGTTATTGATATGCCGGATTTCATCCGCTTGGCCGCCTCTGAAGGGGTTATCAGTCTCTTCATCTGGAGTGCCCTGAGGGCCTGTTCCATCGACTGCATACCATCCCGCATCCCCGTCTGCATTACAGAGGGCAATTGATATGTCTTTTCTTCCCTGATCAGGTTTCTGACGGCTGGTGTCCCCACGATTATCTCGGCAGCACAAACCCGTGCCTTCTTATCGGTTCTGGGCAGGAGGGCCTGATAAATGATGCCCAGGAGGGTATTGGCCAGTTGGACCCTTACCATACTCTGCCTGTCGGGTGGAAAGGCTGAGATTATCCTGTCCACACTCTCGGGTGCGCTGTTTGCGTGCAGGGTGGCGAGGACGAGATGTCCTGTCTCTGCTGCGGTGAGTGCAAGCTGTATGGTCTCAAGGTCACGCATCTCTCCAACCATTATTACATCCGGATCTTCCCGCATTGCACTCCTCAATGCAGAGGCGAAACTCCGTGTATGGGTCTGGAGTTCTCTCTGGGTTATATAAGACTTCTTGTTCTGGTGCACGAACTCTATGGGATCTTCAACGGTTATGATATGACTCTGTTTTTCAGAATTGATCAGGTCAATCATGGATGCAAGGGTGGTTGATTTCCCGCTGCCTGTAGAGCCCACTGCCAGAACAAGCCCACTGGCGCTTCTTGCAAAGTTTTTAACAACAGGCGGCAAGCCGAGTTTTTCAAGCGGCATTATCTCATGAGGGATCAGTCTGAATGCACCGGCAAGTCCGTTCATATACCTGTAGAAGGCGACCCTGAATCGGTAACTTCCGTTATAAGTGAATGCGAAATCGATCTCCATCTGGTCATGGAAACGCTTTTTCTGTGGCTCATCAAGGATGGCGTTCATGAACTGCAAAAAATCCGTTTCTCTCACAGGCGGATAATCTCCAAGAACCTCCAGTTCTCCTATCACCCTTATGAGTGGGGGCATCCCTACAGCAAGATGCAGGTCAGAGGCGTCTCTTTCAACCATCTCCTGAAACAATGTCTCAATATTCATCTTATTCTCCCTCCGCAAAGGTGATGAAATTTATTTTTCTGACATACCCTTTTACACCTGAATAACCGCATCTTCTGCAGCCTCTTCCTCTCTGCCAGTTGATCCCGGAACAGTCAGGGCAGACAACAGGTACTCTGGTTGTCTCCACTACGGAGATGGGTAAGTTTATCTCCGATTTTCTCTCCATGTATTTCATCGCATCCCTGGAATTTCCGGCTGGCAATGAGGCGATGACAAGGGTTTCCGTTGAAAGCTGTAACAGAATTTCAATGTCAATTCCGGGTCTTCTTATATCCTGAATATAGACTGCGTCAACACCGGCCCCTAAAAGGTTTCTCAGATTCCGGTTTGTCTCTTCAGCTGAGGAGTTGATATAGTGTTCAAGAGCCTCTACGGGAAGGTCATCCTCCAGGACGGCGATTACCTTTCGCCTTGCGGGGTTAAGTTCCCTGAGAATTGCTACGGTCACTGTGGTAAGGAACTGCCAGTCTCCACCGGTGACAAGGATACAACCTGTGCTTTTATGAAGTTCCGCCATGAGACGGTTGAGGGGTTCCTCTTCCATGGGGAGCTTATCAAGCGGGACGGCCTTCCCGGGATACCGGAGGAGGAGAATGGCCCCGGGGTTTCCAGCAGAGTCCAGGAGTTTCGAGCTGATATAGACATCCCTCCCTGCAATAACTGTTTTCAACGCTCCTCTTCCGGAGTGTCTGGTATTCATGGTTTCTTTCACCTTTTCTACTATGGGCAGGATAAACTCACCTGGATAGATGCCCTTCCTGATAAGCCTTTCATTCCGCCTAACCCTGATGCGCATCTTCTCACCCGCAGGTTCAAAGTATATGGCAGAGGCCTTTCCCTTTACAGCTTCCGTCAGAATTGCATAATATATGGCTATGGCCGGGGATCTGGCAGGCTGGGGCTTCTCTGCTTCAGAAAATATGGCATCTATTGTATCCAGGATGTTGGAGGCAATAGCAACGGATATACATATCTCCCTGTCAGGGTAGGTATCAGTGAGCAGTTTCCGGAGTTCCTCATCAGCAGGATCGGCTACGGCCACCCTTATCTCTCCCTCAATTTCAACCATCGGAAGGAACCTGAACCCTTCAAGAACCTCCTGGGGTATCTTTTTTACAAGGGAGTGGTCGATGTTTTCAGGAGTGAGAGTAACAAAGGGGAGATTCATTTCAGTGCTCAGGGCGTAGAGGAGGGCATCTTCTGTCACAAGTCCTTCCCGTAATATCAGGTCCTTAATATCCTTTCCCGATGAGAGGCTCTCCATCTTTATTCTGGCAAGGGAATTCTCATCCATGAGTTTGTACTTAAGGATAATGCTTTCCAAATCGATCGAATCTGGATTCATTACTTAACCCCCTTTCGTATGGTTGTGACCTGTGTCGGGTGCTCTGAAAGTTAATGAGACAGGTAGGTTCAGTTCCCCCTATATCTCAATCCCCAGAATTTCCGAGGTTTTTGCCACCACCTCATCGGGGTTGAAAGGCTTGGTCATGTACAGGTCTGCACCTGCCTCCATCCCCTTCTCCCTGTCAAACTCCTGTCCCTTAGCCGTGAGCAGTACAATGTAGACATCCTCAAGTTTTAGCTCCTTCTTTACCTTCCTGCAGACATCAAAGCCGCTCATCCCCGGCATCATCACATCAAGATATACTACCTCGGGTCTTTTATTTTTTATCATTTCAAATCCGTCAGAGCCGTTGTCTGCAGTCAGTATCTCCACTCCTTCATCTTCAAAATCCTCAAGAGTCTGTTCAAGCAGAAGCCTTATATGCGGCTCATCATCCACTATCAGGATTCTCGGCATCTTCCATTCCTCCTTGTATCATAAAGAGTATTCTGGAGTCAGTCAGAGACTTTCTTAACCTTTCGTTCTGGACAAGGCTGCAGAACTTTTCATGTCCTGTTGCCTCAATATCTACGAGCACCAGATCGGGAGGTCGGTGAAGTCTTTCAGCCAGTTCCTCAACATCATCGGTAATCCTGCACTTGATCACCTCATACTCCCTTCCCCTCATCGCCTCAGCTATCTCATCCAGACTCTTTTCGTCGTTGTCTATTATCAGGATGCTCGGCCTCTCCCTCGTCTCCCTCTTCTCAATTACCCTGACCACGCTCTCAAGCAGCATCTCCTCATCGATCGGCTTGGTTATATAGTCCTCTGCTCCCAGCATCAACCCCTTCCTCCTGTCCTCAAGCGCCGAGATGATGATCACAGGAATATCACTCGTGGCCTCGTCATGCTTGAGTACCCGCAGCACGTCGTAGCCGCTCAGATCGGGCATCATGATATCCAGAAGGATCAGGTCGGGCTTTATGCTCCTTGCCTTCTTTATCGCCTCCCTTGCATCCCTTGCCTCTCCTATCCGGTAGCCCCGTTCCTCAAGATATTGTGTGAGCAGGGCCCTTAGTGCTTCATCATCGTCCACTATCAGTATGTTGTACCCCCCTTCCGTCTTCCGTCGTATCTTGCTCTCTATGGAGGAAAGCAGGACATCCCGATGGTCCTGCTCCTCCTCCGTCCGTATCTCCTTAAGCGGAAGTTCGAAGACAAACCTGCTTCCACCTCCCTCCCTGTTCTCAGCCCATATCTTCCCGCCGTGATGCCCTATGATCTCCCTGCAGATGGGCAGCCCCAGCCCCGTCCCCTTTGGCCGGTCCGTAAGCGTATCCCCCACCTGTTTGAATTTCTCAAATACCCCCTCAAGCATATCCTCAGGTATTCCTATCCCCGTATCCTCCACCTCGCATCTCACCATCCCGTCATGCTCCCCGATCCTGCAGGTGATGCCGCCGCTGTCCGTAAACTTCACTGCATTGCTCAGAAGGTTTGTGACCACCTGGACCAGACGGTCCCTGTCACCACGGACTATGAAGGCCTTCTCTGGCATCTCCTTCTTCAGGTAGAGACCCTTTGACTCAAAAAGGGATGATGTGGCTGAGATGGCGCTTTCAAAGATCTCCCTGGTATCTATCTCTTCATCCTTCCATTCAATCCTTCCGGACTCTATCTTCGCTATGTCAAGAACGTCGTTTATCAGTGCCGTAAGCCTCTCCCCTTCCGAGATGATTATCCCCAGATTCGACTTTACCTGCTCTACCGCCCTCTGAATCTTCCGGTCATCCGTATCCAGTGCAGGCAGTATGAGTTCGTCAAGCCGCTTCATTATGATCTTTGCAAACCCAAGCACCGACGTCAGCGGCGTCCTTAACTCATGGGAGACCGTCGAAAGAAAGGCGGTCTTCATCTCGTCAAGCTGAACTTCATGGGTCACATCCCTGAAGGTGCTGACCACACCAAGAAAAGAATTGTCCATCCTTATAGGAGATGAGACATTCTTTATATACCGTTCACCATTCAACCGTATCAGCCGGGTTATGGTCTCTCCCGGGATTTCGATCACCTTTGATATGGAATCAATAAAGTCAGGGTTGTCTATTACCTCAGAAATATGGGCATTGCAGACGGTGGAGGAGTCCCTGTTGAAGTACTCACAGAATGCCTGGTTTGCCGTGATAATCCTGCCCTGTTTATCAACCACCACAAGACCTTCCGCAATGTTCTTGAGGATGGCGTCTAATTTTCCCCTTTCCTGCCTGAGTCTTTCATTCTGCCTTTCTATCTCCGTCTGGTTCGAGGCGATCTCAGCGTAGAGGTTTTCCATCTGTTCGATAATGGTCTGGAAAACCTTTTCCTGGATCTCGTATTCACTGACCCTTGCAAGCAGTTCTTCATATGTGGGCTTTTCGGCTGAAATCTTTTTCCTCCTGATTTTTTGTCACCCTGCTTTCTTTACGATTATGTATCGCATAACTCAGGGATCAGATAAACATGATAGACAGCGTACAGACATATTTTCTATCCCATATATCTCTTCAGTTAATGAACCGTGCAGACCAGGCATGGATCGAAAGATCTTAAAATGAGGTCCACCTCTATGGGATTTTCTTCAGATTCGATCCTTGTTCCTGCAACTGCCTGTTCGATGGGGCCGGGGGTGCCGGATTCATCACGGGGCGAACAGTTAAAGGCAGTAGGTGTGATAACCTGATAATTCATGATCTTTCCTGATTCAACCACTATCCAGTGCCCGAGGAATCCCCTTGCAGCCTCAGTTATGCCTGCGCCTCTGGCGTCCTTCTTTAGTGTAGTTTTCACATAGTACTTTTCCTGGTGGTCAAGCCAGGATATCCATTCCCTCATCACGCTCAGGAGTTTCATGGCCTCATGAACCCGGGCGAATACCCTCGTAAAGACGGTCGAACCATAGGTCTGGTAGAAATCCATCACCAGCGGATCACCGCTTATCACCTGTCTTGCAATTGCACCCACTTCAACCACGCTCTTCCGGTAGCGGGGAGCCTTTGCCCAGCTGTAGGCGCTTTCCTTTTTTGCACTGGGTTCCGAATAGTCATCAAAGGGGTTAGAAACCTCTTTAGCATAATTAAAATAGGAATAACTGATTGATTCGGTGATAGCATCAGGTTCAAGATCGGAAAGACCATTATTCCAGTACCCGGGTCGGAACAGATGTCCACCCTCTGGCTGTAGATAGGCACCACCAGAGAGGAACCTTCCGGGGCCCTTCCCGAGTTCCATCAGCCCTCTCTCTTTTGCGAAGATGTAGAAGAGTCCGAGGTCGGATATTTCGCTCCCCTTTCCTGAGAAGACGGCATCAAAGGAACTGGAATCTTTTATATTCAGGTATTCCTTCAGGGGCATTCCTATCAGAACGGATTCAATAAAACGGATGAACCTAAGGAGAGCGCCGTTGATATGGTATATGTCGGAAGAGTCAAGGGACTTTGTTATGCCGCCGGGATGGATGGCAAGGGTGTGGGGCCATTTCCCGATTATGTACCCCAGTATCTCGAGGAATTTCTTTCTTTCCTCCATCACCCTGATGGTGGAAGAGCCAGTCATGGTGCTGAACCTTGACTTAATGTCTTTATGAAAAGAGAAGTCAGCGAACCGGTCATCTGTTAGATCCGGAAGAAAATAAAGGTAGAACTGGGTGATGTGGCTCATCGCATTTTCAGTGGCATGGGAGATGTTTTTGGCTATCTGGCCTGACCGTGACGGAGTGAACTCTTCTGAAATAGCGCCGAGTGCAGAGGCTGATGCGATTGAATGGGAGATGCAGCATATTCCACAAATCCTGGGTGTGTAAACAAGGGCATCTTCTGGAAAGTGTCCCTTCAGGATCTTTTCAAAACCACGGTACATAACACCTGAGGCCCTTGCATCCTTTACCAGATTGTCTTCAATATCAATCTTGATCCTGAGATCACCTTCTACCCTGCTGAAGGGTGTTATGGAGATGCTCTTGCCCAATTTCAGTCTCCTTTCCGGTCTTTCAGTCTGTATATCCGGTGGGATGATGTAGCGTTCACCTTCAGCCTTTCGGGAGTGGCCATCTTTGAAAGGCCTGTTATCCCGATATACCATGCCTTGGGTACATCACGGGGTAGATACCTCGGAACATTTCCCGTTAGTTCGGTAGAGAAGAATCTGCTGCCTGCCTGGGGAAATTCCTGGGAGGTACAGGCGATGCAGGGGAATCCACCCCTTGTGCAGCTTCCTGTCCTTCCGAGCCAGAGACGGGTGTTACAATCGGACTCGCATTGTGTCCCCCGGCATCCCAGAAACTCAAAAAGGCAACCCAACTGGCCGTATTCAGTGGCGGATGACTTGAACTCGTAAAACTCATTTTTGGGACATCCGTGGTGGGCAAGGCCGTTATAGAACTGGAAGGGCCTGTTGGCTGCATCCAGTGCCTCAAAGGTGAGTTTGCCGTTGACAATGAGATGGAGTGTTTCAATGATCCAGTCTGGATGGGCCGGACACCCCGGTATATTGATGACGGGAAGACCTCCTCTGCTCCGGTATCCCTCTCCAAGCAGACCACCAGGCTCTTCTCTATTGAACTGGAGCCCCATTGCACCTGTAGGGTTATCTTTAGAGGCTGGTATCCCCCCGAAGGATGCGCATGTGCCAATGGCGATCGTATATTCGGCTTGGGACGCGAGTGCCTTTACCCAGTCGGGAAATTGTCTGTCCATGAACCATTGCCCGGCTGCGGGGTCTTCGGATGGAGTTGAGACAGCCCCTTCAATAAGCAACAGGTGAAGGGGGGTATCGCCTTTTATGATGGAATCAAGGAGTTCAGATACGGAAATACCCTTGTCCCTGGAAAGTGAGGGATGCCACAGAAGGTTTATATCCAGTATGCCGAGCGCTGAGGGCAGGTCGGGCTGATCGGCATTCAGAAGGGAGATTGTATCCCCCCCGCAACTCAGTCCCTGAAGGTATAAGAGATTACTGGACATCCGCCTCCTTCCCCGGCAATTATAACCAAATTGTACGGATA
>CAZITN010000065.1:0-5803 GCA_964542175.1 uncultured Thermodesulfovibrio sp. | reverse complement strand
AGATTACTGGACATCCGCCTCCTTCCCCGGCAATTATAACCAAATTGTACGGATAATTGTAAACTGCAATTAATGTTCCTCTTGATTTGATCTATTATAAGATATCCCAATAAACAGGAAAAAGTATATCAGGTGAATACTGTATTTTTTGTAGGGTCTTTACTGTATTTTGGAAGGATAGGAGGGACCATGACCGACATTAAGGAAGATCCGTTAAAATCCGTGTTTATCTGTGTTCCGTTCATACAGTGAACCGGATCAACCATATGTCCTTTTTATAAGACCCTTCACCCGTGCCTGAAGTTCTCCATAGTCAAATGGTTTTGTAATATAGTCATCCGTGCCGTAGGTGAATCCCTTTAGCTTGTCTTCGGCGGTATCCCTTGAGGAGAGGATAATAATCGGGATGAACATGGTGCTTATATCGCCTCTCAGGGCCTTTATCATCTCAAAACCGTCCATAACTGGCATGTTGATGTCTGTTATTATCAGGTCGGGACTGACGGATTTTACTGTTTCAAGCCCTTCTTTACCATTATTTGCGGTGAATATCTCCATGTTAAGTGGTCTGAGGGCGACCTCCACCATTTTAAGGAGGGATGGCTCATCGTCTACTATGAGGACCTTCGGCCTGGATTCAATCTTCTTTGTTTTCACTTCAGCCTTTGTCTTTCCACAGAAAGGACAGAAGCTCCATTCAATTTCAAGCTGTTTTCCGCAGCCTTCACAGACCGTATCCTTCTCAGCCTCGCAGGCAGGACATTTTTCTCCGGTGTAGTTGTTTCCGCATACCGGACATGTTTTGAAGTCAGTCCCTTCAATAGAGATCACACGAACGACCTCCTCAAGGGTGGTCTGGCCTTTCATCACCTTTTCAAGAGCCGTGTTGTAAAGGGGCTTCATCCCTTCAGTCAGGGCATGGGATCTCACTTCGTGTGCCGGAGCTCCCCTTGAGATCAGTTCTCTCAAAGATGGAGTGACCTCCATTACCTCAAAGACGGCGGTCCTTCCCCGAAAACCTGTATTGTTGCATCTCTCACATCCTGCACCTTTCATAAAAGTTGCATTCCTGTCAATCTTGGGAAAGAGGGATAGTGTTTTATCATCAGGGGTATAACCTGTGAGGCAGTTGCTGCAGTTGACCCTGAGGAGCCTCTGTGCGACAATAACCAGGACGGATGAGGCGATTATATAGGGTTCGATGCCTATATCAATAAGTCTCGAGATCGTGGAGGCAGTGTCATTGGTATGAAGTGTGCTGAGGACAAGGTGGCCTGTCATGGAAGCCCTGAAGGCTATCTCCGCAGTCTCCCTGTCCCTTATCTCTCCAACCATAACAACATCGGGATCCTGTCTCAGTATCGACCGGAGGGTATTTGCAAACCCAAGACCCGCCTTCTCGTTAACCTGTACCTGCGTTATCCCGTCAAGTTCATATTCAACCGGGTCTTCTACGGTGATTATATTTATCTTCTGGGAGTTCAGTTCCTTCAGTATTCCATGGAGCGTTGTTGTCTTGCCGCTTCCCGTAGGACCGGTTACGAGTATCATTCCCTGAGGCTGGGTGAACGCCTTTTTGAGTTTTTCGTAATCCTCCGCACCTATCCCTGAATGAATCAGTTCAATCTCCTTCTCATCAGGCCGTAAAAGGCGGATAACGACCTTCTCTCCAAGGTGGGTAGGTAGCGTGGATACCCTTATATCGACGGGCTTCTCTCCTATCTTTACCTTCATGGAGCCATCCTGGGGGATGCGTCTGTTGCTTATGTCCAGTTTGGACATGATCTTTATCCTTGAGACAACAGCGGGATGGAGCCAGCGGGGTATATCCATATGGTTCTTAAGTACCCCGTCAATCCTGAACCTTATTTCCACGGTCTTCTGACGCGGTTCTATATGTATATCACTTGCATTACAATCTATCGCATCCTTAATGAGGATGTTGACTATCTTTATTGCTGGTGCGGAGAGGTCTTCCCTCTCCGTTATGTCCGTTCTAACGCCGCTCTGGAACGGATCATGGCCCCGGGGTTCTTCTTCCTCTTCCAGAAACTCTATATCTTCCTCCTCCACGGTTTCGAGGTTGTTCATAACGGTTACGAGTTCGCCGCTCATCTTGAAGCAGGTGTGTATTGCGTTCAGGATATCCGTGCGTGTGGCGACATGGGGTTCCACAACCTTTCCTGTCAGAAAGGCGATATCCTGACTGGTATTCAGGTCAAGCGGATCAAGCATGGCGACCTTCAACCGGTTTCCATTACACTCGAAGGGGATACAGAGGTATTTCAGAGCCATGTCTTCGGTAAACCCGCTGAGAGCCTCGGGAGAGATCTCTAAGAGGTCGGCTTTAGGGATCCTGAATTTGTTCACAAAGAGGGAAGCGATTTTCTCTTCATCAGGAGAGAGATGATTGAATATCTCGACAATCAGGCTCCGCCCCCGTGCATTCTCCTTCATTTTTCTCACTTCTTCACTGCCGATGAGCCCCTCGTTTACAAGGGCTTCACTTAGAGGGTCCATATTCTCCTCCTTCAGAAGTTGTCGGATTCCTAAATTCCCCGAGGGGCAGACTGATCACAAAATTTGCCCCGCCCAGGTCCGGGACGCCAGTGTAGTTTCCGTTTACCGCTCTGATTGATCCGCCCATATCTTCAACTATCTTTTTCGTAATAGCCAGTCCCAGACCGGTTCCTTTCTTCTTGCCCATTGTAATAAAGGGTTCGAAGAGGGTTTCCATGATGGTATCAGGAATGCCCGGGCCTGAATCAGAGAAGACGACTTCCACACGCTCTCCTCTTCTCTGCACAAGTATCAGAAATCTCCCCCCGTCATGCATCGCCTCCCTTGCATTTCCTGATATGTTGAAGATGACACGTTTGAATTTTTCTCTGTCTATCAGGATTGGTCCATCATAATCCAGTCTGAGTTCAACCTG
Organism: uncultured Thermodesulfovibrio sp.; assembly: GCA_964542175.1. Taxonomy (GTDB): domain Bacteria; phylum Nitrospirota; class Thermodesulfovibrionia; order Thermodesulfovibrionales; family JdFR-85; genus WFTX01. The sequence continues at coordinate 2,868 of CAZITN010000065.1, read as the reverse complement.
TATATTCAGGTTGGCCATCTCTTTTTCAATGAAGTCAGCCACGCCGGTAAAGTACTTTCCTGCTTCCACTCTTTCGATGTTATATTTTGTTTTAAAGCCTCTTGAAAAAGTCAACAGGTCTTCGATCATCAGAACAAGTCTGTCCACCTCTGAGACTATCATATCGCTGTACTGTTTTCTTTCTTCGGGAGAAAAGTCAAGGTCGCCAAGGAGCCCGGCAAAGCCCTTTATTGTAGCCATCGGGTTCTTTATGTCATGTATTATCCCCGCTGCCATCTGACCTATGGTGGCAAATCTTTCGTCCTTTATTTTTTCTTCAAGTAGCCGGGAAGTCTCTATCGCACCGGCGATCATCGATGATATCGAGAGGATAAGGGATTCATCCTCACTTGTGAAGTTTCCGGAGATCTTGTTGCTCATATTCATCACCCCGGCCACATGTTCTTTCAGTCTCAGAGGGATGCAGAGAATGTTTTTAATTGTGACGGTGCCGCCTGAATGGAAAAGATTATGTGCTCGGGGATCATTGACGATGATCGCTTTTCCGGTTTTTATAGCCTCTCCGGCGATTCCGGTACCGGCTTCAAGCCAGAAATCCTCGTTCACTACTCTTCCGGAAACAGCCTTCAGATGAAGCCTTCCGTTAGCTCTATTTCTCACCATGATCGAACAGTTTTCCACTCCGAGTTTCTGTTTGCAGATTTCCGTCACCCTTGCCAGGGTCTCATCTATGTTGATAGAGGCGTTCAGTATCTCGTTTATTGTGGAGATAAAACTGAACTCCCTGTATTTGTTAAGGGTATGGTTTATCAGGTCTTTTTTCTCTTTCAGGTTTGAGAGATAATCTGATAGGATTGAAGCCACAGTCTCAAGAGAAGCCGGATCTCCTGAAATATTGCCAATGGTGGTATTTCCTATCCTTAGTTCCAGTGTCTCGTGATTGTCATCCCTTTTGTAACCGGAAGTTTCGTATAAGGCAGTCCCTTTCAGTGAGTAAACCCCGAAGGGCCCTGCGAGGGCAGAAATTCCTTTACAGATCGGGCTGATATCCTTCTTCTTGATGGAAAACCTTACCATTCATCCCTCCCCTGATCAAGTATTATCCTGTTTCGTCCAAGCTTCTTTGCCTGGTAAAGGGCCTGGTCTGCATGGCTGATCAGTCTGTTTGGATCCTGATGCTCGGGAAAGGAGGCTATTCCAGCGCTGAATGTTACGGTAAAGTCGGTTTCATCCTTTGCAAAGATGATCCGTCCAAAACCCTCCCGGATGTCATCCATAATCTCCTTTGCAGCCCTTCCGTTAGTGTTATGCAGAATGACCGCGAATTCCTCCCCTCCGTATCTGCCGATGATATCTGACTTTCTGAGCCTTTGCTGAAGCAGCCTTGAGAGTGAAACTATAACAGTATCACCTGAAGCATGTCCATATCTGTCGTTTACTGATTTGAAATGGTCTATGTCAATCATCACAAAAGCAAACTCCCCTTGTTCCCTTGCATACCTTGCTGTTGAGATATCAAGTTCCTCTTTAAGCCGTCTGTGATTGAGAAGTCCCGTGAGGCTGTCGCGTTCCATGAGTGAGCGTAATGTCCGCATCCTCTCGGCCCTTGTTGTGACTGATGAGACAAGGTGATCGGGCTCTACAGGCTTTGTGAGGAAATCGTCTCCCCCCACCTTCATTGCATGAAGCTGTATATCTCTATCCCTTTCTGCCGAGAGATATACGATCGGTATGGAATGGTAGGCCTTCATCTGCCGGATGAGCCGCGCAAGTTCCTGTCCCGTGCAAAGGGGCATGTACATATCCATAAGTATCAGGTCCGGGTTGAATTCAACAAGCGATTCAAAGATCTTTTCGGGATTGTCTATTGTCGTGGTCTCCATCCCTGCTTTCTTCAGGATTATTGAATGATACAGGGCCATCTTCTCTTCATCATCCACAATCAGCACCCTGTAGGGTTCACTTTTTTTTCTGCCTGTGATCATATCGAGGGCTTCCACAAGTTCCATGATGTTCACGGGTTTGAGGAGAAAGAAGTCTCCCCCTGTCCGAATTGCCTGGAGCCGTATGCCGAAGTTGCCGGTATCAGAGATGAAAACAAGGGGGATGGAGAATCTGGTCCGGAGTTCGGATATCTCTTCTGATAGTCCCATCTTCTTTCGAAGGAGTCCGGTTTCCGTGATGATAGCGCCTGCCAGGTCATCTTCCAGATATTCCCGAACCTCGGTGATGCTGGAACAGGTATGGGCTTTATAGCCGAACTGGTTGATTTGGAGGGAGAGCTTCCTGGAGAAAACCGGATCATTCAGAAAGAGGATCACTTTGTCAGACGATGACTCGGACTGTGACATCTACCCACCTGTTGAGGATTTGTCCTCTTACAAAATGATGAACCCTCACCTGAGAGGGGATATGGTCCAACCATTTCCCCTCTCACCTGAGTCCAAGTACGTCATGCATGTCATAGAGACCTGGTTGTTTGCCATAAACCCAGAGGGCGGCTCTTACGGCCCCCTTTGCAAAGGTGTCCCGGCTTGAGGCCCTGTGGGTCAGCTCAAGGCGTTCCCCCTGGGTCGCAAACATGACGGTATGCTCCCCGACAATGTCTCCCGCCCTGATGGTCTGTATACCGATTTCCTTGCTTGTCCTTTCGCCTATCAGTCCCTTCCTGGCGTATATAGCAACCTCATCGAGGTTCCTGTCAAGGGTTTCCGCCATTATCTGTGCGAGTTTTATGGCTGTCCCGCTGGGGGCATCCTTTTTCATCCGGTGGTGGGCCTCTATTATCTCGATATCGTAGTCATCACCGAGGACTCTTGCCACTTCAGCCACCAGCCGGAAGAGAAGGTTGACACCTACGGACATGTT
>CAZITN010000064.1:12439-17380 GCA_964542175.1 uncultured Thermodesulfovibrio sp. | reverse complement strand
TTATGTAATGTCACATCTGTACAAAATAATTTTATGGAGAGGCGGCAAGGCTCCAAGAATACAATGCAACCGACAGGATTTATGGGACAGCAACCTGATTCTACAGGTGTTATACCTGAGTGTCTGGTTAGGTCTGTGTGGTACAATAAACCCTAATTTTCTAAGGTGTCGAGCATTGGTATTCTTTCCGCCATACCGCCTCTCCCTGTCGTGTCAGATTGTTTTGGACACCAGTGATGTAATGTTTAGGTTAAGTCATATAATATAATAGTACTTGAAAGTAATTCTTAAATATGCTATCATAAAGTAAGGAAAAAGAGTATGAAGACCATCAAGACTTCAGTGACCATACCTGATGAATTATACAGGGAGGCAAAGAGCCTTTCCGGAAATTTCAGTGCCATCGTGAGCAGGGCGTTGAGAGAATACCTGCAGACCGAAAAGATAAAGAAGGCAATCGATAGCTTTGGTAAATGGGAGGAAAGAGAATCTTCCAGTGTCGAAATTGTAAATGCCTTGAGAGAGGAAGATGACAGAAGGCGGACAGACTGTCCTGGTTGACACAGACGTTGCCATCGACTTTCTGAGGGGAAGAGAATACGCGAGGAGCCTTTTGCTTCCTCTCTGGAGTGAAAATCTTGCATTCATAAGTATTCTTTCCATTTACGAGTTGTATGCCGGTATGAGAGAGAATGAAAAGGACAAAACAGAGGATTTCATGAGGGCCTTTCAGATTGAGCCTGTAACAGTTGAGATAGCGAGAGAGGCTGGGAAGATTTACAGAAACTACCGTAAAAAGGGTTTGACCCTTACAACAGTAGACTGCATTATCGCTGCTACTGCGCGGTTAAGGGGTCATAAAATCGCCACAAACAACACATCACACTATCCACAGAAGGGCATACTCTTCAGGGGTTTCCCCGGTCGGTGATCAGGAAGGGATATGGTGGACGGTAGGGGATTCGAACCCCCGGCCCCCACGTTGCGAACGTGGTGCTCTCCCAGCTGAGCTAACCGCCCACGTTGTAACAGCCTTATTAATTTTACGGGATTCCCCCCCCAAACATCCAGACCGCCTCAAACCTGTTCTCTCTTCCTGCCTCAGAATGATCTCATGTTATTCAGGTAGATGGGAGAGTTGGTGAACATGGTTGTGCCGTCCTTCATGACGACCCTGTAGATCCTGGTAGTTGTGCCTCCGCCCTGATACCTGGAGAGTATCTTTCTTACATACTCCCTTGTCTCCCTGATGGGAGGCACCATCCCGTATTTTTCGACCACCGTGGGGCCTGCGTTATAGGCGGCAAGGGCGAGCTCGAGATCACCGAACCGTTCTATCAGATATCTCAGATACCTCGTGCCTCCGTCTATGTTCGCCTCCGGGTCAAAGGGGTTCCGGACACCGAGTTCCTTTGCCGTCTCCGGCATCAGTTGCATCAGCCCGAGGGCGCCCTTGCGGGACCTTGCACGGGGGTCCCAGTTTGATTCAACCTCGATCACCGATTTTACGAGTTCAGGGCTCAGACCGTACTCCCGGGCCTTCCTCTCGGCAAGACTGTTCATCTCTCCCCTGCTCAGTCTTCTCCTCGTATGCTCTTTTGCAGGTCTCTGTCTAGGTGTCTCACGGGAGACAAGGCGGGCCTCCTTTACCGGAGGAGAGTCGGTAAAGTGGATCACACCCTTTTCATCCACATACCTGTAAATGGCAGATTCTGCAGAGAGGGCGAGGAGAAATAACAAAGATATGGTTATTATTGCTGTTTTTTTCATTAAAGACAATATAACATGAAGGACGGGTATTGTCAAGGAAAACAGGAGGGATAAGAACTGCTCCCCTCCCCCCTCCCTCATGGGAGGGGGCTTTCAGGGAAAACAGATCAGGGCAGATTCTGCCTTCGCAAGGTGAGCGGGGAGGTCAAATCTTCACGGCCGGGTTTTCTACTTCTTCTTTATGAAAAATGAGATCACGCCGCCGTCTTCCCTGGTCTCAAGAAGTTCATGCCCGAGACGGTCAAGGAGGGCGGGGATATCGGACTTCGAGCCGGGATCGGTCGTGACCACCTCCAGTACCTGGCCGGCCTCAATGGAATCAAGGGCCTTCTTTGTCTTGAGTACAGGCATTGGACAGTTCATCCCCTTGGTGTCCAGTGTCTGATCAGGTTTTATCTCTGACATAAAAACCTCCTTATGTGAAATTGTCTAAACCAAAGGCTTAGAGTTTAGTATATTCTAAACTAATTGATAAAGTTTATTCAAATGGACATAAGGTTATTGGGTCATTAAGTTACTGAGTTATTAGGTAATTCAGCCTCAACCTTGACCTCAGCCTCAACCTTGACCTTGACCTGATCTTCCTGGCGCCTTTCCGGATAAGGGAAGGGGGAATCCGGAATGGTTATTTCAGTTTATTTATCAGTTCGTTCACGGGCATTGCAGCCAGACTCAGAAGCTGAACAGTGCCTCTCGATCCTATCTCCACGGACATCTTCATTACTGTCTCGTTGTCCGGGGCCTCCACGATGTTGACGAAGTCATAGGGCCCCAGGACTGCGTACTGTTCCTTAACTGTTACCCCCATCGTCTCGAGTTCCCTGTTTACCTCGAGAATCCTTTCAGGGTTTTCCTTGAGGGTCTTCCTTCCCTCGTCCGTAAGGGTACTGAGGATAATGTAATGTGCCATGGACTCCTCCTCATTCTTCCCCCTTCCTGAGTATATTTTACATTATCCAGCCCAATGATTGCAGGAGCAGGTTTGGAGTAATGGAAATTGCTAAAAAACAGGGGATAGGATTAAAATAACCAGATGTTTCCTGACCGCGAAACCTTCCTTAAACTCGCCCGTAAGGGGAATCTTGTCCCTGTATTCCGGGAAGTCCTGGCTGACCTTGAGACACCTGTTTCGGCATACCTCAGGGTTTCCGGGAGTCCATCATTTCTGCTTGAAAGCGTTGAGGGCGGGGAGAAGTGGGGGAGGTATTCGATACTTTCGGCGTCAATCGCCCGAATCCTCAGGTGCAGGGGGAGGCGGGTCGAGGTGCTTCAGTCCGGTCAGGTGGTCTCATCCCGTGAGTATGACGACCCCCTGTTTGCCCTGAAGGAGGAACTCTCCCGGTACAGACCTGTTGAGGACCTTCCCGACCTTCCACCCTTTTACGGCGGGATGGTGGGATATATCGGGTACGAGATGGTAAAATTCTTCGAAAGGGTGCCGGACAGGGAGAAGCCGGGCCTGGGGCTTCATGACTTCTTCTTCATGCTCCCGGAGATCCTTCTCGTCTTCGACAACCTGAAGCACACGATGAAGGTTATAGCCCCTGTCCCTGTCGAGGGTGATCCCATTTCGGCCTATGAGAGGGCGAGTACCCTGATAGAGGATACAATCAGACGCCTCCGTGCCGCTCCGGCCGGAGGATCGGAGACCCCTCTCCCTGTGGAAGGGGAGAGCCGGTTCCAGTCCACATTCGGGCCCCCCGAGGCATTCGAGGAGGCTGTGGAGAAGGCCAAGGGATATGTCCATGCCGGGGACGTGGTCCAGGTGGTACTTTCCCAGAGGTTCGAGCGGCAACTCAGGGTGGACCCCTTTACAATATACAGGGCCCTGAGGGTGATCAACCCCTCGCCCTACATGTACTATGTTGACAGCGGTGAGGCCCGGTTGATAGGCTCCTCTCCGGAGATTCTCGTCAGGCTTGAGGGCGACCGTGTGGTCCTGAGGCCGATAGCAGGGACAAGGAGGCGGGGGAGGAATGACGAGGAGGACAGGGCCCTCGAGAGGGAACTCCGGGAAGACCCGAAGGAGATCGCCGAGCATATAATGCTCGTTGACCTGGGCAGGAACGATGTGGGCCGGGTGGCAGAGGTGGGGAGTGTGAAGGTTACGGAGTTGATGACAGTTGAGAGATACAGTCATGTGATGCACCTTGTATCCAATGTGGTGGGGAGGCTCAGGGAGGGCCTTGACGCCTTTGACCTGCTGAGGGCCTCTTTCCCTGCCGGGACGGTTACAGGGGCGCCCAAGGTGAGGGCGATGGAGATAATAGACGAACTCGAGCCTGTGAGACGGGGGCCCTACGCCGGGGCTGTCGGTTACTTCAGTTTCTCCGGGAACATGGATACCTGTATCACCATAAGGACGATCATAGCAGAGGGCCGGACCCTCCATATCCAGGCAGGGGCAGGGATAGTTGCCGATTCCGTTCCGGAGCGGGAATACAGGGAGACGGTGAGCAAGGCGATGGGGATGATGAAGGCCGTAGATATGGCTGAGGGAGGGCTTTAGGGAGGCATGAGATGCTATTGATGATTGACAACTATGATTCCTTTACCTACAACCTTGTCCAGTACTTCGGGGAGCTTGGTGAGGATGTCCATGTCTTCAGGAACGACCGGATATCCATCTCAGAGATAGAGGAGATGAACCCTGCAAGGATTGTCATATCTCCCGGCCCCTGTACCCCCAGGGAGGCGGGGATCTCCGTGGAGGTGATAAGGCACTTTGCCGGGAAGAGGCCCATACTGGGCGTATGTCTCGGCCATCAGTCCATCGGGGCCGCCTTTGGCGGGGAGATCGTGAATGCCCCCAGGCTGATGCACGGGAAGACCTCCCTTGTCTATCATGACGAGCAGGGGGTTTTCAGGGGGCTCCCGAATCCCTTTGAGGCCACGAGATACCATTCCCTTGTTATCAGAAGGGAGACCGCCCCGGAGGAACTTGTCATAACCGCCTGGACCGACAGGGATGAGATAATGGGTGTGAGGCACAGGGAGTTCTGTATAGAGGGTGTCCAGTTTCATCCCGAGTCCATTCTCACCACTGTCGGGAAGGACCTCCTCAGGAACTTTCTCCGCTATGAGGGAGGCAGGTGGACAGGTCAGGGGTGAGGGGAAAGAGAGCGGGGATGCGTTGAAGCGTAAATGCGGGGATGCGGGAAAGGCGTGAAA
>CAZITN010000064.1:0-12339 GCA_964542175.1 uncultured Thermodesulfovibrio sp. | reverse complement strand
GAAGGGGCATGAAATAAAGTATCAGAGGGAGGAGAGATGATAAAAGAGGCAATTAACATGCTTGTCCAGGGGATCAACCTCTCCGAGTCGGAGATGGTTGAGTGCATGAACGAGATAATGGAGGGCAAGGCAACGGATGCCCAGATAGGCGCCTTTCTGACGGCCCTCAGGATAAAGGGGGAGACCGTTGAGGAGATAACCGGTGCCGCCCGGGTGATGAGGGAGAAGGCGGCCCGGATAAAGGCGCCTGAGGGGGTTGTGGACACCTGCGGTACAGGCGGTGACATGGCCCATACCTTCAACATATCCACCACGACGGCGATTGTAGTGGCGGCCACGGGTGTGCCCGTTGCAAAACACGGCAACCGCTCCGTCTCTTCACGCTCCGGGAGTGCCGATGTCCTGGAGGCCCTGGGTGTGAAGATAGAACTTCCCCCGGAGAGCGTGGAGAAGTGCCTCTTTGAGACAGGGTTCGGCTTCCTCTTTGCCCCGCTCTTCCACCCGGCCATGAAGTATGCCATAGGCCCGAGGAGGGAGATGGGGATCAGGACTGTTTTCAATATCCTGGGCCCGATCACAAACCCTGCGGGTGCAAAGAGACAGATACTGGGAGTCTTCACCGACCGACTGACCGAGCCCCTTGCCAGTGTGCTGGGGAACCTCGGGGCGGAGGATGTGATGGTCTTTCACGGCGAGGACGGCCTTGATGAGATAACGATCACTGACGGAACCAGGGTGAGCAGGTTCCGGAACGGGCAGGTGGAGAGCCTGATCATCTCTCCTGAGGATTTCGGCTTTGAACGGGCCCCGGCCGGGGAGATCGCAGGCGGGACTGCTGAAGAGAATGCAGAGATCACCATGAAGGTCCTCCAGGGAGAGAAGGGCCCCAGGAGGGATATCGTCCTGATGAATGCGGCAGCCACCCTTGTGGTGGCGGGCCGGACGGAAGACCTCAGGGAGGGTGCTGCGATCGCAGGGGAGGCCATAGATTCCGGGGCCGGACTCCGGAAACTCCGTGAGATAGTGGAGGTTTCCAAAAGGCTCTGATATGGCTGTCCGTGTGGGTGTTATAGGGGTGGGATACCTGGGGTTTCACCATGCCAGGGTTTACCATGAACTTGAGGAGGCGGAACTGGTCGGTGTGGCTGATCCTGATATCTCCCGGGCTGAGGATGTGGCAGGGAGGTTCGGCTGCAGGGCCTTCAGGGAGTATGCCGACCTCCTCCCTCAGGTGGATGCCCTGAGCATAGTCACCCCCACGCTCACCCATCATGATATAGGCCTTGACTGCATCCGGGCCGGCAGGGACATCCTGATTGAAAAGCCCATTACAAGCGGGCTTGAAGAGGCGGAAGAGCTGATATCCTCAGCCAGGAAGGCTGAGAGGATCCTCCAGGTGGGCCACCTGGAGAGGTTCAACCCTGTGGTGATCGCTGCCGAGGGGATGATTGAGCGGCCGAGGTTCTTTGAATCGGAGAGGCTTTCGCCCTTTCTAGGCAGGGGGACTGATGTGGATGTGACCCTTGATCTGATGATACATGATATTGATATCATACTCTCCCTCTGTCACGGCCGTGTCCGGGAACTGAGGGCGACGGGGGCATCTGTCCTGAGTGACAATATAGATGTCTCAAAGGCATGGGTGGAGATGGACAACGGTGTCTCCGCCGTCATAACGGCCGGGAGGCTCTCGCCGGTGAAGAGGCGGGTGCTGAAGATATTCCAGGATACAGGGTATATCCTCCTTGACTATCAGGAGATGGTGGTCCGGCATCATTACAGGGGGGAGGACGGCTCAATCAGGACCGAGACCATAAGGCCTGAGCAGAAGGAACCCCTGAAGGAGGAACTCCGGGACTTCCTCAGGTGCGTAGGAGACCGTTCCACGCCCCGGGTGAGCGGGGAGGATGGCCTGGAGGCATTGAGAGTTGCCCTTGAGATAAGCAAAAAGATAAAGGAGAAGCTATGATCCCGATGGTTGACCTGAAGAGGCAGTATGCTGAGATCAAGGAGGAGGTGCTCCGGGAGATAGACGGTGTCCTGGAAAGCAGCAGATATATACTCGGCAGTAAGGTGGAGGAGTTCGAGAAGAGGGTGGCCGCCTATCACGGGGTGAAGGATGCCGTAGGCGTGAACTCCGGCACCGACGCCCTGAACCTGGCACTGAAGTCCCTCGGAGTGGGGGAGGGAGATGAGGTCATAACCACCCCCTTCACCTTCTTTGCCACGGTGGAGGCCATCATATACCAGGGGGCAAGGCCGGTCTTTGTTGACATAGATCCCCTTACGCTTAACATGGCTCCCGGACTGATAGAGGGGGCCGTGACCGACAGGACCAGGGCGATCCTTCCCGTTCATCTCTTCGGGCTTCCTGCAGATATGGAACAGATCCTGGACATAGCCAACAAGTATGACCTTCTTGTAGTGGAGGATGCAGCACAGGCCTTTGGTGCAACCTACCGGGGGCAGAAGGTGGGGAGCTTCGGCGATGCCGGCTGTTTCAGCTTCTATCCGAGCAAGAACCTCGGGGCCTATGGCGACGGCGGGATGATAGTGACCGACAGGGACTCCCTGGGCTCAAAGGTGAGGAGCCTCAGGAATCATGGCTCCGTGGGCGGATACCTCCACGGAAGGATAGGGATGAACAGCAGGCTTGACGAGCTGCAGGCCGCCGTTCTCCTGGTGAAACTCAAGAGGATAGACATCTACAACCAGAAGAGGAGGGAGAAGGCTGCACTCTACAACTCCCTGCTTTCAGACCTGGTTGCCTGCCCTGTGGAACCGGAGGGCTATTTACATGTCTACCATCAGTACACCATAAGGACACCCCTGCGGGAGAGACTGGCAGAGGCGCTGAAAAAGGAAGGTGTCTCTTCGGTCGTCTATTATCCCCTCCCCCTTCACCTGCAGGATGCGCTCAAGAACCTCGGCTACAGGGAGGGTGACTTCCCCGAGGCGGAGAAGGCTTCCAGGGAGGTTCTCTCACTTCCCATCTACCCGGAGCTCGAAGACTCTGATGTGGAGAAGATTGCAGGGATAATAAGAAGGGTCTTTCCCTGACGGAACTTGCGATGATGGATATCTTCATAAGCGCAGGCGAGGCCTCGGGTGAGCTTTACGGTGCACTGCTCGTAAGGGCCCTGAGGGAGACGGCCGGTGAGCCCCTCAGGGTGGCGGGTATGGGGGGTGAGAGGATGAGGGCCGAGGGGGTTGAACTTCTTGGTGAGGTGACAGGGGCCTTCGGACTCGGGGAGGCGATCTCCTCCATAAGGAGTCTGAGGCGGACCTTCAGGAAGGTATCGGCCTACCTCTCGGAGAAGAGGCCGGCTGTGGTGGTTCTCATAGACTTCCCTGACTTCAACTTCCGGGTGGCCCGGATGGCAAAGTCCCTGGGCATCCCTGTCCTCTACTACGTAAGCCCCCAGGTCTGGGCCTGGCGGAAGAAAAGGATACACACCATGAAGAGACTCTGCGACAGGATCGCCGTCATCCTCCCCTTTGAAGAGGAACTTTACAGGAAGACGGGTATGGATGCAGAGTTTGTGGGTCATCCCATCATGGAGGAGATAGAGAAACTGAAGGGCGGCAAGGAGTTTATACGGGAATCCCTGGGCCTCTCTCCCGAGAGGGGGGTTCTTGCCCTGCTGCCCGGGAGCAGGAGGGCTGAACTGAAGCGGATGCTTCCCCTTTATTCCGGAGTGGTAAAACTCTTCAGAAAGAGATACCAGGCCTATCAGTACATACTCCCCCTTGCAGAAAACATCGGGGATGGTGAGTTCATCGATGAACTGGAGGGTTTGAGGAGTCTTGGAGTGAATATCGTCAGGGGGAGGGCCACAGAGGTCCTCTATGCCTCGGATTTCGGGCTTATCACCTCAGGGACCGCCACCCTGCAGGCCGCCCTTCTGGGCCTTCCCATGGTGGTTGTCTACAGGATGTTTCCCCTTACATACCTGATAGGGCGGCTGATAGTGGATGTGAAATACATAAGCCTCGTAAACATCCTTGCAGGGGAGGCGGTGGTGAAGGAACTCATCCAGTGGGACGCGGTGCCGGAGAAGGTGGTGAAGGAACTGGACAGGCTCATACTGGACGACCAGAGAAAACGGTACATGCTGGAGACCTTCGGGAGGATCAGGGAGGTCTATGAGGGCAAGCACCCCTCCCGGCGGGTTGCCAGGATGGTGATGGAACTTGCCAGAGGAGAACCGGCCTGATGAAGGACGGCTTTATCCAGAGGCTCAGGGCGGTGATGGAACTTGTTGGTCCCTACAGGAAGAGGGTCCTTCTCTCCATCGTCCTGAGTGTGATACTTTCAGGGATAAACGGGGCCCTTGCCTGGCTTGTCAAGCCGGCGATGAACGGGATATTCCTCGAGAAAAAGGCTGAATTCCTGATATACATCTCCGCCGGTGTCTTTGTCCTGTACATGATGAGGGGGGTGCTCTCCTTCGGACATTCCTATCTGATGACCTCTGTGGGGATGAAGATCGTCCGGGACCTCAGGAACCGGCTCTACGAACACCTGACCTTTGTCCCCGTGAGCCGTTACAATGAGCGGTCAACGGGTGTTATGCTCTCCAGGATAATAAACGATGCCGGCCAGCTCCAGAAGGTGGTCGCCCATTCCATAAAGGACCTCTTCGTTGAGGGGACGACTGTTATCGCACTGGGAGCAGTCGCCTTTACGCGGAGGTGGGACCTCACGCTTATCTCGCTCACCGTCCTCCCCCTTGCCTTCTACGGTGTGGGGAGGCTTGGCAAGAGGCTGAAGCGGGTTACCAAGGATGCCCAGAAGAAGATCTCCGTTATCACGGAACTCATCTCCGAGACCTTCACAGGGATAAAGATGGTGAAGGTCTTCGGGCGGGAGGGGGTGCTGGTGAACCTCTTCAAAAAGCGGAACCAGGAATTCTACCGGGACAACATGAGGGCGACCAGGATAGTCGAGGCCACGTCGCTCCTGATGGAGTTCGTGGGGGGGCTCGGGATAACCTTTGTCCTCTACTATGGAGGCAATCTGGTGATAAGGGGTGAGATCACACCGGGAGACTTCTTCTCCTTCCTTGCCGCCATCTTCATGCTCTATACCCCTTCAAAGAGGCTTGCCAAGGTGAGCAATGCCCTGAACCAGGCGAGGGCCTCCATGGAGAGGATAAACGAGTATTTCACGATCGAGAGGGAGCCCGAAGGGGGAAAGGAGATCGGGCCTATCAAGAGGGCCATCGAGTACAGGAATGTTTCCTTCATATACCCGGGGAGTCGTGATTATGCGCTCCGTGAGATCAACCTGGAGATAGAAAAGGGGATGATCCTCGCCGTTGTGGGAAGGAGCGGGGCTGGAAAGACCACCCTGGTCGATCTCCTCCCCCGGTTCTTTGAGCCCACCGAGGGGGGGGTCTTCATAGACGGTCTGAACATAAGAGAGGCTTCCCTTCCTTCGCTCCGGCGCCAGATCGGGGTTGTGAGCCAGGACGTTGTCCTCTTCAATGATACGGTCAGGGCGAACATCGCCTTCGGAAACCCCGAGGCCTCCGATGATGATATTATGGAGGCGGCCCGGGCCGCCTTTGCCCATGAGTTCATCGTGGAACTCAGGGACGGCTATGACTCCCTCATCGGCGAGAGGGGTGTGAGACTTTCAGGCGGGCAGCGGCAGAGGCTTTCCATAGCCAGGGCGATACTCAAGAACCCTCCGATCCTCATACTGGATGAGGCGACTTCCTCCCTTGATACCCATGCCGAGATGATGGTCCAGCAGGCACTGGACGGCCTGATGAAGAACAGGACCACCATCGTGATCGCCCACCGCCTCTCAACGGTCAGGAATGCCGACAGGATCGTTGTGCTCGAAGGCGGGAGGATCGTTGAGACGGGAAGGCACGAGGAACTGATGGAGCGTGACGGTGTTTACCGGAGGCTCTATGAGATACAGTTTGCCCCTGAACCTGCCCTATGATCGACAGGATTGCAAAGGCGGTATTCTTTTTCTTCTATACCCTTGTATACCTTGGGGGACTGCTCGTTCTTCTTCCCAGGGAACTCCTCAGGCGGAGCAGTCCTCTCCGGAGGGAGTGGCTGAGGGAGAGGCTTGGACTGATCCCCTCTTCCGGACCGGGTAGCGGGCGGAGGGTCTGGGTGCATGCCGTTTCAGTTGGTGAGGCCATGGCAGCCCGGCCCCTCGTCGAGGCATTGAGGGGTGGATGGGATGTGGCCCTCTCAACGGTCACCGATACGGGCCGGAAGGTGGCCTCCGGTTTCATGAAGCCCCGGGAACTCCTCTTCTACCTCCCCTTTGATCTCCCCCTCTCGGTCCTGGCGGTGCTCCGGAGGCTCAGGCCTGACCTCATGGTGGTGATGGAGACGGAGATCTGGCCCTCCCTCCTCATGCTTCCTCCCCGGCGGGGGGTGAAGGTGGTGATGGCCAACGGGAGGATCTCTGAAGGCTCTTACAGAAACTACAGAAGGATAAGGCCCCTGATAGGCTGGTTCCTCTCAGGCGTGACCCACTTCTGCATGCAGACAGAGGGGGACGCGGAGAGGATAATCAATCTCGGCGCCCCGCCGGAGCGGGTCACCGTGACGGGAAATCTCAAGTTCGGGCTGAAGAGGCCCGGAGAGATACCCCGGTGGGCAAAGAGCCTCGGCAACCCCCTCATCATCGCAGGGAGCACCCACGAGGGGGAGGAGCGCCTGGTCATGGATGTTTTCAGGCGGTTGAGGAAGGACTTTCCCGGCCTGAGGATGGTTGTCGCACCCCGCCACCCTGAACGGTTCGACGAGGTGGAGAGACTCCTCCTGGACTCCGGTCTCGCATATGCAAGGAGAACCGTAAACCCGGCCATGAATGAGGCTGAGGTAGTGCTTCTCGATACGGTAGGGGAACTGGGAGGCCTCTACGGGGCAGGAGATATCTGTGTGGTCGGCGGGAGTTTCGTTCCGAAAGGTGGCCACAACCTCTTCGAGCCCGCCTCCTGGGGCAGGGCGGTGGTCTGCGGTCCCCATATGAACAATTTCCCCCTTTCAGAGGAGTTCTTCCGGGAGGGCGGGGCGATAAGGTCAGGGCCGGAGGAACTGGAGGGAGTGCTCCGGGAATTGCTGAGTGACTCTGCCCTGAGGGAACGGACGGGACTTAAGGCCCTTGAACTCTACCGGGCGAACGAGGGGGCACTTGAGAAGACGCTCCAGGTCATAGAGGGGCTTTTCAGGGAGTCATCCCCGCTTCAGGGCGGTCACGACCGTTCTTGAGAAGTTCTTCACGAGGTCCGGGTTGAATTCATTGCCGGCCCCCTCCCTGAGGAGGACGAGGATATCCCGGATGGACCAGTCCCTCTTATAGGGCCTCCTGCTCCTCAGGGCATCAAAGAAGTCTGATATGGCCACGATCTGGCTTGCGAGGTGCTGGGCCTTCTTCACCCTCCTGAGGTCCGGATAGCCCTTCCCGTCGTACCTCAGGTGGTGTTCCAGGGCTACGATGGGGGCAAGCCTGGGGAGTCCCTCCACAGTAGAGAGATATCGCGCACCGTAGAGTGTATGCTTTCTGATCTCGTCCCACTCCGTATCAGTGAGGGCGCCCTTCTTCTCGAGGATCTCCTGGGAGATGAAGAGCTTTCCCACGTCATGAAGGAGGGCTGCGATCCCTATGTCGTGCAGGAGATTGTCATCTGCACCAAGGGTCTCTGCCTGAAACATGGAGAGTACCGCCACATTGGTTGCATGGGTGTAGGTGTATTCACTGTAGGTCCTGACAGGACTGATAAGGTTCAGTATGTTTGCCTCCCGCCTGAAGGTTATTATGAAATTGGTGACCACCTCCTCGAGCCCGCTGCTGTGGAGTTTCTTGAAGGGCGAGAAACTGGAGAAGGTCTCCCTTACCTTGTTTACCTGTTCCTTCCTGAAGGCGGCCAGTCCGTCGGGGTCAAGGTCTATATCGTCTCCCACCTGGAGCCCGGAGAGGCGGACATCGATCACACCTGTCTTTATGTGGGGATACTTGCCGGGTTTCTTTCCCTGCGCCGAGATATCGGCGATGAACCGGAGGATCTCGTTCTTGTTGATCCCCTTCATGAACTCTATCCCCGTTATCCCCTTCTTCTTCATCTTTTTCATCAGGTTCAGTCCGTGAGTCCCCGGATTTTTGAGGGGAGCCTTGTTTATCACAAGGTCACTGTCCACGATCATGATGGAAAGCGGGGTGTTCTCCTCAAGGATCTCTTCAAGGAGGTCGTAGGCCTTCTTGACGAGGGTCTCCACAGAGGCATGATCCCTGGAGTAGAGTGTACAGTTGGAGATGGCTGTCATCAAGGTAGTGATAAAGGCCTGGATCCTCCCGCTCATACCCTTCCCTCCTGCTTCCGGATGAGACGTTCCGCCTCAGTCCGGATGGTTTCGTTTCTGGACCTGATCCCTTCCTGGAGGATGTCTGCGACTTCGGAGTACGGATAGTTCTTCAGGCTTCTGTAAATCTCTTCCTTCATCTCTTCCACGGCCGCGCGGAAGAGGATGCTCTTTGAAGCCAGAAGGCTTTTGAGCACGGGTATGACTGAAGGATCGCCCATTTCTCCAAGGGCCCTGATGAAGGGGATCTTTGTCGTGAAGTCCCCCGGGGTGACAGGCTTCCTCCTGAGGATGCTCACCATATCGGGGATCACCTTCCGTATCCTGAAGGCCCCTGCCAGAGAGGCGGCCTGCTCCATATCCTCCCTCTTTCCGGAAAGCATCATCTCCCGGACCATCTCGATACCGTAGCTGTCGCCCAGTTTTATCAGGGCCTTTGTGGCCTCAAGACTCACCTTCCGGTTTTCATGCCTGCAGTACATCCTGATATGGGGGATCACCTCGGGATTTTCCGTCAGGCTCAGCAGATGGATCATGTTCCGCTTCACGAACCATTCAGGAGAGCTCAGGAGCTTCAGCGCCAGCGGGATGACGGAATCACCGAAATGCGAGAGGAGCATTATCAGAAAGGCCCTCACAGCCGAGGACTCCTCCTCAAGGAGGGCATCCATCAGATAGGGGATGAGCATCTCCCCGTAGTATCGGGCGAGGGCTGAGGCCCCTTCCCTGTTGAGCCTTCCCGTTATCTGGAAAGAGGCGATCACAAGGAGGATGAAGTCCCCGGACTTCATCCTCCGGAGGAGCCCGTCGGTGATATGGGGGAAACGCCCGTTGCTGAGGTTTTCCTCAAGGAGGTAAAGTATCCTGAGCACCTCTTCGTACTGGCCTGTCTCCAGGAACTGTCCTGCCTGGAGGTATATCTCCTCGGCAAACTTCATGTATTCCTCTTCTGTGATGACTTCCTGTAACAGGAGTTCCTGGAGGACATGGGAGTAGTACCTTTCGACGATCTCATCGACACAGGTCCGCTGAAGCAGGTCGGACTCCGCCCTTACGAGCTGGCTTGCATCGAATTCAAGGAGCTTTTCGATCTCCTTCTGGTATCTGTCAGTCACATAGGCTGAGAAGTTTCCCCCTTCAAGGAGGTTAATGGCGCTTTTGGAGAGGAAGATGTCGTCGGAGATAAGGTGGTTCCTGAACCTCGTCTCTCCAAAGCCTGAATCCTGAAGATGTGAAAACCTGTCCAGAAGATTCTTAAGGGCATCGGGTATCGCCACCTTCTGTTCGTTTATTATCTTCAGAAGGTCTATTATCTCGTCAACGGAGGTCTCCTTCAGGGCCTCCTTCATCGCATCGGAGTGCATTGAGAGGTTCTTTACCGAGCTTGAGAGAAACTGCTTCTTCAGCTCAGGCTTGAGGGAGTTGATGAAGTCCATGAGCCTCTTGAGGTCACTTCCAGAGAAGGCCCTTTCTGCACTCCGCCGCATATATGTGGTGATCACATGATCGTAAGTCTCTTCCTTCAGCTCCTCACTGTCCAGACGGTTCATCATGGAGGCCAGAAGCTCAGGGGGGATCTCCCTCATGGTATCTCCCATTTCCTCTGTCCGGAGGGTCCCCTCTATCAGGCCATAGACATACTTCTCCCAGAGCGCCTCCTTCTCAGCGGCTGTAACCTTTCCCTCCTCAAAGGTGAAGGCATCGTAGTCGACCAGCATGACCCGGATATGAATGAGGCGCCTCTGGTCTATCTCCTTTATCAGATCCTCAAGTGTCAGCTCTTCCGGGTCGAGGGTGAGGAGGGAATGGAAGGAGTATATCTCATCCTTTGCGACTCCCGTCAGGAATGATACAGAGGCTATGCCCATTGCGGAGAGGTGGTTGGCGAACTCCCTGTAAACGGGGTTGGTCTTCTCAAGGTAATAGTCATCAACGATGATGGTATCCCTGGCCAGTGAGAAGGTGACCTCCGGCCGGATTTCAAAGAGCTTCTGGAGTTTCTCATAGGCGCGGTGGAGAGACTGCTCCACAGAAGGGTGGCCCTTGGGATAGATGGTCACGTTCCTCCGGGAGATGTTCAGTTCAATGATTGCTTCGCCAAGGATTTTTGCATCAAGGGGGAGCTTTTCCCTCTCCGGACTCATGAAATTATTGTAGCAGAAAGTTTGTGAAAATGGTAGAATTTGTTGGACAGATTAAATAAGGGGCAATAGGCGATAGGCGAGGGGCAAGGGGTGAGGGGAATTGGGTTAATAGCGTAAATGCGTGGATGCGAGAAAGGCGGGAAAGGAGTTTATCTGGTTTGTTTCGTTGATTTAGTTTATCTCGTTGATTTCGTTGGTTCGGTTGGTTTGGTTTATTTGGTTGATGAAAAGTCAGAAGCGTTGAATGCGAGAAAGGTATAACGCGGGAAGAGACGAAACAAACTAAATACACGAGATTAACGAAAGTAACGAATTGAACGAAACCAACGACTAATGACCAACACACCAGTAACAGTCTTCAGGTCAAGGTGAGACGCAAGAAACGGATGGGCGAGGGGCAAGGGGTAATGGGCAAGAGGTACCTATAGCCTATCGCCTTGTGCCTATAGCCTCTTACCTATTACCTGAACAATTATGGCACATCTTCTGATAGACGGATACAACCTCATCGGGATTTATCACAGGGACCCGGAGGAGGCCCGGAAGGGCCTGATCAGGCAGCTCGGCCGGTACAGGCAGGTGAAGGGGCACACCATCACCCTCGTTTTTGACGGTCATGGCGGGAGTTCCAGCGTGGAGACGGTCCGAAAGGAACTGGGGATAGAGGTCATCTTTACGAGGATCGGAAGAAAGGCCGATGACCTGATAAAGGAGATCGTGAGGAAGAAGCGGGGCGGGGTGATTGTGATCAGCTCGGACAGGGAGATAGCCGATCATGCCTGGGGGCATGGGGCTGTCCCAGTCCGGTCCGAGGATTTTCTCATCAGGCTTGAGGCGGCCCTTGAAGAAGAGGCCGGATACGGGGGGATGGATGACGAGGCAGATGAATGGGAGGGGAGGCGGAAGAAGGGCAGGAGTTATACACCCTCAAAAAGGGAGAAGGCCGTAAGGCGGGCGCTCAGGAAGTTGTGATCGCGTTTGTCTTTGTCTGGTTTGTTTAGTATGCAAAAAAGCGAGAAAGGTGGAATGCGAGAAAAGCGTACAAGCGTTAATGCGGGGATGAGTTCATCTCGTTTGTCTGGTTTATTTCGTTGATGAAAAGTTAGAAACGTTGAATGCGAGAAAGGCGGGAAAGGAGTTCATTCGTTCATTGAGTTTATAGGGTTGTATGGTTGGGAAACAGGCAGGGAATATTATTTATTTTGTCCTGTTTTTTGCATGAAGGATTGTAATCCCAACAAGTTCCTGGTCTCGATAGTGGTAGATAATATCGTCTTCCATCATACTGTCATTTGCCTGTTGGGGTTTTCTGAAACTGATATACAGCACATCAGCCTCTTTATCATAGTCAATCCACATACGATCAGAAGGCATTTTCAGGAGATGTGGCAAAATTTCTAACATATCACTTGCTTTTTCCATAGCACACCTCTTTTTATAATCTTATCTGGCTGTGATGTCATAAACGCTGTAATAATAAATCCATCTGCCCCGGTTTCTTTATAAACAACAACCACGCTTTTTTCAGATATTGAAGTCTTTTTATAATGGCGAATCGCTATCAGTTCATCCTTCCAGCTGAAACTATATAATCTGGTTTTTCTATAGTTTCAAAAACAAGATCTTGATTCCCTGCCATATAATCATGAGCTTCAGCAATATGTGACCATCTCTCGGCAGTAAGTCTGATCACCTTTCCATTTCGAGAAATGACCGACCCTGACATAAATAATTATAACATGTAGTCTGGTTGCTTGGGTTTATTAAAACTGAAACGGATAAAGGGCGATGGGCGAGAGGTTATAGGCTGACACCAGTAATCAATAACCAGTAACCAATTGCCCTTTGCCCATAGCCT
>CAZITN010000063.1:11306-17459 GCA_964542175.1 uncultured Thermodesulfovibrio sp. | reverse complement strand
AAATCATAAATCTTAAGTCACAAATCACAACATCGGTTTCACGCTCGGGAAGAGAGACATCTCCGTATGGGGCAGGAACATCGCAGACATGAACTCATCCATGTAGTTGCCCTTTACTGAGAGTTCGATATAGGTCATCATCGCCCCTATAGTCTCGGCCTCCCTCCTCATCCTTTCAGACAGAAGACAGTAGTATGCCCCGGCTATGGAGGTGTTGCCCATGAAGTGGAATCTCTCCCTGGGAAGATCAGGGATCATCCCGAGGATGATCGCCTTCTCCGTATCAAGGAAGTTCCCGAAACCACCGGCTATATATACCCTTTCTATCATATCCGTCGTCAGGCCCACCTCGTTCAGAAGAAGGTTCACGCCTGCAAAGATTGCGGCCTTTGCCCGGATTATGTTCTCTATATCCACCTGTGTGAGGACTATCTCTCTTCTTCCGCTCTTGTGAATCAGGAACTCAAGGCAATCCTCTCCCTCCCTGATCCTCTCCGGTGCGGCATCCCTCACAAGCTGTCCCTTCTGGTTGAGTATTCCCGTAAGGAGCATCTCCGATATTGCGTCTATCATACCTGAACCACAGATCCCGAGAGGCTCGGTATTGCCTATCACCTTTATTTGTGGAGTAAGGGTCTCCCGGTCGATCGTGATATCCTCGATAGCCCCTTCCGTGGCCCGCATACCACAGGCAATACCGCTTCCTTCAAAGCAGGGGCCTGCAGAGCAGGCAGCGGTCATCAGCCATTCGTTATTGCCTATAACGATCTCTCCGTTCGTCCCGATATCCATGAGGAGGGAGAGTTCCGGTCTCCTGTGCATACCCGTTGCAAGCACACCTGCAACAATGTCTCCACCCACATAACTTGCCACCGAAGGGATAGTGTAAACCGGGGCCTTTTTCCAGATCATGATCCCCGAGTCTTCTGCATGCCAGATGGGATAATTATTCACCGTAGGGATGTAGGGCTCCTCCCGGATGTATTCGGGGTTCAGGCCCCAGAAGAGATGGACCATTGTTGTGTTGCCTGAGATGACCACAGATTCAACATCATCCCTCTCGATCTCATGAAGCTTCAGCAGGGGCCTGAGAAGGTCGTTTATATCTGATACGACCGCCTTCCGGAGGGTCTTCAGTTTACCGCCTTCCGTTGCATTTACTATCCTTGTAATCACATCATCACCATACCGCATCTGGGAATTATAGGTGGATGCCACATCTACCACACGGCCGTCAGAGAGATCAACCAGATAGAGAACGACCGTAGTTGTTCCTATGTCCACAGAAAGTCCGTATTTGCCATTCCCATTATTGGGCGGTTCAATGAAAAGGGCTTCACCGGATTCCTTCTGAATCCCTATGGTCAGGTTCCAGTTGTTTGCCCTCAATGTACCGGCAAGTTCAGAGACAAAGTCATGGGAGAATCTGAGGGAGAGCCCCTTCTCATCAAGCCCCCTCATCAGCCTGTCAAGGTCGCTGATATGGTCGTCAAGGGTCGGGGGAGGCAGGTTCATTGTCTCCCGTGTTATGAGGGGGGAGATGGTTGCCTTCTGCTTCAGGAGTGATTCAAAGAGGTCCCTTGTCCGGGAGATCGCTATCTTGTCCCCTACGGTAAGAAGGGATTCCCGGGGAATATTCAGAAGAAGGTCGCCTTCGGGAAAGCTCTGACAGGCAAGCACTATCCCTTCCCCCTGCTCGGCCTTTGTCAGCTTGCCATGCCCCTTTATCGTGCAGTCTCCCTCAAGTATCTGGACCCGGCATTTCCCGCAAGTACCTTTGCCGCCACAGGAGGCTGTAAGAAAGATACCGTTGGACTGGAGGGTCTCGTAGAGGGAAACTTCCTTACTTCCGGTGATCTCTCTTCCGTCTGTGAGCGTTATTTTCATATAATCAAACCTCCGGATGACAGGGTATGTGCTTTTATTATTGCAAAGGATTGCATTATTATAACCCAAGTTGACCCCTTTTGGTCTTCTGGGTAAGATACATGGTTTTGTTTTTTGCCGGACACTACTGAACTGAAAGGTTAACCTCAATATTGCATAAACATGAGGCCGGGCAGGGGGCATACCTCAGGGGCCTTCCAACGCAAGGGTATTACTGAGATTTCCGCTTTTGTCCTGGAGACATAGAGCAGGAGTTCACCGGGGGTGGAGATCGGTGAAGGACGACTCAGAGGCAGTGGATGGCGCGGAAAGGTCTTGCCGGAAGGCTCCCTGAGGGCATTTAGTCGTATCGACCACCCCCTGCCTTTGAGGGAGAATTTACCTGAATGTTGCATAAACAGGCGGGGAGCCATACCCTCAAGCCTTTCCAGAACCGATGAGATATTTCAGGATAAGCAGTAACGGAGGACTTAACCCCGGGTGGTATCCTGACTCAGGAAATGTCACCTTACGCAAAGGTATCGCTGGAAAGGCTTTCGGGCATAACTCCCCGCCATTTTCGAGCGATTTTATGCAACTGTAAGGTTTACGCCACTGCAAGGCTAATATAACCGGATGGGGAAGAAGGCATGAGAGATAAGGTATGGCGGCTGATAGAATCCGGTCCAGGCGATGCCTTTTACAATATGGCGGTTGATGAGGCGATCGGACTGACGGTGATGAGGGGCGAGGCCCCTCCGACGCTCAGGTTCTATACCTGGGAGGTCCCTTCGGTGAGCCTTGGTGCCTTCCAGCGGACCGGGGAGATAGATTATGAATACTGCCAGAGGGAAGGGATCCCTGTGGTGAGGAGACCGACCGGTGGGAGGGCGATCCTTCATGACAGGGAACTCACCTACAGTTTCTCCTCGCCGAGTATTCCTCCCCACTTTGAGAGGGGTCTTCTTGAGGCTTACAGGCTCCTGAGCAGGGCCTTTTTCGATGCCTTCCGGGCCCTTGGTCTTCCCGTTCAGTGGAAGGACCGGCGTGAGAAGGGGAGGGTCCTGACAGGGAGTCCCCTCTGTTTTCAGTCGGTCTCCTACGGGGAGGTCACCCTCGGAGGGAAGAAGGTTATGGGTTCTGCCCAGAAGCGGTGGAAAGAGGGGTTCCTCCAGCAGGGATCAATCCAGTTCAGGATCAACGAGGCCGGGATGGTGAGGGTATTCAGGGATGCTACGGCTGATGGGATCAGGATGAGCATGACCGGTCTTCAGAGCTTTCTGCCAGGTCTTGAGGAGAGTCTGCTCATAGAAAAAACAGTTGAGGCGTTCTCAGAAATATTCGGCGTTTCCTTCCAGAGAGCAACTATTCTTCCGGAGGAGAAGGCCCTGACAGAGGGCCTTCTCCGGGAGAAGTACCGGAATCCTGAGTGGACATTCCGGCGGTAGTCTGAATGTCCCCCCTGTAACCGGCCTGTTGGAGGGCGGCGATCCCGGCCCCTAAAACCAGGATTGCGGTATAGCCCTGGATCAGGGTCGCCAGCACCTGATAGGGGATACCAAGGATAAGCCCTATAAAGGGGATGAACCTGAGTGGAATTCCACCTATACCCAGAAGGATGCTGATGATCATGGAGCCGAGAATGAGGATAACGGAGAGAAGGAATAAGGCCGGCTGCTCCACAAGCAGGGAGAGGGCCTCTCTGAAGGCATTCCAGGCCCTCTCTTCCCTTATGGCCATGATCCCCAGGCCGTAGAGACCTGTTCCGAGGAGACCGAAGATCAGAACGAGAAAGGCCGTTCCCCCTGTAACACCGAAGAATATTGCCATGAACAGTGAGAGGGTGAGAGAGAGGCTCCTGAGCATCATCACAAGGGCATATATGCCTGTCAGCAGGAAGGAGACTCCGACAATTACTCCGATACCGATCAGCCCCAGGAGCGCTGTATACCGGAGTGTGGGAAGGAACATCCGCTTCCCTTCGGTAAAGAACCGGTCCAGGCTGAAACCGGCCTTCTCGGTAACCGCCCTTGAGAGCATGCCCACATAGGCCCCGAGGAGATATAGCCCCACGGTTGAAATGATAATTATATACAGTAGAAGCATGCCGAGACCAGTAAGGACCACCCCTGTATGTCCCACAAGCACGGCCCTGATATCGGTTGGAAAGGATGTGATATCGAGGTTCCCGGCACCAGAGACGAAGAATGCTATCACAACGGGGATGATAACAATCAGTAGAAAGAGGATGCATCCGATCACTCTCCCCACCAGATTGATGAGGATGAGCTGCCAGTTCCTGTTGGCAGCCCTGAAACCCTCTCCTATTACCTCAGAGAAGGAGATCACACCCGCTCCAGTTCAATCTCTTCGTAGAGGTCCCGGGGAAGTTCTGTTATGAACCTCGAGGGTTTCAGGTATGGAGAGTAGCCGTCATCAGTCAGGGTGTAGCAGATGTAGAGTTCATCCATCGCCCTGGTGCAGGCCACATAGAAGAGCCGCCTTTCCTCCTCCAGCCCTTCGGTGCGTATCGCCTTCTTGGACGGAAACCTCCCTTCGTTCATCCCGATAAGGAAGAGATGCCTCCATTCAAGCCCCTTTGCCTGATGGACGGAAGAGAGGATCAGTCCGCCGGAGTCATCCCCTTCCTCTCCATCTTCTCCAACCCGCATCACCTCAAGGGTAAGGTCGCTCAGGAGGAGTTCAAGGGGGGTATAGGGTATGGTCTCAGAAGGGACGTACCGTTCAGCATACCTTATGAGCTGGAGTATATCTTCCCTACGGCTCTCTGAATTCGGGTAGGTCTTCTGGAGGTAGTCCTCGTACCCGTTCCGGAGTATGTAGGAGATCGCCTCAGCCGGATGCTCTCTGAAGGAAAGGGCCATGAGCCCCTCAATAACAGAGACAAAGGATAGGTATTCCCTTCCTGCCCGTCTGGAGACAAGGGAAGAGGTGCTGCTGATTGATGAGAGGGGATCAGCAGTTTGAGAGATGGCTCTCCATATCCTGTCTGCCGTCACATTTCCTACATGAGGGACCATCCTGAGTATCCGCTTCCAGCCGAGTTCATCATAGGGGTTCAGGAGGACCCGGAGATAGGAGATTATATCCTTGATGTGGGCCTGTTCAAAAAATCTGAGTCCTGAACGAACCTCGAAGGGAATGCCCCTCCGCTGAAGTTCAATCTGAAGTTCCATTGACTGGTAGTGGGAGCGGTAGAGTACTGCCATCTCCTCAAGGGGTATCCCCTCGTCGTGGAGTTCCGTTATCCGGGTGGCAACGAAGGCTGCCTGCTCGAAGAGGTCCTCAAGGCAGACGAGCATCGGCTTTGTCCCCGGTGGACGGACGGCGTGTAACTCCTTTCGGAACTGCCCCGTGTTATGGAGTATGCTTGCGTTGGTGAGATCCAGTATCTCGGGCCTGCTCCGGTAGTTTGTGGTCAGTCTGAATATCGCCGTATCGGGGTAGCGGTCGGGAAAGCCGAGGATGTTTTCCGTCCGGGCACCCCTGAAGGAATAGATGGACTGGGCATCGTCCCCGACCACCATTATGTTCCTGTGGATGGAGGCGAGCCTGTCTATGAGCATCGCCTGGATGAGGTTGGTATCCTGGTATTCATCAACGAGGATATGCTGGAACCTGGAAGCATAGTACTGGAGTATCTCCTGATGCTCTTCAAAGAGCCTGAGGGTATTGATGAGCAGATCGTCGAAGTCCATCATGTTCAGCCTGAGCTTCCTGGACTCGTAGGAGATGAAGACCTGGGTCACTTCATCTTCAAGCCCGATCAGAAAGGGATACCGGATGGCTATTATCTCTTCAACCGGCCTCTGGGTGTTCTTGTGATAACTCAGGATATCGGCAAGCACTGCACCCCGGGGCAGGAGGCCTTCCGTCTCCTTCCTCTCCGCCTTGGAGGACTCAAGGAGTTCCTTCTGGTCCTCCCGGTCAAGGATGGAGAAGCCCTCCCTGTAGCCAAGGAGGGTCCCATGCCGCCTGAGGATGATATTGCCGATATGGTGAAATGTCCCGCCCCATAGCCCCCGTATCTTCTGGCCCACGAGTTGCTCCGCCCTCTGCATCATCTCCCTGGATGCCTTGTTGGTGAAGGTGAGAAGGAGGATCGCCGAGGGCTCCACACCGGTTGAGATAAGGCGGCCGACCCGGTATGTGACGGTTCGTGTCTTGCCCGATCCGGCACCGGCGAGAACGAGCATGGGGCCTCCCGGGTGCATCACCACCGCCTGCTGTTCCGGGTTGAGGTCATTCTCGAAATCCACTTCCAGG
>CAZITN010000063.1:0-11206 GCA_964542175.1 uncultured Thermodesulfovibrio sp. | reverse complement strand
GATCTGCAAAAAGGAGAACCTCATGCCTTTTCAGAACATCCTTGAAGCCATCGGGAATACACCCCTTGTAAGGCTCAGGAGCTTCGAGCCTGAAGAGGGTGCGATGATTTACGGCAAGCTGGAGGGGATGAACCCCGGGGGGTCTGTTAAGGACAGGATCGCACTGAATATGATTCTCTCTGCTGAAAGGGGAGGCAGGCTCAGGCCCGGTGGAACGATTGTCGAGCCTACCAGCGGGAATACTGGGATCGGCCTTGCCCTGATAGGAGCGGCAAGGGGTTACAGGGTAATCCTAACCATGTCGGAGAAGATGAGCAGGGAACGCCAGGATATGCTCAGGGCCTTCGGAGCTGAACTCATCCTTACTCCCGGAGAGCGGGGGATGCTCGGGGCGATCGAGCGGGCAGAGGAGTTATGCCTGAGTCACAGGGAATATTTCATGCCGCTCCAGTTTGAAAACCCCGCAAACCCGGAGGCCCACAGAACAGGGACGGCAGAGGAGATAATCAGGGACCTCGGCGGTGTTCCCGATGCCTTTGTGGCAGGAGTGGGAACAGGCGGGACGATAACAGGCGTAGGAGAGGTCTTCCGGGAAAAGAGGAAAGACGTTTACATAGTGGCGGTGGAACCGGCAGGTTCCCCGGTGCTTTCGGGCGGAAAGCCCGGTCCTCACAGGATTCCCGGCATTGGGGCGGGCTTTTATCCAGGGGTACTGAATACTTCTATATATGATGAGATTCTGCCGGTAAGTGACGAGGATGCCGAAGAGACGACGCGGATGCTCTCAAAGAAGGAGGGGATACTTGCCGGAGTCTCCTCTGGTGCAGCACTTCATGCAGCGGTCCAGGTTGCCAGGAAGATCGGGCGGGGAGGGAAGGTGGTAGTGATCCTGCCTGACAGAGGTGAGCGGTATCTGAGCACAGGTATCTTCAGCACCTCAGAGTGAACCTTGACTTTCAGAAACCCTGAGTCCGGCAGGTGAAATCCCCTCATGCTCCTTCTGTAAAGATTCCGGGGTGGGGGCTGAAACTTTCATTATGAAGCTCCGGTCATGTCTGAGCAAAGAAAGTCTATTATGGACAGTGCCTTAACAGGCTTGATCAGTTGTATGAAGGGTATTTTAAGTAGATACGTCCAGTCGGTCTCCGCCGGGCCGACACAGGGATGCGCTGTCTTGAACCATCAGGTGTTGATAATGAAAGTTTCAGCCCCCACCCCGGAATATCATACAGGCAGGGAAGGCTCCGTGAATGTACTCCCCCTGCCTTTGGGAGCAAGATATGCAACTGTAAGGTAAAGCCTACCTCTTTACCCGCAGCACACCCTCTGTTGAGACTATCTTCTGGATGAGACTGGAAAGCTGATCCCTGTTCTCCACCTCCACGATTATGGTGAAGTGGGCCCTCTTGTCGTCGGTGGTATTTACTGAGAGCTGGCTTATGTTCACATCCATTGAGGATATGATCGAACTGAGAGTGGCAAGCATCCCGGGCTGATCAAGTGTTTCTACAAGGAGTTTGGCCGGGGTGGTCTCTGACTCCGGAGGTGTCCAGGTCACATCTATCAAGCGGGCATCGTCAACGGCAAGCCGGTTCAGGTTCGGACAGTCTTCCCGGTGGATGGTAACGCCCTTCCCCCGTGTAACGAACCCGACAAGTGAATCACCCGGGACAGGATGGCAACACCGGGCGGTATGGTAGAGAACATTGTCTATCCCCTTTATGCTTATCCCGCTTGTGCCCTTTTTCCTTTTTTTGGGCTTTGTGATGACAATCTCTTCCTCTTCCTCCTCTTCAGGGAGAAAGCGGTTTACCACCTGGTGGACTGAGACCTTGCCGTAACCAACCGCCACGATCAGGTCCTCCGGGGACTTCATGCTGAAATTTCGGGCTACCTCCTCCATCTCAGGTGATTTCATCAGTTTCAGGCTGAGCCCCTTTCTCCTGAGTTCCGTCTCAAGCATCCTTGTCCCGAGTTCAAGGCTCTGCTTCCGCTCCTCTGCCTTAAGCCACTGTTTTATCCTCGTCTTCGCCCTCTGGGTGACCACGAAGTTCAGCCAGTCCCTGCTCGGGCCGTGGGAGGGTGACCGGATGATCTCAACAGTATCACCGCTCTGGAGGTTGTACCGGAGCGGAACGATCCGGCCGTTCACCTTTGCTCCCACGCAGTGGTGGCCCACTTCCGTATGGATGCTGTAGGCAAAGTCAACCGGTGTGGAGCCGGCAGGCAACTCCCTTATCTCGCCCCTTGGAGTGAATACATAGACAACATCAGGGACCACTTCTCCCTTGACTACTTCAAGGAACTCCTTGGCATCCCGGAGGTCCTTCTGGGTCTGGATCAGTTCCCGGAGCCATTTTATATACTTGGCGTCCTTTTCAAGAACACGACCGCCTTCCTTGTACATCCAGTGGGCTGCGATACCCTCTTCAGCAATCCTGTGCATCTCCTGAGTCCGGATCTGGAACTCCACCCGTTCCCCCTGCGGACCTATTACAGATGTGTGGAGCGATTGATAGAGGTTTGACTTTGGAAGGGCGATATAATCCTTGAATCGACCGGGGATGGGCTTCCAGAGAGAATGGATTATGCCCAGTATCTCGTAGCAGTGGCTTTTGGTGTCTGTTATGATCCTCAGCCCCAGTACATCATAGACCTGCTCGAAGGGGATATTCTGGGCAAGCATCTTCTTGTATATCCCGTAGAGATGTTTCACCCTTCCGGAAATGAATCCCGGGATGTTGTATTCAATCAGTTTTTTCCGGATCTTCTTGGAGACCTCGTTTATGTAGACCTCCTGTTCCTCCCTTCTCTTTGCAACCTTTTTCAGGAGATTTTTGTATATCTCAGGCTGGAGATACTTGAGACTCAGGTCCTCGAACTCCGCCCGCATCCAGCCTATACCAAGCCGGTTTGCGAGGGGGGCATAAATGTCGAGGGTCTCCTGGGCGATCCGCTTCTGCTTGGATTCGGGAAGGTGCTTGAGTGTCCGCATGTTGTGGAGGCGGTCTGCAAACTTTATCAGGATCACCCGGATATCCTCTGCCATCGCAAGAAACATTTTTCTGAAGTTTTCAGCCTGGGCCTCCTCCTTTGACTTGAACTGCATTTTTGAGAGCTTTGTGAGTGCCCCGACAAGAAAGGCGACATCCCCTCCAAAGAGCCCCTTTATATCCTCCAGGTTGGTCTCGGTGTCTTCGACCGTGTCATGGAGGAGCCCTGCGATGATGCTGGTGGTATCCAGATGCATATCGGCAAGGATGGATGCAACAGACAGGGGGTGGTCTATATAGGGGGTCCCCTCTCTCCGTTTCTGGCTGCAGTGTGCCTCGTGGGAGAAGAAATAGGCCTTCCTGAGCAGGCTGATGTCTGCAGAAGGGTCGTAGGAGAGCACCTTCTCAGTAAGTTCATCAAGGGAGAGGAGTTTGTGCGTCTTCACTTCCATAGAAATATTATAACCCAAAACTCCTGTTTTTACGACAAAAGGAGGGGTAAACCTGAAGGTTGATACGTTCTGAGTTCAGAGTTCCGCGTTTATAGCGTTAATTGCGTTTGTTGCGTGGAATCGTATAAGCGTTAAAGCGGGAAGTCGAAAATGACCCAATAACTAATGACCTGTGACCAATGACCTAATGACAGTCTTTGCCCAATAACCAATACACAAATACACCAATTACGGTCTTTAATGACCCAATGCTGACGTATTGGCGGTGATCTGAAACAGGATGATATAATGCTTCTATGAAAGCAGAGGACCGGAGAACAGGGCCTTGAGACCCCTTACACTCATCCTCTTTACGATCTTTCTCCTCCTTAGCGGCTATCTCTATTACCTGAGGACAGAGAGGGCGGAGGAGAGGTCCATCCCCTCCGGGGAAGAGCTTGTTATCTCTGATGACCGATTCAGCCGTATCGACCCGGCTGGCTCCTCTGAAGATCTCCCGGATTCATCCCTCAGTGAAGAGGCAGGGGGCTCAGCCCCCCCGGAGGAGGAGAAGGTCCCTTCTGAAGAGGATGGGGAACTGAAGAGGGCCTTTCTTCTTCTCAAAGAGGGAAAACCCCGGGATGCACTTCCCATCTTTCTCTCCCTTGATCCCGGAGACCAGCGTGCAGCGCTGGGGGCAGGGGTCAGCCTCTACCGGCTTGGCAGATATGAGGAGGCAGTTGATACACTGGAGGTTCTTAAAGGAGCAGGTATTGCTGATTTCGTGGTGCTCAAACTCCTTGCCTTCTCCTATTACAACCTGAACCGCCTTCAGGAGAGCAGGGAGTATGCGGAAGAGGCCCTCACCCTGAAGAAGGACGAAGAACTGACTGCCCTTCTCAACAGGGTCTCCCGTGAAATCAGGCAGCAGGAAAATTTCCAGGAAGAGATTTCCGGCCATTTCATTCTCCACTTTGACGGTTACCGTCACGGGGGAATAAGCAGAAGTGTCCTGGGGATACTGGAGGATGCCTACCGCGATATAGGGAGGGAACTCAATCTCTTCCCTGATACCCCCATAAACGTAATCCTCTACACATCGAGGGAGTTTCGTGACGTCACCCAGGTGCCTGAGTGGGCAGGGGGGATATATGATGGGAAGATCCGTCTTCCTGTTAAAAATGCAGAAGAGAGGCCGGAACTCTTTCGGACGGTGCTGTATCACGAGTATACCCACGCCCTTGTATTCACCCTGACGGGCGGGAGAGTGCCACTATGGCTTAACGAGGGACTTGCCGAATATTTCTCAAGGGACTATCCTGTTCAGACAGGACAGGTGATACCGTTACAGAGACTTGAGACATCCTTCAACGGCCTTTCCCGCAGGCAGGTCCCCCTGGCCTATCATGAGAGCTACTCAGCCGTCCGCCACCTGATAGACCGTTACGGACTCTACTATCTCAAGGACATCCTCGAGAGGGTGGGTGAAGGAGAAAATTTCAGGAATGCCTTCTTCAGCGTCTTCGGGATGGAGTACGATTCCTTTCTGAAGACATGGGGCAGGTAATCCCACCTGAAAACATGCACCTCGTAAGTGCATGTTTTCAAATGCTTCTCCTTATCCCCGAGGGTCTCCAGGCCGGGGAGATCACCCCGGGATGTCTGAGCGGATTCAGGCATGCCCCCCAGGTCACTGTAAGAGAGCCAAACCTCTGGTTCAGATCGTCCATGCTCCGGAGGAGGTCTTCCCTTCTCTGTTCCTCGTGAAAGAGGGGCCTCTGGCCTCTTATATTCTCAAGTCCTGAAAGCGTAACCCCAAGGAGCCTCACCGGCTCCCGGAGCCTGATACCATCGAGTATGCATAGGGCTGCCCGGTAGATCCTTCTGGTATCATTCGTGGAGCACTCAAGCCGTCTCCTCCGGGTGAAGGTCTCGAAACTCCTGTATCTTACGGTGAGGGAGACCACCCTCCCACGGAGCCCGTACCGGCGCGTTCTTGCGCCTACCATCTCCGAGAGTCTGAGCAGTTCCCGGGAGATCTCAGGCCTCTTCCATAGATCTCTGGGGAAGGTCATGCTGTGTCCCACTGACTTCACCTCCCCGTCTCCCTCATCACCCGTCACGTCTCCGGCATGGATTCCCTGCCCCATCATCTTCAGGTGCTCTCCCATGATCCCGAAGTGACTCCTCAGGACACCGACAGGTGCCCTCCCTAATTCTCCACAGGTCCTTATGTCCAGTGTCTCAAGCCTCCGGGCAATCCCCTTTCCTATCCCCCAGAGTTTCTCCACAGGCAGACCCTCAAGCACCTCAGGCACCTCATCCTTTCTTATCCATCTGAGCCCGTCGGGCTTTGAGATATCAGCGGCCAGTTTGGCTATCAGTTTGTTCGGACCTATCCCCACCGTGGCATTTATCCCGAATCTCCTTTTTATCCCTTCCTTTATCCTTTTCCCGACATTCATAGGCCCTCCAAAGAGGTGATGTGAATCGGTTATGTCCAGGAACGCCTCGTCCACGGAGTAGATCTCAACTTGGGGAGTGAACTGAAGATAGAGGGTTTTCAAAACCGCACAGGTATGGGTGTATTTGGAGTTGTCTCCCTTCACGATAATGAGTTCCGGACAGACGCTCCGGGCCTCGTAGATATTCATCCCCGTCTTTACGCCAAACTTCCTTGCCTCGTAGGATGCGGTGGTAACAACCGTCCTCGTGCCTCCCCCTGTGACTGCAACAGGCTTTCCCCGGAGGGCAGGGTTTGACTGCTGCTCCACAGAGGCAAAAAAGGCATCCATGTCTATGAGCATGATTGTACTTTCCATCTTTAACCTCTCTCATTAAACCACCGCCTCCATCTTACCTCCGCTCCGCCATCGCATACCGTCTTTACCTCTGCATACCTAAGACCAAACAATGTGTAGGCACCTGTATAGGTTGTCGTGCCATGGTTGTCCTCCACTATGGTCTTCACTGTAATCGCTCGCTCAATGGGGTTTTCAAGCACCTGATAGGTATCTCTCATGGCACAGTCCCTTGTAGCACGGTCAACAATGAGCCGGTCTTTTACTGAAATCTCAGTGGTCAGTCTGCCGATTGCTACAAAGGCAATAAATGCAATGATGATATACAATAGCCTTCTCATAGCAACACGGTCTGATGGAGTGTTTGAGGCATTGCTTCATCAAGGATTTATTTATTTGCCTTCTTTTTTCTTTACTCCAAGCAACCTTTTAATCGTTCTGTCCACAGGGTCGGTTTTCCATATCACCTTTACGCCGAATGCACTGGCAAGGGTATCTGATATGTATTGGGCCTTCTCTCTCTCCATGGTCTGCCAGATATCGAATGTGGGGCTTTCCCTTTTACACTCGATGCCTATGTTGAAGATGGTATATCTGTGGTGTCGTTGTGTTGTGTGCCTTTCTTCCTTTACCGTAACGGCTACAATATCGTTGAAAAATCCCCTTATCTCTCTTATGTTCCAGAAAAAACCCTTCCTGAACCGGTAGTATTTTCCTTCAAAGTCAAAGACCACCTCTTCCCTGTAAAGGGCATACAGCAGAGCACCGCCTTCCAGTAATATAAAAAACAGTATGCCCATTGCCCTTCCAAAGGTGATGGTATAATCTGCCTTCATGATCATTGGCACTATGAAGAAAAATCCTGCTATCGCACCAAAGACACAGAGCGCAATGGCAGCCAGATAGGTTCTCTGCGAGAGTGTTACAGTGCTTCCCCGCTGACGGAGTTTGCTACGATAGCCGTTTGGCCCAAAGGTCTTGAAATCAGGTGTGGCTTCCATCATTCAGCCCCTCCTTTATAAAGCACCTTTTTATTCCTGTAGTCAAATACTATGGTGCCACACATCTCGGGAATTATCCTTCCTTCAGACAACCCTTCTATGGCAAGTCTGAACCTTGAAAAGTTTTCTGTGGAAAAGGGAACTACCACCACAGTTCTGCCATCTGGTGCCTTTTCAGAGTATTTGTAGAGCCGCTCCACGGTGGTAGCAGCAGGTGGCTCAACGAAAATAACCATCTTTCCATGGGTAGAGTATTTCTTCATTATGGTTTTCTGCTCAAGCCACTGTCCACAAGCCATTCCCTTTACATCCTGCCAGTTAAGTTCTACAACTGACAGAGGGCTGTTCCACATGGTGGTGCCCTGCAGTCTTTCAGGAACAACCCTTATCCCCTCCCTGTTTGCCTGGAATATGAGATCGCCTCCCTGGCTTTTGAGTTTTCTCACATACCACGGAAGCCTCATAAGCATTACGAGGGCAACTGCCAGCATCAGATAACCTACATACTGGATGAACGCAGGAACTCCTGAACCCCTTATCTCAAAGATAAGCAGGAGACCGAAGAAGACCGCCCCGAGCATCACCGAGGCATACACCAGGATGGAGAAGTATTTGCTCCTCAAAATCCTTACACTGTCGTTGTCTATGAGCAGTTTAAGGATT
Source organism: uncultured Thermodesulfovibrio sp. (assembly GCA_964542175.1). GTDB lineage: Bacteria > Nitrospirota > Thermodesulfovibrionia > Thermodesulfovibrionales > JdFR-85 > WFTX01. The sequence continues at coordinate 3,317 of CAZITN010000063.1, read as the reverse complement.
GGCAAAGTGTTTATCAATCTCCCTCTGAATCTTTATGGTCTCCCTCAGCACAGAGACCATCTGGCAGTAGTGCCTTATCTCCTGAAGGCTCAATGTCCTGCCCCTGCGGTCTTTCAGGTATTTCTCAAGTACCTGATAGCCACCTGTCTGGTATTTGTAAACCTCCTCCTTTATGCCCTCAAAGAACTGGCCCCTGTTTATGTGAAGAAGACCCTTTTCAGGGTCATATTTCAGTTTTTCAACCTTTCCACTGCCCCTGCCCTGAAACCTTGCCACTGGCTCTGGCAGGAAGCCATCACGCATGAGATGCAGATTGACCAGTTTTTCTCCAAAGGAAGCCATCTTTTTAAGTAACCTGTAAGTCTCTGGAAAGGGTATCCTTGGGAAATCTATCTTCAGAAACTCTGCATATCTCTGACGGTATGTGTTTGAATAAAGCACTGCATAGATGTAGTGGAATATCTCCTCTGGCGTTGGGGTCTTTTTGTAAAGGCCCTTCAGGTAGTCCATAAATTCTGGAGAGAGGTTTGGCCTCCGGGCATCTCCATAGCCTGCCTGCGGCTCATGGAGCATCAACTGGCCGTTGAACTGAAACCGTTTTCTCCTTAAAGGTGGTGACGGGCTTTCAATCTCATCTTCACCCCCGCCATCTGAAGAGTAGAGGTAAAGGGGGAAGATGTAGGCTATTTCACTGGTACGGTTAGATATATAACAACTTTCTGTAATACCATCTGAAACACACACATGTTGCCATATAGGTGTTGTTTTAACCTGCCTCACTGTTACTATGGCGATGTTTTCCTTAAGCATGTGCTGCATGACCTCTTTCCTCGGCATACAATGAAACCCCCTTGATCTGCCCGTATAGTAGGTGTAACGCACATCAAAGGGTCTGTAAAGGATGGGCACTACATTACGCCTGTCAGGGCCGTTTTCAAGAAGGTCCTTCTGGGCAAGTTCCACCTTCCAGTCCCTTACATCCCTGCCGAGGCCATAGGCAGACCGTGCCAGTTCTGGCTCAAGGCGTGAAAAGTTAAGTACCGTATTCCAGACCTCCTGGGGTGTCATCCTTATGGTCAGCCTGTCCCTTGCCGTCACCACACCCACACTGTTTAGCGGAAAGATGTCGGTTATCTTCCAGAACCTCTGGTACTCCTCAAGAAGGGCATTATCCCTTGGCACAAAGAGGTAAAACTCGGGCTCCGGCCTTATCCTTCGCCACTTCGTATTTTTTACACTATGCTTTTCAAGAAACCGATACTTGCCCTCTCTCCTTCCCCAGAGGTCTGCATGATAAACCCTGCAACCCCTCTTACCCCTCCTTTTCACGAATATCCCTATTGCCACCCCCTGACGGATATCAAAGACATTCCTGTCCTCTGAGCCATCCGGTGACCTCTCCTTCTTCAGGCTGTTACCGTGAAGGTCAAGCAGGTATATCTCGTTAAAACTCCTCATCAGACTCTGCCTCATCCCCCGGAATGTAGGATTGTCCAGGTAGGCATGGTTTGTAATAAAGGCCACTATGCCTTCTCCTGCCTGCTCTATCTTCCACTGGGCAAACCGCAGGAACTTTACATAATCGTCCTGGAGCCACTTGGGATTTTTCTCGCCGATCGGTCTGCCGTCCACCTGGTAATACTCCCTGATCTCCCTTGATATCCACTGTCCAACATTTGCGGAATGGCCTGAATAGGGCGGGTTGCCCATCACCACCAGTATGGGTTCTGATTTCTTTACTCTGCCAGCCTCGTGGGACTCCTCCGATAAGGAGGCCATTCCTGGAAGGGAGGTCTGCTCAAGTTCCTCCATCTCAAGGGTGTTTGTGAGATAGAGTCTGAACCGTTCGTCATCCCTGAGTCTGTATTTCATCTCCTCAAGGAGAAAGGATGCCTTCAGGTGCCCTATCGCGTAGGGTGCCATCATCAACTCAAAGCCATAAAAGTTCTGGAGGATGTGTCTCCTTATGAACTCTCCCTTTCCGCCACTTCCGAACTTTCTGCTAAACTCATCAACCGCCACCCTGGCTGCCTCGGTCAGAAAGGTGAGGGTGCCTGCTGCAGGGTCAAGCACCGTAACTCCCATGTCTGCAAGGCCATCCGGCCTTTTGAACTTCTCTTTAAGGATGTGATGCACCGACCTGACGATGTATGAAACCACCGGTTCAGGGGTGTAATACACACCTCTTTTTTCTCTGGTGGCAGGGTCATACTCTGAAAGGAAGGTCTCGTAAAAGTGCACAACAGGATCAGTGCCTTTCCCTTCGTGGAAATACTCATGAAGTATCCTCTGTACATCCGTTACTGCCAGGACCTCTGAGATGTCGTCCACGACCCACTCCATCTGTGAAGGGAGATCCCCAAGAGAGATGAACCTGAAAATGTCTCTCAATATACCTATGGTGCGGGGGATGTAGTCGTAGGCTAACTTACGATTAAAACCATTCTGTGCCCTGGTCCTGGCGGCGAAGAGGCCATAGGTGATGGTCTGGCAGAAGAGGTCTGCAAACTCATCCTCTCTGAGGTTTGCTATGAGATACTGACTGAAGGCTTTATAAAATCCTGCTATAAAACCACTGTTCAGGAGTTCTTCCTTTATGACCTCGTCTCTCAAAAACCGGGTCCTCTTTGCAAGTTCCACTGCAAGGCTCCTTGCTGTCTTCACCCTGGGCAGGCTGAAGGAAAAGAACCTGTCAAGGAGCCTATAAAGGTCGTCTTCATTTTCAGGTGGCGGGACCATCCCAAGACGGGTCATAACAAAGGGCCTTCCCACCTCTGCCCGGTCTATACAGGTGCCGTCACGGTATAACCGGAACTCAAAGAAGTTTGTCAGTATAAGATTGGGAAAGGTCTTAAGATACCGCTGGAGTTGTCCTGATGTCTCAACCTGGTCCAGACTCTTGGTGGTTGGTGGTTTTGCCTCTATGTAGCCGGTAATGTGGGTGTTACCGTCCCAGATACGGAAGTCAGGGTTTCCTGCCTCTGTCTTCCTGGGCAGGGTGGTAACATGGATGCCCTTTATACCCCTCTGCTCTGCCCATATCTCAAGCAGATAGCTAAGGGCAGGATAGAAACTCTCCTCCCGTGCATCCCCGCGGGAGGCGGTCTGGTGGAGTTTTGTGAGATACTTCTTCAGCATAAGCACTCAGTTCTTTCCGCAACACTTCTTGTACTTCTTGCCGCTACCGCAGGGACAGGGTTCGTTGCGGCCGATCTTTTTCTTTTTTGTATTAAAGTCAAATACACCGCCCCTCATCTGCTTTAGTTTTTCCTGCCAGAGTGTGTTTCCATAGAGTTGAAGTATCTCAACTGCAAATG
>CAZITN010000062.1:15891-18012 GCA_964542175.1 uncultured Thermodesulfovibrio sp. | reverse complement strand
GGCAGAACCCTTTTTTCATCTGTTCAAGTCTGTTAAGCCTCCCAAGTATACCGTTCATCTCGGATCTGATTCTCTCCTTTATCTCCCTGTCCATCTCTATTATCTCCAGAACCATATCCTTCAAAGATGGGGAAATATCTTCACCCCCCCCGGAGGATTCTTCCTCTTCTCCGTCAAAAAGGATACCCGTCTCTGGCGAGATGTCAAATTTTTGGATCTTCTCGAGGAGTTCCCTTCTCTGCTCCTGAAGCCCAAAAAGAAGTTCGACCTGATCTTCCCTGACCGCCTCCATCTGGGCCCTTGCAAGGGTCCTCAGCTCTGCAATCAGCCCGTAGATTCCCTCTTTCATATTCTCACCTCCATTTCGCCCACCTCCACTGGAAGGACGGTCTCTGTATTATGTCTCTTTTCTATCTCCTTCCACCCTTCACGGATCACATCAATGATCTTTATTGCCACATCCACTGCATCACGGTCGTTCCGCATATTTGCATGAAAGATTCTGTCCAGGATAAAATCATAGAGCCTCTTCAGGTTTGGAGATATCTCGCCTCCGGCATTCATATCAAGGGAGCTTGAGAGTTCACCGATTATTGCGGTTGCCTTCCCCAGATAGAGACCCTTGGAGGCCACATCACCTCTTTCCATTGCCTCCCGCCCCATCTTCAGAAAGTTCACGGCTCCGTCAAAAAGAAGTGAGACAATCCTTACGCGATCCGCCGTATTCACCTGGACTTTCCTGTATTCATCTACTGCTGTCATATCAAAACACCTCCGTCAAGAATTATTCCATAGTCCTGTAAGGCCGCCCAGGAAACTGGACTGGGCGGAAAGCCCGGCAAGGAGAGACTCAAGGGCTGCAAACTGCCGTCTCAGGTCCTCCTCCATCCTCTCCAGTTTCGCTTCAAGTTCTGAAATATCATCCGATATGTCTTCCACCCTCGATTGAAGTCCGCTCACCCTGATATGTATTGATCCGTCATAGGCGTCTGTAACATCATCGGCATAATCGTATATCCTGACACCTATCCCGTTAGTACTGTCCGTGAATATATCAGCCACTCCCTCAATATCAGAGGAAAGCTTTTCATTCAATGTCGTTGTATCAAGTGAAAGTGTTCCGTCCCTGTTTGTGGAAATGCCGATCTGTGAGAGTGCCCTGAGGTCCTCGGGGAGACCGGAGACCCTGCTCGTTATTATGCTTCTGAGATGATTTATTATGTTTTTTGCGGTTGACTCCCCGTTCAGGGGACCTCCCGTATTTGTCTGCGTATCGTAAGTTGAGTTCTGGGAGACATAATTCACAAGATCGTTATAGGCATCAACAAAGTTCTGTATATTCCCGACAATACTTTCTGTATCATTGCTTACTGTTATTGTTGCTGATGACGAACCCTTTTTCAGGGTAAAGGTAATCCCGTCCAGGACGTCACTCACGGTATTACTGCTCCTTGTGATCTGGAGCGTATCAACAGTAAATATCGCATCCTGGGCCGCCTTCAACTCCACGGGATTGTTCTTCATGTCAAGAACCGACTCGTCCAGTGTCACCGTAATACCATAATCAGCACCGGTCGTGTTGCTTGTAAGGATAAGCTTGTAGGAAGGGGAAGTCGCAGTCCCCGTATTCACCACCGTGGCCTCCACCTTCACATCCCCCGTATAGGTCAGATCATTTATCGCCGTGGCAAGGTCATCAAGGGTCATATCAGAGGAAGCCGTAATGGACTGACTCTCTCCGTTGATGGTGAACTCAAACTTCTTTCCCGCCTGTAAAACAGTCGTTGTATCCTTGTCCGAAAGCCCTGTCTGCTGAGTAATCTTATGAGCCTGGGCAAGCTGGGTAATGGAAATATCATAGCTGCCGGGGTTGGCGGAGTTGCTTACGGAGATGCCGAGGACGGTCTCATCACTCACGGATCCGGTCTTCACAAAGAAAGAAGAGACCGTCCTCAGATTGTCTGCTGCATCCTTAAGGGCCGAGACCTTCGAGGAAAGCTGGCTGTAGGCGCTTATCGTCTCGTTGTAATCCGACTGTTTCTCCTCAAGCCGGTTTATCGGTTGCCGTTCCAGTTCCAGAATCCCGCTAATCAGGCTGTCGTAGTCTATTCCCGAACTCAG
>CAZITN010000062.1:12400-15791 GCA_964542175.1 uncultured Thermodesulfovibrio sp. | reverse complement strand
GCGTCCTCCTTCTGACCACTCTGTCTGGAAGGATTGGATCGTCCACCGGCTACCTTCTGCTCATTGGAAAGCCGGGTGATGATCTGGGTCACAACCATATTTTTGCCGTTAACCACCATCGTTCCGATCCTTTAAGGAAAGGGACGGCAGGATTATCAGCCGTCCCTTTCCTTTTTTTATTACTTTAACAGTGACAAAGCGGTCTGCGGGAGAACATTAGCCTGAGCAAGTATCGCCGTTGAGGCCTGGACCAGAATCTGGTTCCTGGTAAAGACCGCCGTCTCATAGGCAAAGTCAGCATCCCTGATACGAGAATCTGCTGCAGAGAGATTTTCAGACGCTATCCTGAGGTTCGAGATGGTATTATCGAGCCTGTTCTGGACCGCACCAAGGGTGCCTCTCCTTGTGGCAACGGTGTTTATGGCTGAGTCGATCTGTGTCAGGGCCGACTGGGCATTGGCTGCCGAGGATATCGTCCCGAAGGTGCCGGTAAGGCCGAGGTTCGTTGTCTTGGTTGGCCCCACGCCTGAGAAGAAGGTGATCCTGTCATTTGCCGTGTTCTGGAAGCCGACCTGGAGGGTAACACCGGTGGTACTCTTCGAGCCGTCAAGCAGTTTTGTCCCATTGAACTCGGTCACATCGGCAATCCTGTCGATCTCGGATTTCAGCTGCTGATACTCATTGTCCAGGGCTGATCTCTCGGTTGTTCCGAGAGTCCCGTTTGCCGCTTCTTCTGCAAGTTCCCTCATCCGGGCAAGCAGGCTCCCGATCTGGTCAAGCCCGCCCTCTGCAACCTGGGCAAGACTGATGCCGTCCTGGGCATTCCTGATCGCCACATTAACACTCCGGACATGGGCACGAAGTTTCTCGGAGATGGCCAGCCCCGCAGCATCATCCTTTGCACTGTTGATTCTGAGACCGGAAGAGAGTCTCTGGACGGAAACTGCCAGCTTGTTGTTGTTGGCAGAAAGGTTCCGCTGAGCATTAAGCGACATAATGTTGGTGTTAATAACTAATGCCATTTCTTTTACCTCCTTGTAAGGTTTTTGATAGCATCCGGCTATCCTTTCATTGAGATCCCGGGCCTCTACCTTCTTTCACCACCTCCTTTCCAGCCCGTCTCTCTACCCCTCATATCGGACATTTCAGGAAAATCTTTAATAGGGCTGCGCCGAAAGGCGGGAGACGGAGGAAGCTGTTGCCCATCACCCATCGCCTATAGCCTTTCTGCAGTAAATCTTTCCCGCCTCAAACCCAATAAACATAGACAACGCAATAAACTCAGCACGATTTTCTGTTTTTCTCTAAAGATTTCACCCTTTTTAGCCGATACAGGGGATAATATCATTCCTGAAAAGACCGCATGGAGGTGAACATGACTGTCTCGCAACAGATCGCTTTCAGACTTGGAAAGGAGGAATTCGCCCTTCCCATACTGCATGTCCAGGAAATCATCAGGCCCAGGGAGTGTACTGAAATTCCTGAATCTCCTGAATATGTAATGGGGGTAATCAACCTCAGAGGAAGGGTCATACCCGTTATAGACCTGAAGGGGCGGATGATGATTCCCAGAAACGGAAATGATCCGTCCGGAGAGAAGATTGTAGTGGTATCAATGGGAGAGGTTACATTCGGAGGCCTGGTCGACAGTATTACCGGAGTGGTAGACATTGACCAAAACATGATAAAGGAGAGCCCGGCCTCTCTCTCGGGAGGCGCGGCTGAATACCTGAAGGGAATAGCTGCAGTCAGCGAGGGGCGGCTTATCCAGTTGCTTGATATATCCAGTCTCATTTCCATAGCTGATTTAGGACTCCTCAACGAAGAGGTATTAGAGGAAGAAAACCTTGGGGACGGTAAAGTGCTGGTCACAAAAAAGGTCTCGGGTATAGGGGGGGATTATCTCATCCAGGAGGTGAGGGATAAGATAATCTCCGGTGCAGAATCAAAGGGTATTGAAAAGGAGGTAGTCTCAACGATAATGGAGAAGATTCAGGATTTTCTTGATGCCCTGACCTCCGGTGATATAGAGAGGGCAGAGGAATCACTTCTTGTCATCTCGACACTGGGTGAGAAGGAACTCTTCTCTGAGGTGGGGAAGATCACCAGAAATCTTCATAATGCCATCACGGAATTCAAGACAATGATCGACCCGAAACTGAAGAACATGGCCCTTGAAGAGATGCCGGATGCTACGGACAAACTGAACTGGGTTGTGACAAAGACTGAAGAGGCAGCGGAAAGGACCATCGGCCTGGTAGAGAAGAATCTCTCTCTCCAGTCTGAGATCGTAAAGAGACTCGACATCCTGGAGCAGTTCTTTCAGAAATGTGAAGGAGACTGCAAAGAGCAGCAAGAGGCACTCCAGTATCTCCGGAAGGTATCAGAGGAAATGAACGTGGACTTCATGGACGTCATCCTCGCCCAGGAATATCAGGATCTCACAGGACAGATAATAAAAAAGACGATAAACCTCGTCAGGGAACTGGAGGCAGACCTGGTGGAACTCATCAAGGTTTTCGGGGTGAAGATCACGCCGAAGAAGAAATCTGTGCGACTCCCGGAGAAGACAGGTGCTGAGGAGCCCCTTGCACCTGAAGAAGCTGAGACACTCAAGTCACAGGAGGATGTAGACTCCCTTCTCCAGGAGTTCGGGTTCTGAGAGGCACCTCAACATCCAATCAACTGACATCATCTGCCCGGAGGGATATAAAGAGGTCGTGGAGGGAGCAGCAGACTCCGGTCAGGGGTTTCCCTGGCTGGCGGTTCATCTTCAAGCATCTCCTCCTCTCTCTTTCCCTTCGTTGTCCCGGGATCTGAAGAGACTGTTGGACCAGAAGTTCCCTTTTGCCCTCCAGGGCTGCTCACAACCAGATGGCCGTCAGTGCCGTCAAGGAGCCTCACCTCCCTGACTTTCCCCTTATCGTCATAGGAGAGGCTATAGTTTTTTACCTCCATAAGGGAAATAAGCCTCATTATGGCCTCTTCTACGGTGATCTTCCTCAAGCTTGCCGAAAGCGGTTTCTCAGCGAGTCCGGGTGATATAACCAGGGTAAACCCCGCCCTCTCTGACAATGCTGAAAGGAAATCCCCGGCTCTTTCTCCCCGTGCTTCAAGGGTCAGCCTTCCATCCTCAACGATGATCACCTCCCTCTCCCCACCGGACGCGACTGACTGGGCCGGGATGATGAGCATCAGGAACAGGATTCCTGTGGCAACCTTAAGGCAGAGGTCACTCTTCAGTCTTTTCCCTCTTCCTCTCCTCAATCAACTTCTGTGCAAGGTGAGACGGGACCTCTTCATAATGAGAAAACTCCATGGAGTATAGGCCCCGGCCCGAGGTCATGCTCTGAAGCTGATTTGCATAGGTGAGCATCTCCGACATGGGGAC
>CAZITN010000062.1:0-12300 GCA_964542175.1 uncultured Thermodesulfovibrio sp. | reverse complement strand
GGGATAACACCGCCGACGATCTTGTCCACGAACTCAAAGCCTCCACCCCTGGGGAGTGGCTCTATCTCAATCCAGCAGTCACCGTACTGTCCCCTGCCACCGGATTGCTTTTTGTATTTACCCTGGGCCTTCGCCCTTCCCCTTATCGTCTCCCGGTATGGAATCTTCGGAGTCTTCATCTCCACCTCTACCCCGAACTTTCTCTTGAGCTTCTGGAGTGCTACCTCTATATGCACCTGCCCCATACCGGATATGATCATCTCATTGGTCTCTTCATCCCTGTGGTAGCTGAGGGTCGGGTCTTCTTCAAGGATCCGCTGAAGCCCGGCACTCACCTTCTCTTCATCACCCTTGCTCTTCGGCTCTATGGCATAGGATATTATGGGTTCGGCAAATTTCACCTTTTCAAAGGCAATGGGGCTGGACTCATCACAGAGGGTATCACCGGTGTTTGTGGCCTTCAGTTTTGCCACAACCCCTATTTCACCCGGTCCGAGGGCCTGAGCAGGAACCTGTTTCTTCCCGAGGAGATAGAAGACCTGGCCAACCCTTTCCTTTGTTGATGATGAAGCATTATAGACATTGGAATCAGCCCTGAAGACTCCAGAGTATACCCTAAGGAGTGTGAGTTTCCCGGCAAAGGGATCGGCAATGGTCTTGAAGACATATGCCGCCAGGGGCTCTGATTCGGAAGGGTTACAGACCCTTTCAGAACCATCCTTCGGGTTTACTCCCTTTATCGGCGTGGTCCTTGCCCTGTCCTCCGGAGAAGGCAGACAGAGTTCTATTGTATCCATCAGAAGTTTCACCCCTATGTTGGCCGTTGCAGAACCTACGACAACAGGGATGAACTTTCTTGTCAGGGACCCTTCCTTGATCCCCCTGAATATCTCCTCTTCCGTGAGGTCACCTCCTTCCAGATACCGTTCCAGCAGCTCATCATCAGCCTCGGCGACCTTCTCGACGAGTTTCATCCTGAACTTCTCTATCATTTCCTGCACCTCAGCAGGTATCTCTATCTCTTCTCTTTTGCCGTCCTTATACTCGTATGCCTTCATATGGAGGAGATCCACTATCCCCTTGAAGGCTGTCCCTTCCCCGACAGGGATGTTCAACGGGATGGCCTCTGTCTCAAAGGACTTCTCAATCTCACTCAGGGCACGCTCAAAGCTGGCATTCTCCCTGTCCATCTTGTTCACGAATATCACCCTGGGAAGTTCATACTCACAGGCATACTTCCAGATCTTCTCGGTCTCGGCCTTCACCCCTGATATTGCACTGACCAGAACAACGGCACCGTCGGATATCCGGAGACAGCCCCGTGTATCCTCGATAAAGTTTATAAACCCCGGGGTATCTATGATGTTATACCGCTTGCCGTTCCATTCGCAAAAGGCCACGGCTGACGAGATTGATATGTTTCTCTCGATCTCTTCAGGATCGTAGTCGGTAACTGTATTACCGGCCTCCACGGTCCCCATCCTGTCTATCGCTCCTGCATTGAAGAGCATCGCCTCCACAAGTGAAGTCTTTCCGGCGCCTCCATGGGCAACTACTGCAAAATTTCTGATCTTTGAGACCTCGATCTTTGCCATAATACCCCCTTAGGTTATTGATTGACTTATTTACACCCCGCAGTCTCTGCTACAGGGACTCATTTCAGTATCTCCTCTACCACAGGTTTGTACTCTGTCTTTTTTTCCATTGTTCTTGCAAAGAGGCGGGAAGCGATGTAGGCAACAAGGAATCCACCGAAACCGAAAAAGGCGCTGAGCAGGTCCGGATCGACTCCAGGGATGAACCTGCTCACGACCTCCTTTCCCAGTACGGCTCCGGCAATCAGCCCCAGCGCGGGAACCCCGTAGATAAGGACAGACCCTTTAACATACGAGAGGGGTTTGAATTCGACCCTGACACGCTGACCCACTTCGGCCCTGGCGGTATTCACCGCCTCTATCATCGCCCCTCCTTCGGTAAGATTGCACTTAGCGGCGCACTTCTCACAGGCACTCTTCTTCTCCACAAGGACCCTTGCAATCACGCCATCAACGGACTGGACCACCCCGATTTCTTCCATATCGCTTGAATTTTAACATAAAAAAGGCCTCTTATTCCATCGGGGAGAGAGGGCTTGAATCTGAAAATAAGGATTAACCTTAGCAGTTGAACAAGTTGTATTCCTGAGGCAAGTAGTGCACACTCACTTAGCCTTCTCGCCTTGTCTCGATCCCCCGAGGATCATACCGTATCGAAAGAGTATGGCTACCTGCCGGACCTCGGGTTTATGTAACGTTAAGGTTATTAAAACTTCCCGGAAACGATCAGAGCAGTCCGTATCCGGCAAGAACTCCCTTGAGTTTCTCTTTGTTCCCTGCAGACATCTCACAAAGCGGGAGGCGGAACTCCTCACTTATTTTTTCCATCAGGGCAAGGGCGGTCTTGACAGGAATGGGGTTCGTCTCAATGAACATCGCTCCGCTCAGGGGCTCAAGGGAGTAATGTATCTCCCGGGCCTTATCATAATCACCCGCCTTCATGGCGGCACACATCTCCGCCACCCTGGCCGGTACCACATTAGCCACAACAGAGATCACCCCTTTGCCTCCTAAGGCCATTAATGTATATGTGGTGAAATCATCCCCGGACAGAACGGTAATCCTGTCACCACAGAGCCTGATGATATCACTCACCTGACGCATGTTGGCCGAGGCCTCCTTGATCGCAACTATGTTGTTGATCTCAGCCAGGCGGGCTACTGTCTCAGGCAGGATGTTGCTTGCCGTCCTGCCCGGCACATTGTAAAGTACGAGGGGAAGGTCCACTGCCTCCGCAACGGCCCTGTAATGCCGGTAAATCCCCTCCTGGGTGGGCTTATTGTAATAGGGGGCAACCAGAAGCGCACCATCCGCACCAAGTTCCCTGGCCTTTGATGTCATCATTATGGTCTCGGCCGTCGAGTTGGCCCCGGTTCCTGCAATTACTGGGACCCGGCCGTTTACAACCTCTATGGTCAGCTCAATCACCCTGTAGTGCTCTTCATACTCAAGAGTCGCCGACTCACCTGTGGTGCCGCAGGGTACTATGGCGTTTGTCCCCTCTGCTATATGCCACTCTATCAGCTCCGAAAGTCCCTTTTCATCGACCTTGCCATCCCTGAAGGGGGTGACGATTGCTACTATTGCTCCTTCAAACATAAACACCTCCGTCTTTTCAGGCTCTCCCTATCGTGAAACAATCCGGTCAAAAACCGGCGTTTCAGATGGACCAGCCGCCTGAGTATTATTAACAGGGAATGCCCCTGATTGATATAAATACAATCCGCTCAGCGAGGAAAGTGCCTGAGCCCTGCGCGGAACTTCCCGTTTACCCTTTTACTCCAGAGTACAAGACCATGCGAAGGAATATTATCACCCTCTCCTCTCCTGATGGTTATCACATGTCCCTTGTGGAGGGGATATCCCGTCTCGAGTCCAAAACCACCATCGGAGAGGTCAATTATCATTCCCTTTGCCTCAAAGGCAGATGCATGGCCACCGGTAACTTCGGTAACCGTATATTCCACCTCGTACCCTGCAGGTCTTCTCAAAAAACTTCTCCTTTCCTCCATCCCCGAATCACCTGTAATTGTATCTTATAACGCCGTCAAAGACGGTTATCGCCGGTCCGGTCATGTAGACATGGCCGTCATCAGCCCACTCGATAAAGAGTTCCCCTCCCAGAAGATGTACATTCACCTCCCTGCCTGTCAATCCCTTTCTTGCAGTTATCACGGCTGTAGCAGAGGCCCCTGTACCGCAGGCCATGGTCTCACCTGCCCCCCTCTCCCAGACCCTCATTCGGACCTCACCGTTGTTCATGATCTCAACAAACTCGACATTCGTCCTCCGGGGGAAGATCTGGTGGTTCTCAATCATCGGACCGAAGTAACTCACCGGAAAGGTCTTTACATCGTCCACCACTATTACTGTATGGGGGTTGCCCATGGAGAGACAGGATATCCTGAAGGTCTCCCCCTCAACCTCAAGGGGAAAATCAATAATCTCATCACCCGGCAAATTCTCCATGCCCTCAGCATAGAGTGGGATCTCATCAGGCCTGAACCGTGGAAGTCCCATATTCACCCTGACCTGATCCCCCCGTTTCTCAGGGAGTATCATCCCTGCCATAGTCTCCACCTCAAGTATATCCTTGTCACTAAGTCCGGAATCCCATATGTATTTTGCAAAACATCTGATACCGTTGCCACACATCTCCACTTCCGAACCATCGGCATTGAATATCCGCATCCTGAAATCGGCCTTCTCAGAAGGAACAAGAAGAAGCAACTGGTCAGCCCCGACGCCGAACCGTCTCTTACAGAGAAATATGGACAGGGTGGAGAGTTCTTCATCACAGAAGCTGGTCAAGGCCTGATTCTTTATCCCGTCAATCAGGATGAAATCATTTCCCAAGCCGTGCATTTTTGTGAATTCTATCTTCATCTCACTTCAGAAAGTCCGGTATCCGTTCTCCTCTCGTCAGGTCGCGGTACTCCTCCCGGGCCCGGATCAGATAATGCTCATCACCCCTCACCATAACCTCTGCAGCACGGGGCCTGCTGTTGTAGTTTGAAGCCATGGAAAACCCGTAGGCACCGGCGCTCATAACCGCTATAAAGTCTCCCCTTGAGAGAGACTCGATCATCCTTCCCCGCGCAAGAAAATCGCCGGACTCACATATGGGACCGACTATATCGGCAGTCATCTTCTTCCGTCTCCTCTTCCTCACTGGCACTATCTCGTGATAGGCGTCGTAAAGGGTCGGCCGCATCAGGTCGTTCATCCCCCCGTCGGCGATCACAAAGGTCCTGTCTTCGCCCTCCTTCAGGTACAGAACCCTGCTCACCATGATCCCTGCATTCCCCACAATGGAGCGGCCCGGTTCAAGAACGACCGTCAGGTCCCTGCCCCTGAGAAGCGGAGATATCTTCCTGGCAAGCTGGCCCGGATGGGGAGGACTCTCATCGGAATACCTGATACCAAGCCCTCCTCCAATATCAAGATACCTTATCTCTATCCCTTCCTCCCGGAGCCTGTCTATCAGGACAAGCACCCTCTCGAGGGCATCTACAAAGGGAGTTATAGTGGTTATCTGGGATCCTATATGCTTGTGGACACCTACTATACGGGTATTCTTCAGCCCTCGTGCCCTCCTGTAGTATTCGACAGCCTCCTCTATGGGTATCCCGAACTTGTGCTTCCTCAGTCCTGTTGAGATATATGGATGGGTCTCAGGGTCTATGTCGGGGTTAATCCTGAGTGCTATGGGGGCCTTCTTTCCTAAGGCTCCGGCAACCTCGTCTATCCTCTCCATCTCCTCTGCTGACTCAATATTGAACATCAGTATCCCCTTCTTCAGGGCATACTCGATCTCATCATCCTTTTTCCCCACCCCTGCATAGACGATCTTCCGGGGACTGATACCGGCCCTGAGCGTCCTGTAGAGTTCACCGCCCGAGACGATATCCGCCCCTGAACCAAGGCTTCCAAGGAGCCTCAGTATGGCCGAATTGGAGTTCGCCTTCACGGCATAGCAGATTATATGGGGGAACCTCCCAAAGGCCTTCTCATAGGCATTGAAATGCCTCTCAAGGGTCCTGGCACTGTATATGTAGAGAGGTGTCCCGTACTCCCCGGCCAGAAGGTCAACGGGGACATCCTCGGCATGGAGAAGTCCCTTCCGGTATCTGAAGTAGTTCATGGGAAAACCTTCCAGTTCACAATTTTTCCGCCTTGATAATTGTTTTCAGAAAATCATATTATTTTACATATATTTATTGCATATGTCAAAAGGAGGTAGCCGGGAAGATCAAGGTTGAGACTGAGAAGAAAGACTGTAGCATATAGCGGGTAGGGGGTTATGAAGAGTAAAAGGCGAGAAAGGTGGAAGGCAAGAAACACAATTAATGCAATCAAATCCGTGCTCATCCGTACCCGGATTGTTTTTGAGATTAAGATTCAGTATTTGTTTTGTCAGTGCAGCTCTGCTTGTTGCAGTGTTTATCTATGTTAATCCGTATCCTGGTTGTTCTATGCAGGATTTGATATATTAATATGAGAGGCTGGCGGTTTGCTATTGACAGGGGTGGAACGTTTACTGATGTGATCGGGGTTGATCCGTCAGGCACTTACCACTGTCTCAAAGTTCTCTCCCGCTCCCCTGAATATCCAGACCCGGCAATAGAGGGTCTCAGGAGAATCCTCAAAGTTGCACCGGGCTTTCCCCTTCCGGGGGAAAGAATCGCAGGTGTCCGCATAGGGACAACCGTTGCCACCAATGCCCTCCTTGAAAGAAGGGGAGGGAAAACCCTCCTCCTCATAACAAAGGGATTCAGGGACCTTCTGGAGATAGGATATCAGCAGAGAAACGATATTTTCAGCCTCTGTCCTGAAAGGCCTGAAAAACTCTATTCCGCAGTAATCGAGATCCCCGAAAGGATAGATGCTGTAGGGAAGGTGATCCGGCCGTTCAGTGCTGATGAGGCTGAAGGCATCCTGACCGCACTTGACCCTGAAGCATTCGACTCCGTGGCAGTGGTCTTTCTGCACTCGTGGCTGAACCCTGTTCATGAAGAAGAATGTGAGGACCTGCTCAGGAGGCTCGGATTCAGCAGGGTTCACCTTTCCCACCGCACCTCCAGACAGATAAAGATCGTTCCCCGGGGAAACTCTACTGTGGTGGATGCCTATCTCTCGCCTGTTCTGAGTGCCTATCTCGAAACGCTCAGAAAAGAAGCAGGCCCCCTTCCAGTCGACTTCTTCATAAGCTCAGGGGGCGTGGTTCCTCCAGATCTATTCAGGGGGAGGGACGCCCTCCTTTCCGGACCTGCGGGAGGCGCCATAGCCGTGGAAGCAATCTCGGGAGAACTCGGACTGAAGGGGGCCATAGGGTTTGATATGGGAGGAACCTCAACAGATGTATGCCGGTTCGATAACGGCTTTGTCAGACTCGATGAGAAGACAATCGGTGGTGTCCGGATACAGGCCGAGATGATAGATATAAACACAGTTGCTTCCGGGGGAGGCTCGATCCTCTGGTATGACGGGGAGAAGATGCGCGTTGGACCTGAATCAGCAGGGGCATTCCCCGGCCCTGCCTGTTACGGCTTTGGCGGCCCCCTTACCCTCACCGACGCCAATCTCTTGACCGGCCGGCTACTTCCGGAACATCTTCCTGAAACCTTCGGCCCTGACAGGGCATCTCCCGTCGACAGGGGAGATTCAGAGAGAAAGTTCATTGAACTCACTGAAGAGATAAACCGGACTTCTGGCCTCAGACTGACTCCTGAAGAGACCGCCTTCGGCTTCATCAGGGTCGCCGACGAAAAGATGGCGATCGCCATCAGGGAGGTCTCCCTCTCCCAGGGGGTTGATGTAAGGGATTACAGCCTTGTTTGCTTCGGTGGTGCGGGAGGACAGCATGCCTGCAGGGTTGCAGGAATCCTCGGTATGAAGGAGGTGATATTCCATCCCCTTGCCAGCCTCTTCTCTGCCTACGGGATAGGGCTTTCAAAGCCGGTCAACAGTGGTGTAAGGACAGTGGTCTCGCCCTTTTCTGAAGAAAGGGAAGAGGCATTAAAAAGGGAATTCAGCATTCTCGAGGAAGAAGTGCTCCCGGCCGGGGAAGGGGGGGAAGCCTTCATTCGGAGAGAAATTGACCTGAGGGTGAGGGGGGCTGAAAGGCATATCACCGTCCCCTTCGAGGGCTTCAGTCAGACATACAGGGAGTTTGCCCGGAGGCACAGGGACCTGTTTGGATTCTTCAGGCCGGGCACTGAACTGGAAGCCCTTAACATCAGGGTGTACGCCTATCAGGAAGAGGCATTCCTGCCCCACTACAACCCTTCTGTTTCCGCCGTTTCTAAGGACCCACCAGCTGGGGAAAAAATCAGGATCTTTACTGATGGAGGCTACAGCGACGCCCTCCTTTTCAACAGGGAAGAACTCTTCCCGCATCAGGTCATTGAAGGCCCCTGCATGATCATCGGTGAAGGGACATCCCTCCTGATCGAGCCAGGATTCAGGGCGATGGTCGAAGAAACAGGGATAATCCGGGCAGTAAGAGCGGTGGATGTGGAAGAACAGCCTCTGGATGTAACAAGACCCGACCCCGTCATGCTCGAAGTCATGAATAATATCTTCATGGGTATAGCAACGGAGATGGGCCAGGTCCTCAGAAATACCGCTCATTCAGTAAATATCAAAGAGCGTCTCGATTTCTCATGCGCAGTCTTTGACCGGGAGGGAAACCTGGTGGCTAATGCCCCTCATATACCCGTCCATCTGGGAGCAATGGCAGATACAGTAAAGGCAGTGCTCAGGAAGTGGTCAGATGATATGAGGCACGGTGATGTCTTCCTCTCGAACAACCCCTATGCCGGAGGGTCCCATCTGCCGGACCTGACCGTTGTCACTCCTGTATATGAAGATGGAAGGATAGTCTTCTTCACCGCTTCACGGGGACACCATGCCGACATGGGCGGAAAAGTCCCCGGCTCCATGCCTCCTGAATGCAGACACATAGATGAGGAGGGAATATTGATCGACGGCATCCTTCTGATGAGGGAGGGAACCTTCCTTGAGGAGGAGGTCCGGCAAATACTTCTCTCCCATCCCTTTCCAGTAAGGGAGATTGATGAGCGGATCGCAGATCTGATTGCCCAGATAGGGGCCTCGAGGAGGGGGGAAAAAGAACTCAGGAATCTGATAAAGAGATACGGCCTTCCTGCAGTTGAAAGGTACATGGGCTTCATACAGGACAATGCCGAGCATTCTGTAAAAAGGGCATTGATGGGGCTTCTCGGAAAAGGAAAGGATCGCCTTGAGGCCTCAATGACGGACTGTCTTGACGATGGAAGCCCCCTCAGGGTAAGGATCACTGTAACGGCTGGGAAAAATCCACCTGATTCTGTGAGCGCACTGATAGATTTCACCGGCAGTTCTCATCAGCATGATACTGATAACCTGAACGCTCCCCTTTCAGTCACACTCTCCGCTGTTCTCTATGTACTCAGGACCATTACAGGGGACGATATCCCCCTGAACAGCGGCTGCCTCAGGGCGGTCAGGGTGGTAGCTCCGGAAGGAACAATCCTTAATCCGCAATACCCCGTACCGGTTGCCAGCGGGAATGTAGAGACATCCCAGCGGATTGTGGATTTGCTCCTTGGGGCACTCGGCATCTCTGCCGCCTCCCAGGGAACCATGAACAACTTGCTCTTCAGTACGGAAACCGGCACGCCCTATTACGAGACCATCGGGGGAGGATCGGGAGGCACGAGACAATGCCATGGAACATCAGCCATACAGGTCCATATGACAAATACCAGGATAACCGACTCTGAGGTGCTTGAACTCCGCCAGAGGGGGGTCATCCTTGAGAAATTCCATATAAGGAAGGGCTCCGGTGGCGAGGGCCTCTTCAGAGGCGGTGACGGGACCGTGAGAGAGTTCCGTTTTCTTGAGCCTGGAACGGTAACAATCGTTTCAGAAAGGAGAAAAACACCCGCCTTTGGCCTTAATGGAGGCAAGACCGGGGAGACGGGGAGAAACCTCCTGATCCGGAAGGATGGTAAGACAGAGGAACTGCCCCACAGGGTTACCATCTCCATTCAGGCTGGCGAGAGGATCAGGATCGAGACCCCCGGTGGTGGAGGCTTCGGCAGGCTTCCCTGAGGCTCGAACGTGATTGGTGTAAAGGCTGTCATTAGTCATAAAGTCATTGGTCATTGCGTTTCCCGCCTTCCCGCTTTAACGCTTCTACGCTTATACGCATATGCGATTCCACACAACAAACAAAATTAACGCTATCAACGCAGAACTCGGAACGTCGAACGTATCAATGTTTCCCTACACGCTACCCGCTCCACGCTATACGCTTTTTTCTTAACCTCAGCCTCGACCTCAACCTGTTTTTTGTCCCCCCTGCCGGACCTCATGTGTTTCCAGCTTTCAAATCCATTAATTTTGTTTATGGATTTATTTGTTTTTCTTGACAATTCCCATCCAATGCAGTTATGGTTTATCCTGGAGGTATAAACTGGAAGATGGGCCGGATACACAGAAGAGTCTCAGACGAGGTAATCGAAGGTGTAGTACTGTTTACCAGTGTAATAAAATGGTTCATCATCGCCGCCTTCGTCGGCATAGTCGTAGGATTTTCCACCTCCGGCTTTCTGAAGGTCCTTGAATGGTCCATCTCTTTAGGCTCTGAATACCGCTTTTCCTTTCTACTCCTTCCCTTTTCCCTCTTTTTAAGCAGCCTGATCGTGAAGTATCTTGCCGAGGATGCTGAGGGTCACGGAACCGAGAAGGTAATTGAGGCCATCCATAAGAGGGCCGGAAAGATCAGCCTCCCCGTTGTGCCTGTGAAGTTTATAGCAACGGTTATCACCATCGCCACAGGCGGCTCTGCAGGCAAGGAAGGGCCGGCTGCCCAGATCGGGGGAGGGCTCGCATCGTTTCTTGCCGATATCTTCAGATTTGATGACAGCGATAGGCGGAAGCTGGTAATATGCGGGATAAGCGCCGGGTTTTCCACTGTATTCGGCACTCCCATAGCAGGTGCTATCTTCGGGATCGAGGTCCTCTTTATCGGCAACCTCTTCTATGACGCCCTCTTTCCCTCCTTTGTTGCAGGGATGATCGGGTATCATGTTGCATCGTCCCTCGGGATCACCTACTTCTATAACCCCATTGAGTTTGCCCCTGTCTTCAGCGGATCATTCATCATAGAGGTGGTCTTTGCAGGGACGTTTCTGGGGTTCTGTTCGTTCATATTCATTGAACTCCTTGAATACCTGGACAGGTTAAGCCATAAGATAAAGGTCTGGGCACCGCTGAAGGGGCTGATAGGCGGTAGCCTGCTGGTCGTTCTTGCACTCCTTTTTTCAACAAGGTTCCTGGGCCTGGGTCTTGATTCGATAACCGACAACCTCTCAGGCGTGGGCGGACACTGGTATGACTTCCTGCTCAAGATGATTTTCACAGCCGTAACCCTCAATTTCGGCGGAAGCGGCGGCATAGTCACACCCATATTTTTCATAGGGTCCTCGTCGGGGAGCTTTCTTGCCGATGTGATGGGGCTTGACCGGGCCACATTCGCAGCGATAGGCCTGGTAGGTCTCCTCTCAGGTGCTGCCAATACACCGATTGCAGCAAGCATTATGGCCGTAGAGCTCTTCGGTGCAGAGATCGCCCCCTACGCAGCCCTGGTCTGCATCATAAGCTACCTTATTACAGGCCACAGGAGTGTCTATCCGAGCCAGATACTCATGAGGAGCAAGTCCTCCTCTGTTATCATAGAGCCAGGCAGGGTAATAGAAAATATAGGAGAGCTTGAGATAAAGACAAGGTCGAAAACGCTCTTTGGAACAATAATAAAACTCGTGGCCTGGATCAGGGATCTCGTGAACCGCCTCTATGAGAGCCTCATGAAGCTATACAGGAAAAAATACAGGGACTGAACTGAGTTCCATCTCCTCAAGAATCATGCAATAGCACTCTGATGTCGATGGTTTTCACCCGCAGGTCGTCCATTTAGGGTATAATTAGATTTCCGGAACCATGGATACTGAATTTCTGAGATCACTTGTAATTGCTGCGATCCCGGTACTGATAGCAATCACCTTCCACGAGGTCGCCCACGGCCTTGTGGCCTACCGGTTCGGGGACAATACCGCCAAGGCAATGGGAAGACTTACCCTGAACCCCCTCGCCCACATAGACATCTTCGGGACCGTGATCCTGCCGGTGCTCCTGTTTTTTTCCACCCACGGCCAGTTCACCTTCGGCTACGCGAAACCCGTACCTATAAACCCCTTCAACCTCAGAAACCCCAAACGGGACATGATCTATGTGGCAGCAGCCGGGCCGGTGATGAATATACTCATCGCCTTTCTTGCCGGGATGTTCATGGTCATTATCGCCTGGCTTGAACTCCTCCTGCCCCAGGCTGCAGTACAGAAGATCCTCATACCTATGGCAGGAATGTTACGGTACGGGATCATCATGAACATCTACCTGGCGGCATTCAACCTGATACCTCTCGTACCTCTTGACGGTGGAAGGATCCTGGCTGGGCTACTGCCCAGGGATCTGGAAATTAAATACAGCAGGCTCGAACCCTACGGGATGATAATACTGCTTCTTCTGATCTTTCTTGGAGTCACCCGGTACTTTGTCGTCCCTGTTGCCGGGGCCTTCTACAGCATCATCATCTCCATTGTCAGGATCTTTCTGCCCTGATGAGAGAGTTACCCCC
>CAZITN010000061.1:10064-18408 GCA_964542175.1 uncultured Thermodesulfovibrio sp. | reverse complement strand
AGGGAAGGTGGCCGGACGGTGGGAGCCGGTGTGGTCACCAAGATCATAGAGTAGGAATAGATAGCCGAGACCTTTTAAGGAGAAGATGCGGTGAGAGATATAATACTGCTACAGTGTACGGAGTGCAAGAACAAGAATTATTCCACGATGAAGAACAAGCGGAATACCCCTGACAAGCTCCAGTTGAAGAAGTACTGTAACAACTGCAGGCGGCATACTGTTCATAAAGAGACCAAGGCGTGAGCAGTCCTCCTGATGCCGGTGGGGATTGAATGGTAATTGACTTTTTACAGGCCAGTAGCTCAATTGGTAGAGCACCGGACTCCAAATCCGGGGGTTGTGGGTTCGAGACCTGCCTGGCCTGCCATGCTTATTCCGTGACCCGGGGGCAGATACGGCACCGGGGCCATGATATGATCTTTTAATAAGAGGCAAAGGCGGAGAGAGAAATGCTCGAACGAATCAAGAATTTCTTCAGGGAAGTAAGGGCGGAGTACAAGAAGGTGGTTTTCCCGACCAAAGAGGAACTCATCGGCTCCACCTGGGTCGTTATCATCTCGAGTATAATCGTGGCGGTCTTCCTCGGCGTGGTTGACCTCATATTAACCAGGTTTGTCCAATACATTTTGAGGTAGGGTGAATATGGCTAAAAGCTGGTACGCAGTGCACACATATTCAGGTTTTGAAGAGAAGGTGAAGGCCTCGATAGAGGAGCGGGCCAGAAAGAAGGGCCTGGCTGAGAAGATTGAGAGGATACTGATACCTACGGAGAAGGTGATTGAACTCCGGGGAGGAAAGAAGCGGGAGGCTGACAAGAAGTTCTATCCAGGATACATCCTGGTGGAGATGGAGCTTGACGACGAGACCTGGCATCTTGTGAGGAGTATTCCGAGGGTTACCGGCTTTGTGGGCGGGACAAGACCTGTTGCTCTTCCGGAGGAGGAGGTGGATGTCATCATCCAGCAGATAGAGAGGGCACCGCAGCAGCAGCCGAAGACTGAGTATGAGGAAGGCGAAAGCGTCAGGATAATAGACGGTCCCTTCACAAACTTCGTCGGGGTGGTGGATGAGGTGGATATGGATCACGGAAGACTCAAGGTGATGGTCAGCATCTTCGGAAGACAGACCCCTGTGGAGCTGAATTTCTATCAGGTGGAAAAGACATAAATACTGCAGGTTGAGGCCAAGGTTAAGGCTGAGGGTCAACCACAGGATTCTCACCCTCAACCTTGATCTTAACCTAATTCTTTTTGAGGAGGATATATGGCAAAGGAAGTCTTAGCCGAAGTCAGGCTTCAGATACCTGCAGGGAAGGCATCCCCTGCACCACCCGTGGGACCGGCCCTTGGTCCGCACGGGATAAACATAATGGATTTCTGCAAGCAGTTCAATGCCAAGACGGAGAAGATGGGTGATACGATCATCCCCGTTGTTCTGACTGTTTACACGGACAGGTCATTCTCCTTTATAACCAAGACCCCTCCTGCTGCCGAGCTGATCAAGAAGGCCGCCGGCATCATCAAGGGGACTTCCGAGGCAGGCAAGGAGATGGTCGGCAAGATCACCCTTGACCAGGTGCGGGAGATAGCACAGACCAAGATGCCGGATCTCAACGCCTATACTGTTGATGAGGCGATGAAGATAATTATGGGAACGGCCAGGAGTATGGGGGTCGAGGTCACGGAAGGTTGACCTGCCACCGGTAAGACTGGAATTTCAAGGTTTAGTATAGATCACATCTGTACAAAATAATTTTATGGAGAGGCGGCAAGGCTCCAGGAATACAATGCAACCGACAGGATTTATGGGACAGCAACCTGATTCTACAGGTGTTATACCTGAGTGTCTGGTTAGGTCTGTGTGGTACAATAAACCCTAATTTTCTAAGGTGTCGAGCATTGGTATTCTTTCCGCCATACCGCCTCTCCCTGTCGTGTCAGATTGTTTTGGACACCAGTGAGTATAGATACTTAGGAGGTTTCATGGGAAAGAAGATTGCGGAAGCCAAGGAAAAAGTGGAGAGGCTCAGGGACTATTCCCTTGACAAGGCTATAGAGCTTTTAAAGAACCTCTCCTTTGCAAAATTTGATGAGACCCTTGAGATGGCTGTCAACCTGGGTGTAGACCCGAAGAAATCGGATCAGATGGTCCGGGGAACGGTGGTACTGCCCCATGGAACGGGGAAACCCGTGAGGGTTCTTGTCTTTGCCAAGGGTGAGAAGGAGAAGGAGGCCAGGGATGCCGGTGCCGATTATGTCGGCGGGGAGGAACTGGTGGAGAAGATCCAGGGAGGATGGCTGGATTTTGACAAGGCCGTGGCAACTCCAGACATGATGAGCGTTGTCGGCAAACTGGGTAAGATACTTGGTCCGAGGGGTATGATGCCCAACCCGAAGCTGGGGACGGTGACCTTTGATGTGGCAAAGGCGGTCAAGGAGATAAAGGCCGGAAAGGTCGACTTCAGGGTTGAAAAGGGCGGGATAGTCCATATGCCCGTGGGTAAGCTCTCCTTTGACAAGGAGAAGCTGGCTGATAATATAACGGCAGCCCTTGAGACGATCATCAGGGCAAAACCCTCGGCTGCCAAGGGCAGGTATATAAAGCGTGTCACCCTTTCATCCACGATGGGACCGGGTGTCAGGGTGGATGTCTCCACCATATCGAAGAAGGCTGCATAGAGATAACCGAGGGGCCTTGTCCCGAGGGAGCCCTCCTGGTTCTGCCGCTTTCACGGCAGGGAGGGAAGTAAATCGGTCAGAGACAGCAGGTCAGAAAGGGTAAATGGCGAGAGATTTCTGCCAGCCTGCCGAGACCGGGGTTGTTTTAGCCGTTTTCTGTCTCTGGGAAAGGAGGTTAGCACTGAAGACAAGAAAGGAAAAGGCTGAGGAGATGGAGCTTCTCCGGGAGAAGTTTCAGAGGGCCAAGGGCGTGGTCTTTACAGACTACAAGGGCCTGACGGTCCATGAGGTCTCCCAGATGAGGCGGAGTCTCCGGGAGGCGGAGATTGAGTACAGGGTGGTGAAGAACACCCTCGCAAGGATCGCCTCCGAAGATACTCCCCTGGAAGTGGCGGCGGAGTATTTTACAGGGCCCGTGGGCCTTGCCATTGGCTACGATGATCCTGTTGTGGTTGCTAAAAAGGTCCTTGAATATGCAAAGGAGAACGAAAAGTTCGGCGTCAGGGCCGGGATGGTGGAAGGCCGGCTTGTGAATCTGGATGAGTTGAAGGCGGTTGCAAAGCTCCCGCCCCGTGACGTTCAGCTTGCCATGCTTGCCGGGGCCTTTTCAGCACCCCTTACCAAGATGGCCTCACTGCTTCAGGCGACGGTCCAGCAGCTGGGCTATGCCCTTAATGCCCTCAGGGCTAAAAAGGAAGAGGGATAGAAAAATTCAAGAATAGATTAGTTATAAGGAGGTTTTTAAATGGCTGAAATCACAAAGGAGCAGGTATTTGAGTTTTTTGACAAGATGACCATACTGGAGATGTCCGAATTCATCAAGGAGTTCGAGGACCGTTATGGTGTACAGGCAGCTGCCCCTGTAGCGGTGGCGGCAGCCCCGGCAGCAGGTGCTGCCGGAGGTGGAGAGGAGGCAGCCGAAGAGAAGGTGAGTTTTGATGTCATCCTTTCTGCTGCAGGAGACAAGAAGATCCAGGTGATCAAGGTTGTAAGGGAGATCACCGGTCTTGGGCTGAAGGAGGCCAAGGCCCTGGTGGATGGTGCACCAAAGCCAGTGAAGGAAGGTGTCTCCAAGGAAGAGGCTGAGAGTATAAAGGCAAAACTTGAGGAGCAGGGAGCGACTGTGGAGGTCAAGTAGCAGTTTAAGGGAAGGACAAGGTCAGGACCGGGTGGCGGCCCGGCCCTGACTTCAAATTTTTTAATCTTGAAAGGAGAACCATGGCACAGGTTTTAAGAGAACGGAAAAATTTTGGAAAGGTTCCCCCGCTCCTTGATGTTCCCTACCTGATGGAGTTCCAGAAGAATTCCTACGAAAGATTCCTCCAGCAGACCGTTGAACCTTCAAAGAGAAAGGATGTCGGCCTTCAGGCTGCCCTGAAGGGTGTATTCCCCATATCTGATTATAATGAGACTGCCACCATCGAGTTCATTGAATATCATATCGGCGAACCGAAACTTACCAATCGTGAATGTCTTGAAAAGGGTGTGACCTATGGTGCCCCCTTGAAGATAAAGGTCCGGCTCAACCTCTATGAATATGACCAGAACGACCGGAAGGTCCTGAAGGAGTCGAGGGAGCAGGATGTATATATCGGTGAGATCCCCCTCATGACCGAGACGGGGACTTTTATCATAAACGGGACTGAAAGGGTGATTGTGAGCCAGTTACACCGTTCACCGGGGATCTTCTTTGCTCCGGACAAGACGAAGACCCATGTGAGCGGCAGGCCCCTCTATACTTCCCGGGTGATCCCGGCAAGGGGATCATGGCTTGACTTCGAGTTCGATACAAAGGATCTCCTCTATGTGAGGATAGACAGGAGGAGGAAGATTCCCGCAACGATCGTTCTGAAGGCCCTGGGCTATTCCAATGAAGAACTGTTGAGGATATTCTATCCCTCCGAGACGATATACTTGAAGGGTAAGGAGTTCATGCGGCCCGTTGCAGACGTCCTGATTGGCAGCAAGATCAGGTCCGAGATTCTCAATCCGGAGACGGGCGAGGTGATTGTCCGGGAAGGCGGAAAGATCTCGAAGGCTGCCTACAGGAAACTGACCAATGCCGGGATCAAGGAGATACCCATCATCTGGGAGGAGATTATAGGAAGGGTGACCCTGAAGGATGTGGTCGATCCGGAGACGGGCGAGATAATTTTGGAGAGTAACGAGCAGATCACCGAGGGGGTGCTCGAGAAGATAAGGGCGCTCGGGATCGACTCTCTGGAACTCCTGTTCATTGATAATGTCAGGTTTCTTCCCTCTCTCAGGGATACGCTGATGACTGACAAGGTAGGCAGCAGGGAAGAGGCCCTTATAGAGATTTACAAGAAACTCAGGCCCGGAGAGCCCTCCACCCTTGAGGCTGCAGAGGAACTCTTTCATGGCCTGTTCTTCGATCCGAAACGGTATGATCTCTCCCCTGTGGGGCGGCTGAAGATCAACAAGAAACTGGGGCTGGATATCCCCCTTGAGACGAGGGTGCTCACAGACAAGGATATAATCGAGATGGTCCGGTATCTCCTGATGCTCAGGACCGGCCGTGGAGAGGTTGACGACATAGACCATCTGGGTAACCGGAGGATAAGGGGGGTTGGTGAACTCCTTGAGAACCAGTTCAGGATAGGGCTGATGCGGATGGAGAGGGCGATGAAGGAGAAGATGACCCTCACCGAGCTTGATGAGGCGATGCCCCATGATATCATTAATGCCAAGCCTGTCATGGCTGCGGTAAAGGAGTTCTTCGGCTCCAGCCAGCTCAGCCAGTTCATGGATCAGACCAACCCGCTTTCAGAGATCACCCATAAGAGGAGGCTGAGCGCTCTTGGCCCCGGTGGTCTTACCAGGGAGAGGGCAGGATTTGAGGTCAGGGACGTCCATCCCACCCATTACGGACGGATCTGTCCTATCGAGACCCCTGAGGGTCCGAACATAGGGCTGATAACCTCTCTTGCCACCTACGCAAGGGTGAACGAGTATGGTTTCATAGAGGTGCCTTACAGGAAGGTGAAGAGCGGGAGGGTTACAGAGGAGATAGAGTACCTCACTGCGATTGATGGTGAACTCCATGTAATAGCCGAAGCCACCACACCCGTTGACAAGCGGGGAAGGCTGATAGGCGAGACTGTACCAGCCCGGCTTGGCGGGGACTTCAAGATGGTCCCGCCCGAGGAGGTGGAGTACATGGACGTCTCACCAAAGCAGATCGTAGGTGTCTCGGCCAGCCTGATCCCCTTCCTGGAAAACGACGATGCCAACAGGGCACTTATGGGTTCCAACATGCAGAGGCAGGCGGTACCGCTTCTCGTGCCCGAGGCCCCGGTGGTTGGGACCGGGATGGAGGCGGTTGCTGCAAGGGACTCAGGGGTTGTTGTGATGGCAAGGCGCTCCGGTATTGTGGAGAAGGCCGATGCTGACAGGATCGTGGTGAGGGTGACAGAGAGAGGCGGGGGGGTGGACATATACAACCTCGTTAAGTTCAGCCGTTCAAACCAGGGGACCTGTTTCAACCAGAAACTCCTGGTCAAGACGGGTGACAGGGTGAAGAAGGGTGATATCCTTGCCGACGGGCCAAGTACGGATCTCGGAGAACTTGCCCTCGGGAAGAACGTCCTGGTCGCCTTCATGCCCTGGGGTGGATACAACTTTGAGGACGCCATCCTGATCAGTGAGAGACTGGTTAAAGAGGATGTCTATACCTCCATCCATATAGAGGAGTTTGAGGTTGAGGCAAGGGAGACGAAATTAGGGCCTGAGGAGATCACCCGGGATATCCCGAATGTGGGGGAGGAGGCCCTCAAGGACCTTGATGAGAGCGGAATAATCAGAATCGGGGCTGAGGTTCAGCCCGGTGACATACTGGTTGGGAAGATCACACCAAAGGGAGAGTCCCAGCTCACCCCCGAGGAAAAACTACTGAGGGCGATTTTCGGTGAGAAGGCGGAGGATGTTAAGGACTCATCCCTCAGGGTCCCTCCGGGGATTGCGGGGACCATCGTGGATGTGAAGGTTTTCGCAAGAAAGGGAACAGAGAAGAGTGAGCGGGAAAAGAGCATAGAGGATGATGAGATCCGGCGACTCCAGGAAGACCTTGAAGAACAGGTGAGGATATACAGTGAGGAGGCCTATTCCAAGGTCAGGGAACTGCTCCTCGGACAGGCGGTGGCTGAAGACCTGAAGGTTCCGAGGATTAAGGAGATCATCTGCCGGAAGGGACACAAGATCACTGAGAAGCACCTTGGCAGGGTGAAGGATCAATACCTTAACCGGATCAGGGTGAAGGACCAGAAAGTCCAGAAGAAGGTCGATGACTACCTCGCTGACCTGCAGCAGGTCATAAGAAGGCTCCAGAAGGGTTATGACGAACGGCTCGAGAGGCTGAAGAAGGGCGATGAGCTTCCGCCGGGTGTGAACAAGATGGTGAAGGTATTCATAGCGATGAAGCGGAAGATCCAGATAGGAGACAAGATGGCTGGAAGGCACGGGAACAAGGGTGTTATTTCCATGGTCCTTCCTGTTGAGGATATGCCCTATCTCCCGGATGGTACACCTGTTGACATCGTCCTGAACCCCCTTGGAGTTCCGTCCCGAATGAATGTGGGACAGGTTCTGGAGACTCACCTCGGCTGGGCGGCAAAGATGCTTGGACTTCATATAGCCTCACCCGTATTTGAAGGGGTGAAGGAGAGGGAGATAAAGGAACTCCTGAAGAAGGCCGGCCTCCCGACAAGCGGGCAGACGGTACTGTATGATGGCAGGACAGGGGAACCCTTTGAGAGGCCGGTGACGGTCGGGTACATGTATATGCTGAAGCTTCATCACCTTGTGGATGACAAGGTCCATGCACGTTCCATTGGTCCATACTCTCTCGTGACCCAGCAACCCCTCGGCGGTAAGGCCCAGTTCGGTGGCCAGAGGCTGGGGGAGATGGAGGTCTGGGCTCTCGAGGCCTATGGTTCAGCCTACACCCTGCAGGAGTTTCTCACTGTAAAGAGTGATGATGTGCAGGGAAGGGGCAAGATGTATGAGGCGATTGTCAAGGGTGATGCGAGCCTTGAGTCAGGTGTGCCCGAGTCCTTTAACGTCCTTATAAAGGAACTCCAGAGTCTTGGGCTGGATGTGGAACTCCTTCAGAAGAAGAAAAAGACTTCCAGTAACTGAAGGGTTGGACATTCAGAAGGACCTGTTGATGATATAGATGAACCATAAACAATGATAATGAAGGGAGAAAGAAATTGGAAGAGATTTATGCCCTTTTTCAGAAGCCCAAAAATCCGAAGGACTTTGATGCAATCCGGGTAAAGATTGCATCGCCCGAGAAGATCAGGGAATGGTCCTATGGTGAGGTAAAGAAACCTGAGACGATAAATTACCGGACCTTCAAGCCGGAGCGGGACGGACTCTTCTGTGCAAAGATATTCGGGCCCACAAAGGACTGGGAATGTCTCTGCGGCAAATACAAGAGGATGAAGCACCGCGGGGTGGTCTGCGACAAGTGCGGTGTTGAGGTGATACAGGCCCGGGTCAGGAGAGAGAGGCTTGGGCATATCGAACTTGCCACCCCAGTCGCCCATATCTGGTTCCTGAAGGGAATTCCGAGCAGGATCGGCACCCTGCTGGATATGACCATGAGGAACCTTGAGCGGGTCCTCTACTTTGAGAGCTATATC
>CAZITN010000061.1:0-9964 GCA_964542175.1 uncultured Thermodesulfovibrio sp. | reverse complement strand
GAGTGGACTATTCCGGCAGGTCCGTTATCGTGGTGGGGCCGGAACTCAAGCTCCATCAGTGCGGGCTCCCGAAGGTGATGGCCCTTGAGCTCTTCAAGCCCTTTGTCTTCAACAAACTGGAAGAGAAAGGATACGTAACAACCATCAAGCATGCAAAGAAGATGGTTGAGATGGAGACCGAAGAGGTCTGGGATGCCCTGGAAGAGGTAATCAAGGAGCATCCTGTCCTTCTGAACAGGGCCCCTACACTTCACAGGCTCGGGATCCAGGCATTCGATCCCGTTCTGGTCGAAGGAAAGGCGATAAAGCTTCATCCCCTGGTCTGTACGGCCTATAATGCAGACTTTGACGGAGACCAGATGGCGGTACATGTTCCTCTTTCGATCGAGGCCCAGATAGAGGCAAGGGTCCTGATGATGTCTGTGAACAACCTCCTTTCACCGGCCAACGGAAAACCCATAGTATTCCCCACCCAGGATATGGTTCTGGGCATATACTACCTCACCAAGGAAAGGCGGGGGGCAAAGGGTGAGGGTATGATCTTTGCCGACCCGGAAGAGGTAAGGTCGGCCTATGATGCAGGGGTGGTCTCCGAGCATGCCCGGGTGAAGGTGCGGTTGAATGGTGGGCTTACTGAGACAACGGTGGGGAGAGTCCTCTTCAGCGAGATACTTCCCGATGGTATCCCCTTTGATTATATAAACAAGGAACTCAGCAAAAAGGATATACAGAATCTGGTTGACTTCTGTTACAAGAAGATAGGGAGACGGGAGGCCGTTGTCTTCCTCGACAACCTTGAGCGGCTCGGGTTTTCCATGGCGACCCGGTCTGGCATCTCCATCTGCATGGATGACATGCATATCCCGAGCAAGAAGGCTGAGATCATCAGGGAGGCCGAGCAGGAGGTACTTGAGGTTTACAAGCAGTACTCTGACGGTCTGATAACTCAGGGTGAGCGTTACAACAAGGTGATAGACATCTGGGCGAATGTGACCGAAAGGGTGGCCGAGGAGATGATGAAGGAGCTGGGAGCTGAAGATGGTGAAGCCCTCTCTGAGGAGGAACTCAAGGAGAGGCGGACATTCAACAGCATCTTCATGATGGCCGACTCCGGGGCAAGGGGTTCGGCAGCCCAGATCAGACAGCTTGCCGGTATGAGGGGATTGATGGCAAAACCCTCAGGCGAGATCATAGAGACCCCGATTACGGCGAACTTCCGGGAGGGACTGAGTCCGTTGCAGTACTTTATTTCAACACACGGTGCTCGTAAAGGTCTGGCAGATACGGCCCTGAAGACGGCCAATGCCGGGTACCTGACAAGGAGGCTCGTTGATGTCTCCCAGGATGTGATCATCACTGAGAGGGACTGCGGGACCCATGATGGTATTACTGTTAATGCCCTGATCGAGGGCGGTGAGATAATCCAGGCCCTTGAGGACAGGATACTCGGCAGATCGGCTGCAGACAAGATAATCGACCCTGTTACAGGTGAGAAGATAGCCGATGCGGGTCAGGAGATTGATGAAGAGGTGACGCGGAAGATCGTGGAGGCCGGGATTGACAGGGTTAAGATCCGTTCTGTTCTTACCTGCAAGACACGCTTCGGGGTCTGTGGCAAGTGCTATGGCCGTGACCTTGCGAGGGGCAAGGTGATAGAGATAGGTGAAGCGGTCGGAATAATTGCTGCCCAGTCAATCGGCGAGCCTGGTACGCAGCTTACAATGAGGACGTTCCATATCGGTGGAACGGCTACGAAGGTTACTGAACAGGCCGTGCTTGAGGCAAAGAACTCCGGTAAGGTGAAGTTCATAGACCTGCATGCGGTCCGGAACAGGGCAGGTATCCTGGTGGTCCTCAACAGGAATGCGAAGATTGCTATTGTAGACAGACAGGGAAGGGAGAAGGAGAAGTACAATCTCGTTTACGGTGCCCAGCTCCTTGTTGATGAGGGGAGCGAGGTCAAGGCAGGACAGAAACTTGTTGAATGGGATCCCTATTCAGTCCCGATCCTTACAGAGATAGGTGGCCGTATTGCCCTTGGTGACATCCAGGAAGGTGTGACGGTCAAGGAAGAGGTGGATGAGGTGACCGGTCTCAGCCAGAAGGTGATTATCGACTATCCGCCGAATATGAGGCCGAGGATCTCCATAAAGGATGAAAAGGGGAAGGCCACATTGAAGATTCCCGGGACCAAGCATCCTGCGAGATACCTTCTGCCTGCCGGTGCCCATATCCTGGTTGAGAAGGGTGATATAGTGGCTCCCGGCGACATACTTGCAAAGATTCCCCGTGAGACGACCAAGACAAAGGATATCACCGGCGGTCTTCCCAGGGTGGCCGAACTCTTTGAGGCAAGAAAGCCCAAGGAACATGCGATAGTGGCGGAGATAGACGGTGTTGTCGAGTTCAGGAGCGCCCCGAAGGGGCAGCGGGTGGTCGTTGTGAAGGCCGGGGATACGGAGAAGGAGTATGTTATCCCCAAGGGCAAGCACGTCACGGTCCATGAGGGTGACTGGGTGCGGGCCGGTGAGGCACTCATGGACGGTGCCGTAAACCCCCACAGCATACTTGATATCCTTGGTCCCAATGAACTCCAGCGCTATCTGGTGGATGAGGTCCAGAAGGTATACAGGCTCCAGGGCGTCAATATCAATGACAAGCATATAGAGATAATCGTCCGGCAGATGATGCGGAAGATCAAGATCGAGGACCCCGGTGATACGGAGTTCCTGATCGGTGACCAGGTGGATCGTGAGGAGTTCATTGAGGTGAATGAGAGGGTGAGAGCAGATGGAGGCAAGCCTGCCACTGGTAAGCCCATGCTTCTGGGTATCACAAAGGCCTCCCTCTCAACCTACAGCTGGGTTTCGGCAGCATCCTTCCAGGAGACGACGAGGGTGCTGACTGAGGCGGCCCTTGAAGGCAAGGTGGACGAGCTGAGAGGGCTCAAGGAGAACGTGATTATGGGGCGGATAATCCCTGCCGGTACTGGTATGGAAGACTACAGGGAGACCTTTGTGAAACGGGATACCCTGGGGGGGCTGCTTGAGTCAGAAACCGGAGAGTCTGAGGAGACTGATGCAGGCACTGAAGAGGAAGGACCGGAAGGGGAGGAGTAACCCACGGATATATATGGTTTTTCTGAAAGAAGGGGTGTCTCCGGACACCCCTTCTTTTTCGAAGGATTCTGAAGCATGTTCAGAATATTGCATTAAACGGCAGACCGGCAGGAGATCTGTCCTCATGGGCCTTACTTGAGCGATTTTATGGTAGGGGAGGCATAGGGGCAAAGGGCCTTCACATCATTCTCGACGGGCCTCCATGCCCCATATACCCCAAAAAGTCTTCGACTTTTCGGGGGCCCCGTCTCCGAGGCGATCATCACGCCTTACCGTCCAGGTTAGGCTTATCTGATGATCAAAACCGTTCAGACCCATTACCCCTCTGCCTCCCTATATACTGTATCTGAAGATATGTCTCAATCTCGGTGTAAAAAAGAGGATACCAGAAAAATGGCATTAAGGGGACGATGATGAGTGAGGATAAAAGCAGAGATAGAAAGACAGGCAAAGCGGAGAATCCCTGTGATAGCCGGAAGGAAAAAAAGTGTGAGGCAGTCTGTCCTGAATGTGGAAGGTCTTGCATAAGCAGGACCCATGCGGAATGGAAGCATGAATGCCCGGAGGGACACCGCTGGTGGATGAAGTACTGCTATTCACTCTGAGGGGCGATAAAGGGAGCTGATCAGGGTATTCTCTAATGTTGCATAAAACGGCAGACCGGCAGGAGATGTGTCCTCACGGGCCTTCCAACGCAAGGGGATTAGTGGAATTTCCGCTTGTCTTCTCAAGAGGCGGACATTCTCCAGCCTGTGGTGAACTCCCTTGTAAGGTAAATCTGCACGAAAATCTCCGCTGATTGTATAATAGGGGAAATGAGGTTCAGGGGGATCAATCATATAGCCTTTGCCACAGGGGATATGGATGAAACAATACGTTTCTGGCGTGACCTCCTGGAGCTGAGGCTTGTTGGCGGGGTGGGAGAAAAGGGCGCCCGCCAGTACTTCTTCGAGGTGGGCGGGGGATCTATGGTCTCCTTTTTCGAGTGGCCCGGTGTAGAGCCGGTACCGGACAAGGACCCTGGAAGGCCGGTGGAGGGTCCCTTTGTCTTTGATCATCTCTGTCTGGAGGTTGAAGACGAAGAGAGGCTCTGGAGCCTCAAGGACAGGCTTGATGCAGCCGGGGTCTGGGTCACGGAGGTACTTGACAATGGATTTATACACTCCTTTTTTTCTACAGACCCCAACAACATCCAGGTGGAATTCTGTTACAGGATTGAGGAGATTGATCTTGGTCGTGCTCCCCGGATGACCGAT
The DNA here is from genome assembly GCA_964542175.1 of uncultured Thermodesulfovibrio sp. Classification (GTDB taxonomy): domain Bacteria; phylum Nitrospirota; class Thermodesulfovibrionia; order Thermodesulfovibrionales; family JdFR-85; genus WFTX01. The sequence goes on along the minus strand of CAZITN010000061.1, from coordinate 5,589 downwards.
CCCCATCCCACCGCCCTTGCCAGGGAGGGGGCGGAACCCCGGGAGGAGAGATGGAGTCTCAAGATAACCAAAACACCGGTGGAGGAGAGGCGACTCTACCGGGGGCCTCTTCAGAAGATGATCCGGCTCAAGAACCGGTGGGAGGAATAAGCTGATAAAGATAAGACCAATAAAAGAAAGGAGAAGATCATGGGAATGAGACGGGTTTTATTGTTAGTGGCTGTTATGATCGGCATTCTGTCTTCCGAAGCATATGCAGGTGTGGTGGTGTCTTATCAGGACGGAAGCGTAGCGATGGCAGAGAAGGGGAAGATCAAACAGTCCGGTGGCAGTGACGGTGGTGGGGTTATTATTGATGTCAACAGGGAGGAGCTTATCCTGATGAATGACGATGACAGGACTTACATCCAGACCACCCTCAAGGAGTACTGTGACACGATCAAGGCCACCATGGAGAAGATGTTACAGGATCTCCCGCCTGAGCAGAGAAGAATGATGGAGCAGATGGGCGGGGGTAACAGGATGGGCCAGCCTGTGAAGATCCGCGTTGAGAAAGCCGGCCGTGGCGGAAAGATAGCAGGCTACAACACGGTCAAGTACAATGTATATGAGAACGGCAGACTCTATGAGGAGATCTGGATGGCAAAGGGAACACCTATGGAGAAAGAGATGAAGAGCATGAGAAAGATAGAGCGCTTCGCACAGAAGATGAAAGACTGTGCAGCTACTCCGGGCATGCCCAGGGAGGTCTCACCCTATGAAACCTCAAAGGAGTATCAGGCCATCTTTGACAAGGGCTGGGTGATGCGGAGGATAACTCACATGGTTCCCATGATACCGGGGCAGAAGAGTACAGAGGAAGAAGAGGTCTCCCGGATCGAGGTCAGACGGATACCTGCTTCTGAGTTTCGGCCCCCAAAGAGTTACAGAAGGGTTTCAGTCAGCCAGATGTACATGATGCAGTAGCGTGGTCCATTCCGCAGAGATAGAACTTCAGACCAGGGGATTTACTGACATTATTGACATCACCGGGCATGTTACCGGGATAGTCAGCAAGTCGGGGATCACCGAGGGGCTTGTGACGGTCTTCTGTCCCGGATCTACGGGTGCGGTCACGACCATAGAGTTTGAGCCCGGGGTGGTGGAGGATCTGAAGCGGACGATTGAGCTAATCATTCCATCCACTGTTCCTTATGAACATAACAGGAGATGGGGTGACGGGAACGGTTTTTCCCATGTGAGGGCTGCCCTGATGAAGCCCTCCCTGAGCGTTCCGCTCGTTGAAGGAGAACTGATACTCGGGACCTGGCAGCAGCTGGTCTTCATTGACTTTGACAACAGGAAGAGACGCCGCCGCATAGTCGTCCAGATCGTGGGAGAGGACCGGTCGGGGTAACCTTGCTGTTGCAAAGACCGGGGGTCTGCTCTGAATTTTTCATTATCAATACCTGATGGTTCATGAAAGCGCTTCCCTGTGTCGGCTCGGCGGAGACCGTCCGCTCTTCTCTACTCAAAAACCCTCCTTACAACTGATCAGGACTATTAAGGCACCGTCCATAACAGACTTTCTCTACCCAGACACGACCGGAGCTTCATAATGAAAAATTCCAGAGCATACCCCCGGATAACTGAACAGGCAGGGAGGCTCCGTGAGGGCATTTAGTCGTATCGGCCCCCTGCCTCTTGGGAGAATTTATGCAACTGTTCGGTTAAGAGATCTTTGTCCTTTCCCGTCCGGATAAAAGCATCCTCAGAAACAGCAGCCCGATTCCAATGGTAAGGGCGGAGTCGGCAAGATTGAATGCAGGCCAGTGGTGCTCTCCGATATGGAAGTCCAGAAAGTCAACCACGTATCCCAGTCTGAGCCGGTCGATCAGGTTGCCGATTGCACCACCGAGGATGAGGGAGAGGGGAAGCGGATCTGCATCATCCCTCAGGAGGAGGTAGATGATGAATATTATTGCGATGATGGAGAGGATGATGAAGAAGGTGTTCCCGAGAGACCGGAAGAGCCCGAAGGCAGCCCCTGTGTTTTTCACATTAACTATCTGGAAGAAGGGCAGTACCCGGATGGATTCATAGTAACGGATATGTTCCAGGATCAGGGCCTTGGTAATCTGGTCAGCCGCAATGGTAAGAATCGTGATTATCAGGAAGGCACCCTTTCTTAAGGACAGGGAGAGGCCTCCCATCAAGCCCCACCAGCCTCAAGGACTTCATGGCATCTCTGGCAGATATCAGGGGCATCAGTAAGGGTGCCCACCGTATCCGCCCAGTTCCAGCACCGCTGACACTTTGACCCGTCGGCATGCTCTACCAGGACGGCGATCTCCCTTCCATCTTCGTCCCTGTAAACACCTTCCGGTGTTTTATCGACCTCTCCAATGGAAGCCTGGGAGACGATGAAGAGGGTGGGAAGAAAGGACTCGTACTTACTCAACAATGCCCCGTACTCCTCGTCAGCATAAACAGTAACCTTTGCCTCAAGGGAGTTTCCAATTACCTTTTCCGCCCGCTTGATCTCAATAGCCTTGTTTACCACGTCTCTGATCTCAATCAGGCCGGCCCACTGTTTTTCAAGCTCGGGATCGTCAAACCTCTCATCCACCTCAGGGAAGTCGGAAAGAAAGACACTCTCCTCCCTTTCTCCTGGCAGGTGCTGCCAGACCTCCTCAGCCATGAAGGAGAGTACCGGTGCCATCAGCCCTGTCATGGTCTCAAGGATCCTGAGCATCGACCACTGGGCTGCACGCCTCTCCCTTGCTGATGGGGCAGAGGTATAGAGCCTGTCCTTGAGGATATCAAGGTAGAAGGAACTCATGTCTACAACGCAGAAGTTGTGGATTGAGTGGAAGACATCGTGAAAGTCAAATTTTTCATACCCCGTTGTCACCTTTTTCACAAGTGTCTGGAGTCTGCTCATCGCCCACCGGTCCAGTTCCGTAAGGTTAGAGGAATAGTCCTCAAAGTCAAAATCACTGATATTGCCAAGTATAAACCTACAGGTGTTTCTGATCTTTCTGTATGCCTCAACGAGCCGCTTGAGTATCTCCTTTGAGAGCCTCACATCGTTCCGGTAGTCCTCAGCAGAAACCCAGATCCTGAGTATCTCGGCACCATTCTGTTTTATGATGTCCTCAGGGGAGATTACATTCCCCACGGACTTGGACATCTTTCTTCCTTGGCCGTCCACCACAAAGCCGTGGGTAAGCACTATGTCGTAAGGGGCCCTTCCCCTCGTGCCTACAGAGGCTATAAGGGAACTCTGGAACCATCCCCTGTGCTGGTCGCTTCCCTCAAGGTACATCTCAGCAGGCCACCTGAGCCTTTCATCCGACTCAAGCACGGCAGCGTGGCTTACGCCTGAGTCAAACCAGACATCAAGTATGTCTGTCTCCTTCTGAAACTCACCGGAACCACAGGAGGGGCACTGGTAGCCTTCGGGAAGCAGTTCCTCCACGTCTGCCTCAAACCAGGCATCAGAGCCCTTCTCTGAGAAGAGCTTTATGATACGCTCAAAAAAGGCCTCGTCCTTTACGAAGTCACCGCACTTACTGCAGTTGAGCACTGTTATGGGTACTCCCCAGGCCCTCTGCCTGGAGACACACCAGTCCGGTCTCCGCTCAACCATTCCCCTGATCCGTTCCCTTCCCCAGCGGGGTATCCACTCTACCCGCTCAATCTCCTCAAGGCATGAGCGCCTGAGGTCATTGTGGTCAACGGAGATGAACCACTGCTCTGTTGCCCTGAAGATCACCGGCTTTTTGCACCGCCAGCAGTGGGGGTAGGAATGGGTTATCTCCGAGGCCCCCATGAGGGCCTTCTTTTCCTCAAGAATCCTGATTATGGTCTCGTTTGCCTTGAAGACGAACTCTCCTTTCAGGTCCCCATCCTCGGTGGTGAATTTTCCGTAGTCATCTACAGGGGCGTAGATCTCAAGGCCGTATTTGAGCCCGGCCATATAGTCGTCCTCACCGTGGCCAGGGGCGATGTGCACTATCCCTGTGCCCTCCTCGGTGGTGACGAACTCACCGGTTATCACAGGTGACTCCCGTTCTATGAATGGATGGAGGGCCTTCATCCCCTCAAGTTCAGAACCCTTGAATTCTGAGATCACCTCACCTTCAAGGCCGATCTTCTCGGCGAGGTTTTCAATAAGGTCTGAGGCCACGATCAAAAGTTCATCGCCCTTTTCCACCAGAGAATAGCTAACCTCGGGATGAACCGCAAGGGCAAGGTTTGCAGGGAGGGTCCAGGGCGTGGTGGTCCAGATCAGGAAATACAGGGGTTTGTCCCCTGAACTCAGGAGTTTCCTTGCCTCATTATCAGGCACCCTGAACCGGACAAACACGGAGGGAGAGACCTTCTCTGCATACTCCACCTCTGCCTCGGCAAGGGCTGTCACACAGGAGGGGCACCAGTGGACAGGCTTTTTCCCCTTGTAGACAGCGCCGTTCTTTATGAAACGGATGAACTCCCGGGCAATGGCGGCCTCGTATTCATAGGCCATCGTAAGATAGGGCCGCTCCCAGTCACCAAAGACGCCAAGCCTCCTGAACTCATCCCGCTGAATGCCTGCAAACCGTTCAGCATATTCCCTGCAGAGTTTGCGCTTCTCGGTAACGGGGGTTTCGTGCTTCTTCTTTCCAAGTTTCTTGTCCACCTGAAGTTCGATGGGAAGTCCATGACAGTCCCAACCTGGCACATAGGGGGAGTAAAAGCCCTTCATGCTCCTGTACTTCACGATGATGTCCTTCAGGACCTTGTTCAGTGCGTGGCCCATGTGGATGTGGCCGTTTGCGTAGGGAGGGCCGTCATGGAGTATGAAGGCCGGTTTCCCGAGGTTCTTTTCCTGTATTTTCCGGTATATCTCCCTTTCCTCCCAGAACCTGAGAAACTCCGGCTCCTTCCGGGCGAGGTTCGCCTTCATGGGAAAGGCGGTCTTGGGCAGATTGAGCGTATCCTTGTAGTCTCTGGACATACTTCTCCTTCTAAGTCAGGGTTTTCAAAACAGAAAATATTATAACAGAATCGAAGGAGTTAAGTTGAAAGTGAAGGGAAGCCCTGGTGTTGTCACGGGAAAGGACGGAGGATGACGGCATCAGGAGGGGCTTGTATCTCAACGGGACCTTAATGATACGGCAGCCTTCAGTAGCAGAAGCACCCAGGGGAGGCCATGGAGAAAGAGATCGAACCAGTCAATCGGACGGACAAGTTTCCCTTTTGCGAGCATCTTGAGTTTTCCCCAAACATGAGGGGCTTTGTAAGGGGCAAGCCCGATGGTCAGGCAGAGGATCGCAACAATATTCCAGCCTATTTTATCTATCCATTCCAGCATGATTCAAAGGCCAGAAACTGCATCTGGCTGATTAGCACAGAAAGACGGTTATCAGGTTGTTACCCAGCCGTAAAAACTGTAATTGGTGTATTTGTATTTTGGTTATTGGGCAAAGGTTGTCATCAGTCATTAAGTTATCAGGTTATCGGGTTACTCGGCCTCAGCCTTGACCTTGGCCTCAACCTGTTTTTATCCCTTGCCGGGAGCAGGGATGCCGGTATCAAGCAGGGCCGGATCGTCAACACTTACTA
>CAZITN010000060.1:4069-18590 GCA_964542175.1 uncultured Thermodesulfovibrio sp. | reverse complement strand
GCGGAACTCATACCATCACCTGGACAGCCCCTTCAGGTGCGGTGAGTTTTGATCTCGAATACTCCATAAACGATGGAAATACCTGGCGTAGCATTGCTACCGGAGTGGGCGGGACGAGTTATGACTGGTCTGTGCCTGCCGTTGCAGGGAACAAGCGGAAGTGTCTGGTGAGGGTGACGGGGTATGACAGCATTGGGAATATCGTGGGCAGTGATACTTCAGACTCCCGGTTCATGATAGAGGTGATAAAGATAACAGCACCGAATGGTGGGGAGACTTACAGTCCCGGCGATACGGTTCCAATAGTCTGGACAACCAACGCCACAAAGACCCCCATAGACAAAGTGGTCATAAAATATCATCTTATAGGAGACACGGGGTGGAATCTGATAGATGTGATAAAGGGTGGCAATCCCGGGACTTACAATTGGGTGATACCTTCAGGGTTCACAGCGGGGCAGTACCGGCTGAAGGTAAACCTCTGGGATGCTAACAAAAACCGGCGTGGTGCGGACAAGAGTGATGGGGTGTTTACGGTACAATAAGGCTAAGGCCTGAGGATGAGGTTGAGGTAAAAAGGGGTGAGGGTAGGAAGTCTTCGTGACCTTCGTGGTTTTATAACTCACCTCTGAGAATACAGAAAATTATGAAGCCGGGTGGCCACGACTCATGGTGTCGGGGGGATTGAGCCTCCAGGTCTTTCCGGCTACCATTTGAGTTTCTTCCCGAGGAGCCGTTGATAGAGGCTTTCCGGGAGAAAGGCCTGTTTATGTATCTCCTCTGAGTAGAACCTGACTCCGCTTACAACTGGCCTTCGTGGCTCCCTCATTCCGAGTGAGACCGAGGCGGCTGAGAAGGTCCACCAGTTTCCGGCATAGGTTGCGATGGGTGCGGTGTAGAGATCTACTTCAGGGAATACGAGTTTAAGGGTCTCCTGGACATCCACCACCATATCCCTGTGGAAGTGGAGGGATTCCGAGAGCGTGACGAACATCCCCTGATCCGTCAGACAGTCCTTTATCGACCTGAAGAATTCGACTGTGAAAAGGCTCCGGGCAAAGCCTATGATGTCCGTGGAGTCAACTATCACTATGTCTATCTCGTTCCTCCTGTTCCTTACGAACTCTGCGCCATCCATGTTGTGAATCTCAACCTTTGGGTTGTCTATCTCGGATGATACTGTGGGAAAGAAACGTTTTGAGGTCTCTATAACCTCACGATCTATCTCCACAAAATATACCTTCTCTATACATTCATGCCGTATGACCTCTCTCACCGCTCCTCCGTCGCCGCCGCCAATCACCAGGGCAACCCTGGGCGAGGGATGGGCATGTAGAACGGGATGGGTTAGCATCTCATGGTAGAAGAACTCGTCCCTTTCAGTGAGCTGTACCACTCCATCGAGGACGAGGACCTTCCCGAAATAGCTGTTCTCAAAGACGAGAATCTCCTGATACTCGCTCTTCTTTCTGAAGAGGACCTTATCGACATCATAAACATACTGAATCGGAGAGTATGGATCCTTCTCAAAAAATCTTATCATGACCTGTTCCTCCTGAGGGAAGTGATTTCTGAAAGAAACCTGTAGACATCATCGATGTCCTCAAGGTAGTAATCCGATTTGGAGTTCGGACCGACATGAAGTGTAATGCCCCGCTTCCGGAGCACACTGTAGGCATCTTCGTCCGTCACATCATCGCCTATGTAGATAGGAAGAAAACCTTTGCCGTGTTTCCTGAGTATCCATTTAACTGCATCCCCCTTGTTCCAGACAGCGAAGGGACGGATCTCAAAGACCTTCTTCCCTGATGTTACCCTGAAACGGCCTTCATAGCCCTTCATAATTGACCAGAATCTGCTGAAGACCTCGCTGATATCCTTTGTCCAGACATTCCGGTAATGGATGCTTACAGTGATGCCCTTGTCTTCAACATAGACCCCCTTAATATCGGAGAGGGATTCAGTCAGTTTCTGGAGGACCTCTCTGATGAGAAAGAGTTCCTGTTCGGGCTGCTGGATCTGGACCGTCTCTCCACCCTCCCATATCTCTGCCCCGTGGTTGCCGGCATAAATGATGTTTCTTATACCGACTCTTCTTCTGATGTCGTCGAGGGTCCGGCCGGTTATTATCGTGACAGGGTAACTACTGCTCAGTTCCCTGAGCAACCGCTTCATCCGTGGCGGGAGCGTAGCCTCGTCAGGAGTATCCACTATTGGGGACAGGGTCCCGTCGTAGTCGAGGAAGAAAAAGGGTTTCCTCCTTGCAAGCCGTTTGAGTATCCGGTCCATTCTGTCAAAGGCATACTCACAGCCTGCTGATTTAATCTCGGAGATTGAGAGTATGGACCGGAGGACATCGGTTATCCAGTAGTGGATGTCATTGTCCGAGATCTGTTTCCTGAGCATCTGCATCCGGATCCGTTTTTCCTCCCTGGGCATCCGGAGGGCGATATTTATGCTGTCTGCAAAGTTCTCTATGTCATAGGGGTTCACCCGGATCGCACCTTCCAGTTCCTCGGCTGCCCCGGCAAGGCCGCTGAGGATCAGGGCCCCCCTGTTGTCTGTCTGGGAGGCTACGTATTCCTTTGCGACAAGATTCATCCCGTCGTAAAGGGAGCTTATCACAGCCAGGTCTGCAATTCTGTAGAAGGTGACAAGTTCTTTCTGGTCGAGTTTTTTTGAGATATAGAGAATAGGGGTCCAGTCGTCCCTGCCAAACCTCTTCTGTATCCTGGAAATGAGGGCTTCAACGGATTTCTTGTAGCTGAGGTATGGCTCCTGAAGCCTCGTAGGGACGGCGATCTGAATGAAAGTGAATTTTCCCCTGAATTTCTCATACTTCTCAAAAAATAGGTTCAATGCCTGGAGCCGTTTAAGCAGTCCCTTGGTGTATTCAAGCCTGTCAACACCCAGCCCGACCATCTGGGGCAGATTGTATCTCTTCCGCAATCTTTTTATGCTCCTCTCCGTCTCCGGAGCTGAACTGAGATGGTCGAACTTCTCAAAATCCACACTGATAGGAAAGGCTGAGAGGAAGGTCTTCCTCCCCCTGTATGTGATGATGGAGTTCTCATAGTCAACCTCGGCATCAAGGGCCTCATCAACACATTCAAGGAAGTTCTTCACAAAGAGGGGGATCTGAAATCCGATGAGGTCATTTCCAAGGAGGCCCTCAAGGATGTTCATCGCCTGAGGGGCTGCCCTGAAGACATCCCAGTCAGGCCAGGGTATATGCCAGAAATGGGCTATGGTGAGATCGGGAAATCTCTCCCTGAGCATGCCCGGCACCATGCAGAGGTGGTAATCATGAAGCCATACAAGGGAGTTCTGGTTCACAATCGCACTTATCGCATTGGTGAAGGTGAAGTTTGCCTTTATGTAATCCTCCCAGTACCGCCTCCTGTAATAAACCCTGTCGAGGGAGATATGACAGAGCGGCCAGAGTACCCTGTTGGAGAAGCCATTATAGTAATTATCTGCAATTCTTTTCTGGAGCCAGACGCGCTTAAGTCTGTATGCCGGGTTATCGGGCGGGACCATGACTGTATCATCCTCATCCACTGTCTCCCTGTCAGCATCACCGCTTCCCCAGGCAAGCCAGATACCTCCGGTCAAGGCGAGGATATCATCAAGGGCTGTGGCAACTCCTCCTGCCGACCTTTCAATGATGACTTTACCGGCCTTTCTCCTGTGTACATAGGGCTCCCTGTTGGTCACGATTATGAGTTCTTTTCCGGCAAGGCTGCTCTTTATAAAGTTGTGCAGTTCTTCTCTGTTCATACCTCAATCACATCCATCCCAGGATTTTCCATGGCGAGCCAGACTGAAAGATAGTCCCGTATCTGGCGGGTAATCAGGAAGTTGTTCCTCACGTACTCCTTCCCGATGTTCCCCATCCTCTCGAGCATGGCGGGATTGTTCAGAAACTGTCTTATCCTGAAGGCTGCACCCTCCACGGAATGGACCAGAAATCCCGTCACACCGTTAAGGATCTGGAGGGGTATCCCTCCGACTGCCCCGCCAATAACAGGCTTTCCCTTCCACATCGCCTCTGAAACGGTTAGGCCGAACCCCTCCTTGAGGGACTTCTGCAGCACGACGGTGGCGCTTCTCTGAAGGGCGTTGATTTCAAGGTCACTGGAAGGAGGTAGAAGAAGGATGTAAATATCAGGATCATCAGCGGCATACTCCCTTACTTCTTCCAGTACGGCCTCTCCCTCTGGATCGTCTGTTGCCGGGCTTCCGGCAAGGACGAGGATGCAGTCGTTGTATTTCTTTACAAGCCTGTATGCCTGAATAACCCCTATAGGGTCTTTGAAACGGTCGAACCGGGATACCTGGAGTATCATGGGTCTGTCCTCTGGGATACTGTATTTCCTGAGTACAGCCTCGATCTCTCCGTCAGTGAGTTCCCTGTTCTTTTCGCTCACAGGGTCAATTGAGGGTGGTATGATGAATTCAGGTATATTCATGGCCCTGGTGAACTTGGAGACAGAGAAGATGGCAGAGTCATAGCCATTGCAGTATTCCCTTATCCTGTCACATACAGACTCCCGGGGGGAGGACAGATCAATATGGCAACGCCATATCCAGTGGGTCCTAGTGTCTTTTTTTCTGAATCTTATCAGAGGGGCAGGTTGAGGGTCATGGATCAGGACTGTATCGGCGTCAAGGTCGAGTTTTTTTGCATTTCTCCTGTTTATCTCCATATGATAGTCCCACATTTCATCTGTAATCGTCTCAGCCATCCCCTGAAGGGCGTTATGAATCTTTTTGGTTATGTCAAAAAATCTCCTGTCTCCCTCAATGGTCTCCCAACGTGCATTTATTCCTAGGTCGTTCAGGATGGGTATCATCCGCTGCAGTATCTCGGCTACACCCCCGCCTGCCCGGGTGGAATTGATATGAAGAAAGGACTTTCCCTCAAAGTGATCACAGAGCTTTCTTATGAGAAGTATGTCGCTCTTAGGTACAATGCCGGCATATTTTGAGAGGATCATTCATCCACCTCCATATCGGTCCTGACAGCTTCCTCCAGTTCATCAATGATGTGTTGCCTGATAGACTCTATGTTGTGCATGAATGGATCAATCGCCCTGATTCTCTCAGCTGTTTCTTTCATCCCGAGGGAGTGTTCAATCCACATGGAAAAGTCGTCAATCCCCCCAAGCCGTTTTCTTGCTTCGTAAAAGTGGTAATAGAGAGAGCCGGGGTCAATGTACCGGACAACCATCAGGAATTCCGCCAGATTCCGTGCCCTGATGCCCAGGGGGTAGATTATTGTCACGGATTCATTGAAGAAGAGTTCGTCTCCACTGAGAGCGGCACGGGGAGTTGGAAATGTGGCGAGGAAATCATCAATGATTCTTACAAGTTCCTCCCTGAGATCCTTCATTGAGGGAAGAACATAGGGGTCCACATTGGAGAGCCTTTCTGCAAGCTCCCTCTCTCCGATCGCCTCACCGGCCCACTGGGCAAAGTCATTGGTGTACTCAAGGATATTGCCCTTGAAGAAATACTGGAATGTGTGATGATAGATGCAGTTGTCAGAAACCTTGCTCAGTAGACTCCGCATCTCTTCTATGGTGCCCGCCTTCAACCCTGTGGACTTAAGAACAATGGAGCACTCCTGGAAATTGAAGTATGGGGCATCGTTCACCATTCTTTTTCCTCCCTGAGATAGACGGTTCTGTGCGGGAATGGTATTTCGATTCCTTCCTTCTTGAACCTCTTGAAGATCCTTTTTCTGAGTTCATGCTGGGCATAGTACTGATCCACGAATTCACCTACCTGGCAGATGAGCGTGAAGTCGAGGGAGCTCTCGCCGAATCCGGGTATAAACCGGACAATCGGTTCCGGTTCTGATAGGAGACCGGGTATATCACCGGCAGCCTTTTTAGCCTCATCAAGGAGTATCTCTTCCACCTGTTCCGGATCGGCCGAATAACTCACGCCTATCGGTATTAGCAAGGACATCCTTTTTTCAGGAAGATAGTAATTGACGACAACGCTCTGGGCGAGCTTGCTGTTGGGTATGATGACGACATTGTTTGGGAGCATCCTCACGCGGGTTGTCCTCCAGCCGATATCAAGTATGTATCCCTTCTGGCCGTTTTCCAGTTCCACGAAATCACCTACCCTGATTGAACGCTCAAGGAGTATATGAAACCCGGCAAAGAGGTTTGCAAGGGAGTCCTGCAGTGCCAGGGCTACGGCAAGACCTCCAACGCCGAGGGCTGTAAGAAGGGGTGTTATGGAAATCCCGAGGGAATGCAGTATTATGAGTCCCCCTACAACAAGAATGATCCCCTTTACCGATGCGTTCACAAGGCCGGTGGAGGGGACAGGTACAGTGCTCCTCTCGGAATATATCTGGATGAGCCGTCCTGTGATTTTTACAAGAGCGATAGTCACGGAGAATATGATGAGTATAAAGATGGCCCTTGTTATATAGTATCCTACCTTCTCCGGTATTTCACTGACTCCGATGGATATGTAGAGGGCTATGGCCACAGCCCAGTAGATGGACGGGGTTTTTATGGAATCATATATTGCATCATCAAGAGCTGTCTCTGTCTTTTCCGCCCAGTTGTGGAGAATCTTGAAACCGATTTTCCTGCCGATCAGAAGCAGGATGATTGAAACAATAAATATCAGTAGAGTTACCGATGACATATCCAAGAATCACCTCCCAATCTTTTAACTGTTATCAGCCTCAACGGCTTCCCTGATGCTGTTCAGTATGTCGGGTATGGCGGAACTCACCCGGTCCCAGCTCGAGATGAGCGGAATACCGAGGGGGTCCCTCATTATCGTATCTGCAGCCTGCCTTATCCCCTTCGTAAATGTCTCCACGGCAAGGCTCTCCTCGTGCCTGTCGAAAAAGAGGCCGTTGATGGCTGCATCGTCTTCGTATCGCTTCAGGATGTCCTGGGCGGTTCTCATGTATGTGGCGATCAGGGTATTGAAGAAACTTCCGGAAAAGACCACCCCCTCTGATGCAAGGGTCCTGAAGAGGGATTTGCAGATATCAACGCACATCTTATGGAGCCCTTTCGATGCATCTTCAGGGGAGAGTTCCTGGTGTTTGTGTTCATAGTTGTCTGAGATGTCAGCCTGGCAGACCCTTCTCAGGGACGTGTTTCTGTAAACCTCGGCAAGCACTCCCACCTCAAGTCCCCAGTCTCCAGGAATCTTTATTACCCTTGCAAGGTCTGCCATCATGGCAAATTCCCCGGCCAGGGGATAACGGAAACTGTCGAAGAAAATCAGGAGGGGATTGTATCCTATTACCTTCTGGAGGGCCCGCAGAAGGGGAGTGACGAGCAGTCTGGTAACCCTTCCATGGAGCCTGTCGGAGACCCGGCTGTAATACCCCTTGCAGAAGTGGTAGTCGAGGTTGGGGTTTGTAACAGGATAGCAGAGGCGGGCCAGAAGGTCCCTTGTATAGGTGAGTATGTCACAGTCATGAAGTGCTATTGTATGGAATTCCTGCCTTGAGATGGCATAGCCATAGGCCATCCAGGCTGATCGTCCCTTCCCGTGTTCCCCGATATGGAGGTCTGCCTTTTGTATTTCATGGTAGATTTCAGTGAGGCGGGGGCCAGTATTCCATATTATGCTCAGGTTGTGGGGCAGGCCGGAAAAGAACTCTTTTGCCTTCAGGAACTCGGTTTCGCTTGCAGGTCCGAGAGTTACTATTATTTCCTTTACATAACTGATTCCCTTGAGTTCGGAGATTATACCCCTTAGGGCCTCGCCTTCGAGTTCAGAATAGAGGGATGGGAGTACCAGGGCGATAGGCCTTTCCTGGGAGTACCAGGTAAGTTCTGCCTCTATCCTCTCAATATCCCCCCGACCAAGCCTGTGCAGGGTGGAGACTACGCCGGTCTGGTAAAAATCTGACATCTGGACCTCCCTTTTAAAAAACCGGAAACAATAGTAAGTATAAAGGCTTTCACGCTTATAGTCAAGAAAAATAGCCCCTTCGGCAAGAGTAAGTATTAATCGTGTTAATCAGAAAGAATCAGTTCTTCAGATCCTTGAAAAGAGGTTCATACTCGAACTCATCCTTTTCAAAAAAGAACCTTCTTTCACCAAAGGCAGGGACGAGGTCATCAATCCAGAGGGCGTCTTCGTTGTATTCAGCAAAGAAGGGTCGCAAAATCCAGTCAGGGTTGCGTGCCTGAAGGAAAGTAAGGCCGATGAGATATTCTCCATGAACCTCGGCGGGACCGAGAATCTGAATCTTCCCCGGCGTTGCGGACATGACTGGTCCGCGGACCGTTCTGGCAAGACCACTGACGCCCGCAATGGCTTCACGGAAGATCTCATGGGCTCTGACGATAGGTACGCCGAAGTAGTGCTGAGCCCCTGTATCCCTGACAATGAACATATAATAGGGGATACAGCCCAGATCCACCTGCTTCTTCCACATCTCCGACCAGAGTTCAGGATTGTTGTTGATGTGTTTGAGTATGGGGGACTGTGTTCTTATCTCAGCTCCTGTCTCCCTTATCCTTGCTATTGCCTCCCGGACTTCCTCTGTTGAGAGTTCCCTCGGATGGTTGAACTGGGCCATGAAGGCTAAATGCTTTCCTGATGCTACTACCCTCCTGAACAATCCAAGGAGTTCGGTGGCATCTTCATCGGTGATGAACCTGTCCGGCCAGTAAGTAAGCACCCTTGTCCCGAGCCGGATATTCCTGACATGGGAGAATTCACTCTCAAGAAGGGGCGTTATGTAATCAGAGAGAGTGGAGGCCTTCATGACAAGGGGATCACCTCCGGTAAAGAGCACATCTGTCACCTCACGGTGTTCCCTGAGGTATTCGAGCAGAGGGTCGATCTCCCGTGCTCCTATCCTCAGCTCGGAATCCCCGATAAACTGGGGCCACCGGAAACAGAAGGTGCAATAGGCATGGCATGTCTGTCCCTTTGAAGGAAGGAAAAGGACGGTCTGTTCATATTTGTGCTGAATCCCGTTCAGTTTCCGGCCGTTCTTTACAGGGATATTGTGTTCAAGCTGTCCAGCAGGGTGTGGGTTGAGGGAATACTGGATCTCCCTTGCCGTTCTCCGGATACGGTTTTCATCACCGGACCTGACGGCATCTGCCATCATCTGATAGTGATAGTCCTGCAACATCCCCCGCTGGGGAAAATTGAGGATGAATATGGGGTCATAGGGTACATCCCTCCAGTTTATCAGTTTCTCAACTACATAATTGTTAGTCTTGAAGGGGAAAACACGAGATACTATATCGATGTCGGCGATGCTGTCTTCAGGAAGCCTCTTGATCTCAGGCAGTTCCCTGAAGTTGCTCCTTGTATAGGCCTTGTAGTTCTTCATCTTCCTCGTGCCTCCTTTCTCAGTTTTTGGGGAGGTTGTTTTCATCAAGAATTATAATCCGGGGGGGATACTTGGAAACTTCTTCTTCGGGAACATACCGCCAGGAAAAGATGAAAACCCTGTCGCCCCTTTTACCCTTATGGGCAGTCGCCCCGTTAAGGCATATCTCCCTGCTGCCTCTTTCTCCGGGGATGACATACGTCTCAAACCTCTCGCCGTTGTTGTAGTTGCTGATAAGGACCGACTCATAAGGAAGTAAGTCAGCAAGCTCCATCAGTTCCTCATCAATCGTGCAACTACCCTCGTAATCGAGATTTGCGTCGGTAACACAGCCCATATGGAGTTTTGATTTAAGTATCTTTCTGAAGGTCATAAGGTGTTCCAGCTATAAGTTTGTTTTATTCTATTATAGAATATTTTCGACCAATTTTTCTAACTTGTTGTTATTTAATAATATTTTATATAATGACTTGTTAACTGACCTTAATCTACTACAGCCTGCGCTGATATCTGTGCGTCTCTGCAGAACAGAAGCGGGAGCACCAGCAATCCCATTGCGATGGAAGAACCGGGAGGGCAGATTTCTTTCCAGTATGCCGCTCAATGAAGATTAAGGTTTTGTCATGACAATTCACAATATATATTGTGTTCCATAGTGTCTGTCCCGCCCCTTCTACCCTGAGCAGTAATGCTGCTTGTGACTTGAAACATAAAAAATATCATCCTTTTCTGATAAAATCATCTAAGGATTGAATTAAGGAAAGATTCAGTACACGCTGGAGGACCGAGCAAACTACATTATGAGTCAGGGTATTAGCAAGAGGGAACTTCTCATCGCCATGTTCAGGGAGGCATTGAAGAGGGTTGACCCCTATCGTCTAATCCTCTCTGAAGCCGGTCGTATCAGAGAGAGGATCGCCGCTGGAGGAGTAAGGGACGTATATGTTGCAGGGTTCGGAAAGGCCTCCTATCCCATGGCGCTTGGCCTCGAGGAGGGACTCGGTGATCTCATAAGAGAAGGAATAATCATCACAAAGGACGGCCATCTTCCCCGGGAAAACCGGTTGAGACAGATAAGAGCCTGTGAGGCATCACACCCTGTGCCTGATGAGAGGGCGGTCTCGGCAACGAGGAAGATCCTGGAATTAGCCGATGACCTTGATGAGGATGACCTCCTCATCTGCCTCACATCCGGCGGCGGTTCGGCACTTTTTGTATCACCCTATGAGGGATTGAGACTGAAGGAGAAACAGGACATTACTGATCTGCTGCTCCGGGCAGGGGCTGAAATCTCGGAACTTAATGCGGTCAGAAAACATCTCTCGGCTGTAAAGGGAGGAAGGTTTGCAGAGAGGGTTGCCCCGGCTGGCATAATAAACCTGATCATATCTGATGTGATAGGGGATGCCCTTGATGTGATAGCCTCAGGCCCCACTGCTCCAGACCCTACCAGCTATGATGATGCCCTGAAGGTGCTTGAGAAGTATAATCTCATGGAGAAGGCTCCCCCTGGTATGCTGGATTTTCTTAAGAAGGGGAGCGGGGGGGAATATCCCGAGACTCCCGGGCCTGATGCAGCATTTTTTGACAGTGTGAAGAACATACTTGTCGGGACTAACAGAAAGGCACTGGAGGGGGCTGCAGATGCAGCAAGACAGATCGGATATGATACTGAAATCCTTACGGACAGGCTTTCCGGTGAGGTGCGGGATGCTGCGGCCTGGCTCTTTGAAGTGGCGAGCAGATATATTGAGAAGGGAGGTCGGCCAGTCTGTCTGATCTCTGGTGGGGAGACCACAGTTAAGGTGACGGGAAAGGGCAAAGGGGGGAGGAATATGGAACTTGCTCTCACCTTTGCCCTCTTGATTGAAGGTAGGGAGGGGATAACCCTTCTTTCTGCCGGAACTGACGGGACAGACGGCCCCACCGATGCGGCCGGAGCCATAGTTGATGGAGATTCGATCTCAAGGGGGCGGATGCGTGGCCTTGATGCCAGGGATTTTCTTGAAAGGAATGATTCCTATAATTTTTTCAGGGAGACAGGGGATCTGCTTATCACAGGGCCTACAGGGACCAATGTTATGGATATTCAGATCCTGATTATTCAATGAAATATATAATCTTCACTGACCTCGACGGTACCCTCCTCAGGGAGGACGATTATTCCTTTGAAGATGCCCTTCCTGCGATCAGGGAGGCTCAGCAGAGAAAGATTCCGATTGTGATCTCTTCGAGCAAAACAAGGGCCGAGATCGAGACCTACAGAGAACGGCTCGGAATCAGCGACCCTTTCATATCCGAAAACGGAGGAGGCATTTTTATCCCCTGCGGGTATTTCCGGTCAATGCAAAAGGGTGACCGGATCGATGGACATATAATGATAGCCCTTGGAGAGAGGTATGAGAGGTTGAGATCTTTCATGGGTGTGCTCAGAAAAGAGGGTTTTCCGGTAAGAGGTTTTGGAGACATGACGCTGAAGGAGGTTGTTGAGTTGACGGGACTTTCCGAAGAAGAGGCCGAGCTTGCAAGAATGAGAGAGTTCGATGAGCCTTTCCTTTACGAAGGCGGCTCGAGAGTGCCTGAGAGCCTTATCCGACGGATCGAGGAAGAAGGGTTCCGTTGTACAAGGGGAAGGTTTCTTCATCTGATGGGAAGGAGCGACAAGGGGAAAGCGGTAAGGATACTTACGGCATTATACAGGAGTGAATATGATAATATAAAAACAATTGCAGTCGGCGACAGTCTGAATGACCTTCCCATGCTGAAGGAGGTGAGTGCGGCATTTCTTGTTCAGAGACAGGACGGGACATATGATAGTGATGTTACTTCTTATGGGATAACAAGGATTGATGCTCCCGGTCCCCGGGGCTGGAAAAAGGTTGTTGAGAGGGTCCTTAAAAATGAGTACTGAAAACAGGATTGACAGAAGACACGTTTCGTTACGAATAATGGAACTATACGATCTGGTGAGCCCACTCATAGAGAAGGTAAGCGGACGGGTCTGTCCCTCTTGCGACTACATATGCTGCAGGGAGAGGCACTTTTTATATGATCTTTACGACAGGATATTTCTTGAGCAGATAGGTCTTGGTCCGTCTGGTATGGATACGAGTTCGGAGTGCGATGAAGATACATACTGCAGGATGCTTTCTGACAATGGTTGTCTTCTTCCACGATGGCAGAGACCCTTCAGGTGTACCTGGTTTTTCTGTGAAACAATGATCTGCGAGATGGGTGAGGATGGTCTCAGGATGGAAGAGATTTTTGGTATCATAAGAGAGATGCAGCAGCAGAGGGTGAAACTCCAGCCTGAGGGGGTTCCAGATAGTGTCTAAGGGGCTGAAAGGTCAATTACAGCAGGGATCGGCCCCAGAGCCCCGGAGCTATGGGCTTACTGGCTTTGTGGAGCTTCTGGGCTCTTGGGTACTGGAAGAGTTCAGGACCTTGGGGGGTATGTTCATCTTTCTCCTCAGAAGCCTTGTCCTGATATTCAGGCCGCCCTTCAAGATACGGTTGCTGATCAGACAGATCATGTTTTTCGGTAACCGTTCACTTCTTATCGTCATATTGACGGGGCTTTTCGCCGGTATGGTCCTTGCACTTCAGGGCTACTATACACTCATGAAGTTCGGTTCCGAGGCCCTCCTCGGACCAGCTGTCGCCCTGAGCCTTATAAGGGAGCTTGGTCCTGTGCTCTCGGCATTGATGGTGACTGGGAGGGCTGGTTCGGCCTTGACTGCAGAGATCGGAATAATGAGAATATCCGAACAGATTGATGCACTCCTTGCAATGGCCTTGAGTCCGATAAAGTATCTGGTTGTCCCCAATATACTGGCTGCTCTTATAGCCTTTCCACTGCTGTCGGCGATCTTTGACGTGGTGGGGATATACGGGGGATGGTTAGTTGCAGTTAAACTCCTTGGCCTTGGTTCGGGGACTTATTTTTCTCAGATGGAACAATTTGTCGACATGGCAGATATAATTATGGGCCTGGAGAAGTCCCTCTGTTTCGGCCTTCTCGTATCATGGGTATGCTGTTACAAGGGATACTATGCAGGTTTTGGTGCTAAGGGGGTAAGCAAGGCAACGACGGCAGCAGTCGTACTGTCGTCCGTGCTTGTGCTGGTTTTTGATTATCTGATCGCATCATTCTGGCTCTGAACAAGTGAGGTTACAGTATGATTGAGATATACAACCTGAAAAAGTCCTTTAATGGTCAGCCTGTACTGAATGGTGTGAACCTTAAGATCAGGGACGGAGAGTTGCTTGCCATAGTAGGGCAGAGTGGCGTAGGCAAAAGTGTACTTATTAAG
Source organism: uncultured Thermodesulfovibrio sp. (assembly GCA_964542175.1). Classification (GTDB taxonomy): domain Bacteria; phylum Nitrospirota; class Thermodesulfovibrionia; order Thermodesulfovibrionales; family JdFR-85; genus WFTX01. Next base: position 4,928 of record CAZITN010000060.1, on the reverse strand, counting down.
ATGCTTATCGGGATACATCAACCCGATGATGGAAAGATACTGATCCAGGGAGAAGATATAATAGAGATTTGCAAAGACGATGTCTGCAGTCTGAGAGAGAGGTTTGGCGTAGTATTCCAGGGGGGAGCGCTTTTTGATTCAATGACGGTCTTTGAGAATGTGGCCTTCCCTCTTCAGGAACGGACCAGGCTTGAGGAAGACGTAATCAGAGATAAAGTCACTAATGCCCTTGAAGAGGTAGGGCTCAGAGGCGTTGAGGATAAGTACCCGGCAGAGTTGAGTGGTGGGATGAAAAAGCGGGTGGCCCTTGCCAGGGCTCTTATAACAGAACCATCCATTGTGCTCTTTGATGAGCCTACCACAGGGCTTGATCCCATAATTCTCCGCTCCATTCATAACCTGATAAAGGAAGCCCACTTCAGGTATGGATTTACCGGTGTAATAATAAGTCATGAAATACCTGAGATTTTCGAAGTGGCCGACAGGATAGCAATGCTCTATGATGGCAGAATTGTGGAGGCAGGTACTCCAGAGGAGATAGTGGGTTCAGACAATCCGGTCGTACGTCAGTTTATTTCCGGGAGCCTTGAAGGGCCTATAGAGGTTATCAGATAGAGTCAGGAGGATAACATGAGAAAGTTTAAAATTGAACTGGCCGTAGGGTTCTTTGTACTGATAGGAATAGTTGCCCTGGGATACCTGTCAGTAAAGCTCGGTAGAATGGAAATAGTCGGGAAGGGCGGATATACTATATACGCAGAGTTTGAACAGACAGGGGGGATAAGGCCGGGTTCTGTGGTGGAAATCGCCGGTGTTGAGGTGGGAAAGGTTCAGAGTGTGGAACTGAACGAGGATTATA
>CAZITN010000060.1:0-3969 GCA_964542175.1 uncultured Thermodesulfovibrio sp. | reverse complement strand
ATCGCCGGTGTTGAGGTGGGAAAGGTTCAGAGTGTGGAACTGAACGAGGATTATATGGCAGTGGTCAAAATGGTAATTGACAGGGATGTAAAACTCCAGGAGGACTCTATTGCCTCGGTTAAGACCAAAGGGCTTATCGGGGAGAAGTATATACAGATATTGCCCGGGGCCTCGGAGAGGTTAATTGCTGACGGAGGGAAGATAAGAGAGACTGAATCTGCCGTCGATTATGAAGAGATTCTTTCAAAGTATATCTTCGGAAAGGTTGAAGATTAGAGCAGGAGGTTTGATAGTTATGGGGCGAAAGAAAAGAACGGTTGCTCTTATTGTCTTGCTGCTTTTACTATCGCTTCTTTTCCCGATGGCAGACATATTCGCCGGTGATCTGGAAAAATCGGGGAGCGTGGAAACCTACTCTGCTGAACAGCAGGCACTGGAAGAATCAGACCAGGACGATCTCATTGTCTCTGATCCATTAGAGCCCGTCAACCGGCTTGTTTTTGAATTCAATGACAGGTTGTATTTCTGGTTCCTCAAACCAGCAGCCAGTTTTTACTCGTATGTGATGCCCGAGGATCTGAGAATGTTGATTGATAATTTTTTTCGTAACAGCACTGCACCTGTGAGGATTGTCAACAATCTTCTTCAGGGCAAACTAGAAGGAGCGGGAATGGAACTTGCGAGGTTCGGGATTAACTCTACAATCGGCCTTGCAGGACTTGCCGATCCTGCAAAGAAGGATTTTCACCTGGAGGAAAAGGATGAAGACTTTGGTCAGACCCTTGGCTATTACGGAATAAAGCACGGGTTCTATATCGTCTGGCCGGTTATCGGGCCTTTGACCATCAGGGATTCCATCGGGTGGATTGCTGACGCCTTTCTTGACCCCTTTTTCTATCTTGAGGATGACTTGATCTGGGTAGGGGTATGGGGAGCAGATGAGATAAACTCGGTCTCATTACATATTGGAGACTATGAATCTATCAAGGAGTCTGCACTGGACCCGTATATTTCCATTCAGGATGCATACATACAGAACAGGGACAAAGAGGTAAAGAGATGAAAATTAAAGTGATTTATCTGATTTTAGTAGCGATGGCTTTCATTTTCAAGCCGGTCTCTTCCTTTGCTGAAGATTCTCCCATCCTTTCAATAAAAAAGACCGTAAATGGTGTTCTTGAGGTTTTAAGGGATCCGGCGTTGAAGGATGAGGGAAAGAGGGAAATCAGGCGTAAGAAGTTGCGGAGTCTTGTTTATGCAAGATTTGATTTCGAGGAGATGAGCAGAAGGGCGCTCGGCCGCTACTGGAGAAAATTCACACCCGCCGAGAGTGATGAGTTCATCCATCTCTTCAGCAAGATGCTGGAAAAATCCTATGTCGACAAAATAGAGAGCTACACCGATGAGCGGGTGGAGTATCTCTCAGAAAAAGTTGACATGAACTACAGTATTGTAAAGACCAAGATCGTGAAAAGAAACGGTCTGGAGATTCCAATTCAGTATAAACTTATCCTCAAGAATGGGGACTGGAGGGTTTACGATGTCCTCATAGAAGGCGTAAGTCTTGTAAACAATTACAGGAGTCAGTTCAGGAGGATAATGAGAAAGAACCCACCTGAACACCTGCTTCAGAAGATGAGGGAGAAGACAAAGAAAAAGATGTCCTGATTGGTTCTGCCAGGATAGGTAATCCCCCATTACAGCAGTTCCTTTGAGGGCTCCTGTATAATCGAATCCACAGGAGAAAGGAGGTAACAATGAGAGTGTTCTGTGGATTAATGATGGCAGTCCTGCTTTTTCTGACTGTGCCCGGCGTCTATGCAGATGAAACAGGCCATCATCATGGAGAAGGTAAAAAAGACGGGGTGAAAGATATGGCAGACATGAATGATCCCACTGCCGGTGAAGGGAGCGGCTTAATCAGGGTGGATACTCCGGCTGGGTACAATATCGTGATCGGTAGAAAGAACCCCCTCCCGGAGTTGTCACCGGAAATAACGCAAGACGAGGACGGAAGAACAATAAAGGTCTTCCGGCTGACTGTCGAGGATGTAAAATTCGAGATCTATCCCGGCAAGTTTATTCAGGGATGGGGATTTAACGGTATGATACCGGGTCCTACAATAAGGGTGAAAGAAGGGGAGAGGATAAGGGTCATACTCACAAATAATACTGATGCTGATCATACCTTTCATGTCCATGGCCAGAAAAAGCCTATGGTAATGGATGGAGTGCCCTATCTTGGGCAGAAGCCCCTGAAAAGGGGCGAGACTTATGTATATGAGTTTACGGTCCGAAATGTCGGAACCAGCTGGTATCACTGCCACGTGGACGGGGCTCATCATGTTGATATGGGTATGTATGGCGCCTTTATTGTGGAACCCCTGAAGGAAACCCTGAGGTACGACAGGGAATATATAATGATCCTGGATGAATGGCCAACCGGACATCTTCATATGCATAAGGGGGCTATGAAGATGCCCTCTCACAAGGAACACGAGGTCGTCACTGTCCATCCAGGCGAGTCCCGACATGCACATCCTGAGGAAGGCTCTCAAAAACGCGACTGGTATCCCGAGACATATAATCCCTACCAGCCCGTTTATGATGGATTTACAATTAACGGCAGATCCTTTCCTTTCACTGAGCCCATTGAAGTAAAGGAGGGTGAGCGCATAAGAATAAGGCTTATCAATGTGGGATACGAACCCCACTACATGCATACACACTCACACCGCTTTGAGGTGGTAGCCCGGGATGGTTCTCCTGTAAATGAACCGCAGAAGATTGATACAGTTGAGGTCGGACCTGCAAAACGGGTGGATATAATCCTGAAGGCCGATAATCCAGGGATATGGCCGTTCCACTGTCACAGGCTCAATCATGTAACGAATGACCATATTTATCCAGGAGGTATGTTTACCTTCATAAGGTATATTGGATATGCAAAGTGAGCGCCAACCCCGTGGTTTCGTCACGGGGTTAGCGAGCGAATACAATAAAAGAAAATTCCTTACATATCGAAGAGCACTGCGGTCTTGCCGCAGGGTATCTTCATTTAACCTGATCCGGGAATTCTGAAAATACTTTTATGGGAATGCTTGAGACAGAAAGGTTTCTGAAGGTCTTTCCCTTCTTCCAAAAGGCGGAAGAATCCTTTCTTGAAGAACTCCTTTCTTCGTCTGAACATAAGCGGATCCCGGGGGGTATCTCGATATACATGGAGGGTGACAATTGTCCCGGCATTGCATTCCTGCTTACCGGCGAGATCAGGGTATTCAAGACAGGTGAATCAGGTCGTGAGATCACACTCTACGAGATCTTTCCTGGTGAGACATGTATTCTGAATGTCTCGTGCATACTCTCCAACAGATATTATCCTGCAACGGCGGTTACCTTAACTGATGCAGAGTTCTTGCTTCTTCCGGCAGGCCTTTTCAGGTCCCTTTTTGATAAGCACTCGATTCTCAGAGATTATGTATTTATGCTTCTCAATCAGAGGATAGGGTTGATGATGGAACTCATTGATGAAGTGGCCTTCGGCAGGATGGATCAGAGGTTGACGGATTACCTGATAGAAAAGTCCGAGCAAGGAAGGCTCAACAGGACTCATCAGCAGATCGCAAACGACCTCGGGACCTCAAGAGAAGTGATAAGCAGGCTTTTGAAGGATTTAGAACGGAAAGGGGTTGTAAGGCTCGAAAGGGGTGCTGTGCAGATAGTACACCTCTGAGTTTGTGACTTTGTCACAGACAGACTCTTGCCTCCTGATTCATAATTAGACAAGAACTCAAAAGATCAGGAGGTGAATGTCATGAAAAAGAACATCGGAAAGAACGAGAGGATTGTCAGGATTATCGCAGGAATCGGAATCACGTCCCTTGCCTTCGTCGGGCCTCAGACACCCTGGGCCTTCCTGGGGCTTGTTCCGCTGGCTACCGGCCTGATCGGCTGGTGCCCGCCCTATGC
>CAZITN010000059.1:0-18650 GCA_964542175.1 uncultured Thermodesulfovibrio sp. | reverse complement strand
GTCGATCATAGACCGGGTTAATGCTAATATCAGAGGAGGAGGTTGAAAAATTTAATATAAAAAATCCTTCAATACTGAAAAAGTTATTGCATTTATTTTTCAAATCCTGTAAAATTTCTAATAACAAAAATTTATAAGGGAGGTTTGTTTATGAACAAAGGGGAACTGATCGAAGCAGTGGCATCTTCGGCGGGTTTTTCAAAGGCTGACGCAACAAAGGCCGTCAATGCCGTCTTTGACACCATCACCAAAACGCTCAAGAAGGGAAAGAGTGTTACTCTGGTCGGCTTCGGTACCTTCAGCGTTACAAAGACAAAGGCCAGAAAGGGCCGGAATCCCCAGACTGGAGAGACCATCAAGATCAAAGCAAAGAAGGTTCCTAAATTCAAGGCAGGTAAGGGGCTGAAAGACACTATCGGGGGAAAGAAAAAATAACGGAGTTCTTTTCTTTCATCCATTCATAGAAGAAACCCCTTACAGTAAAGCCTGCTGTAAGGGGTTTTTTGTCACTCCAGAGTATGTCTGATGAAAGAACTTCTCAACCTCATTTCAGAGCATCTCAACCTGAACGCGGTCATAATCATAGCCGCCTTCATCCTCTTTATCATTGGAAGGCTCCTCTTTAAAAAGGTAAAGATCAGCAGTGAGTTTGATGATCTGATTGATGCATCAAGACTGCTTAACTGCAGTGAATACGATATCTTCCGGAAGGCAGGAAAGGAGTGGAACTTTTCAGAGCATAAGACAGAAGAGGATTTCAAGAGATACCTCTGGCACGGTGAGATCCCCCGGTATGTGAAGGAATTCGTCTCCAGGGTCCTGGAGTCCGGCTGAAACACCGCTTCTGCTTAAAAAAAATCAATCTTGACAAATCCCCGTCCAAAGACCTATACTTCTGAAACATCTTTCCGCACTTACAGTGCCGGGCCTGTTCCAGTCGGAAGGGACACTGCTAATAAGATGAAAGACGAGGTATGGACGAGCATCTGACAGAACTCTATGAAGAGGCCAAACGGCTCTTTGATGAGGGAAAGTACCACGAAGCTGAACCCCTCCTGAAAGAGGTCCACCAGAACAACCCCTCCTACGCAGATGTCCTCAACAGACTCGGGATCATTGCAAACCTGAAGGGAGAGATGAGAAAGGCAGCAGAGTATTTTGAAGAGGCACTCAGGATAAACCCGAAATACACTGAAGCCGCCCTGAACCTCGCCATAACCTATAATGACCTCGGTGAATTTAAGAAGGCCCAGGATGTCTTTTCCATGGCAGCCCAGGTTGCCCATCCAGAACCGGGAATGCTAGACCCTTTTGCAGCGGGGAAACTCGCCAATGAACATTACCGGATAGGCAATATCTATCTCGATTTCGGTATGTACGAAGAAGCGATCGATGAGTACAGGAAGGCATTGCGACTCTCCTCAGGCTTTCCTGATGTCCATACAAAGTTGGGTATCGCCCTCAGAAACGTGGGGCATTTCGAGGATGCCATAATCCACTTCAATGCCGCCAAGGAGATCAACCCCGGCTACGGCCAGGCCTGGGTCCAGCTCGGTCTCACCTACTACATGAAGGGACTCACCGGACTTGCCATCGAGGAATGGGAGACAGCCCTCCGCAAGAACCCCGATCTGAGGGATGCAAGAAACTACCTCCAGATTATCAGGAAAGAGGAACAGTAAGTCCCCATGCCTCAACCGGGGATCGACCGGAACATATTGAAAGGCCAGCCCACCATCCTTCGAATCAATGCTCTCCATCTCCATCTCTTGAAGGAAAGCAAGCGTATCGAGATCATCTCAGGAGTATCCTTCAGGATAAGGAAGGGAGAGGTCTTCGGGCTCGCAGGTGAGAGTGGATGCGGAAAGAGCCTGACTGCCCTCTCCATAATGGGCCTTCAACCAAAAAACATGATCACCTCCGGAGAGATATTCTTCAGGAAGGACTCTGACTCCGAAGTCGACCTCCTGAAGCTCAGTGACGAAGAACTCCGTAAGATCAGGGGAAGGGATATGGGGATGGTCTTTCAGGAGCCCATGACCTCCCTCAATCCGGTCTTCACCATTGGAAGACAGATAGGAGAGGTCTTCCAGATACATCAGGGACTTTCCTACAGGGAGGCAAGGCAGAAGGCTGTAGAACTCCTGAGATTAGTCATGATCCCTGAACCTGAGAAGAGGATTGACGATTTTCCCCATCAGTTCTCAGGGGGGATGAGACAGCGGGTGATGATTGCAATGGCCGTGGCCTGCTCCCCCCGCCTCCTTATAGCCGATGAGCCCACCACCGCCCTTGACGTAACGATCCAGGCGGAGATAATCGATCTGCTCCAGGAGATCCGGGAAAGAGAGGGGATGGCCATTCTCTTTATATCCCACGATCTCAAGCTGATCTCCGAGATTGCAGACAGGGTTGCCATCATGTATGCCGGAAGGATAGTGGAAGAGGCCCCGGCTGGGACACTCTTCCAGACCCCCCTTCACCCTTATACACAGGGCCTCTTGGACTCACTCCCTGTCTCGAAGGGAAAGCCCCTCAAGCCTATCCCCGGAACGGTCCCCCCGCCTGACGCCCTTCCCCGGGGCTGTGTCTTCGGACCCCGATGCCGGCTGAGAACGGCAGATTGTGAGGTCTCGGAGCCTTCCATCAGGGGTATGGGAGAAGACCACCTGGTCAGGTGCATTCACGCTGAAAAGGGAACGATCTGAGATGATAAGGACCGAGGACCTCACAAAACAGTTCGTAACCGGCAAGGGAATCCTGGGGAAGAAAAAGACCGTCACGGCAGTGGACAGGGTAAACATCACCATCACCAGAGGGAAGGTTACAACAGTTGTGGGTGAGAGCGGGTCGGGAAAATCCACACTGGCAAGACTCATCCTGAGACTCCTGCCTCCCACGTCTGGAAGGATCTACTATGAGGGAACGGATATAACAATGAAACGCTCATCTGAACTCAGAGAGTTCAGGCGGAAGGTTCAGGTGATCTTTCAGGATCCCTTCGCCTCGCTGAACCCGAGAATGAACATAATGACCATCCTCTCTGAACCACTCAAGATACACCGCATCATGCCCCGCGAACAGATAAAGGGCTTTCTTGAGAACCTTCTCGAATCCGTCGGTCTTTCCTCAGACGTCCTTAACCGCTACCCGCACGAGTTCAGCGGCGGACAGAGGCAGCGTATCTCCATAGCAAGGGCCCTTACCCTCTCACCGGAACTGATAGTTGCGGATGAGCCGCTCTCATCCCTTGACGTCTCAATCCAGGCCCAGATACTGAACCTTCTGAACCGCCTGAGGGAAGAAAAGGGAATATCCTTCCTCTTCATCAGCCATGACCTGAACGTGGTCCGTTATTTCTCAGACTACATCTATGTGATGTACCTTGGGAGAGTGGTCGAAGCAGGCCTGAGCGACGGGATATTCGAAAACCCCGCCCATCCCTATACCCTGAGTCTGCTTGCAGCGGTCCCCGGGAGCGGTATGAGGAAGAAGGGAAGGCATCTGGCCGGAGAGTCTGACGGACCGGATCATCCCCCGGAGGGATGCCCCTTCTATCCCCGCTGCCCTGAGAGGCTCTCCATCTGCCATACCACACCACCGGAACTTACAGAAGGCTCCGGCCGCCTGATCGCCTGTCACCTACAGCAGTAGGTTATCAGGTTGCTGGGTTACTCAGCCTTGGCCTTACACCCAGCCTGGAGGCCGTCACTGGTCATTTCGCGCGTTCATTTCGTTGATTTCGTCTGCCTCGTTGATTTTGTTTGTTCTGGACCAAACAGGCCAGATCAACGAGATCAACATAAAAGGTTGAAGATCTCCCGCCTTCCCGCTTTTACGCTTACACGCAAGAAACACCATAAACGCAATAAACCCAACCAACTCGATTAACGCTACCAACGTAGAACTCAGAACGCAGAACGTATCAACGTTTTCCCTCCCCGGAGAATTGCTCCTGTGGTAAAATATAAGTGTACACCCCGGAGACATGGACATCCAGTCGTATTAAAAACATGACTTTCTGCAGAAAGACCGGGAGAAGGAGAATTGAGGATGGCTGATCAGGAATTTGACCTGCTGGAAAAAACCAGGACAAAAGCGGGAAAAAAGGTAAAACGGCCCTCCCTTTACAGGGTCATCCTCCTTAATGATGATTACACGACGATGGACTTTGTGGTCTACATCCTGAGGAGGGTCTTTAACAAACCTGAACCTGAAGCCACAAGGATAATGCTTCATGTCCACAGAAGGGGAGAGGGTATTGCGGGTGAATACACCCGTGATATTGCCGAGACCAAGATTGATACCGTCCACCGCCTGGCCAGGGAGAACAGTTTTCCCCTCCGGTGCAGAATGGAGAAGGCATGATAAGCCGCGAGCTTGAGATAACCATAGAGGCCATTGTAAGGGAGGCCCAGAAGAAGAGGCATGAGTACCTCACAGTGGAGCACCTCCTCTATGCCGTACTCCTTGACGAGTGGGGCGCCGAGATTGTGATAAATTGCGGCGGAGATCTGAAACAGATGAAGGAGAGGCTTGAGGACTTCTTTGAAGAACATATCCCCCTCGTTCCTGACGGCGCTTCCCGGCTTACAATCCCCACAAAGGGGTTCCAACGTACAATCCAGCGCGCCCTCTCCCACGTCCAGTCCTCTGGCAAGGAAGTGATGGATGCCGGAGACCTCCTCGTCTCCATCTTTCTTGAAGAGGATTCCCATGCCGCATACTTCCTTGAAGACGAAGGAATCACCCGCCTTGATGTACTGGAGTTCATCTCCCACGGGATTTCCAAGCTCCCGGAAGCACCTTCCTTTGAGGATGATGATACGGAACCTCACCATCACCCTCAGAGGCAAAAAGAAAGAGATCCCCTTGAGGCGTTCACCATCGATCTCACGGAAAAGGCCCTGAAGGGTGAAATTGATCCCCTCGTAGGAAGGCAGCGGGAGATCGAGAGATGCGTTCATGCCCTCAGCAGAAGGCGGAAGAACAATATAGTCCTTGTGGGAGAACCCGGTGTGGGAAAGACCGCCATAGTGGAAGGTCTTGCCCTGAAGATTGTAAAGGACGAGATCCCGTCCCTCCTTGAAGGAGTGAAGATCTTCGCCCTTGATATGGGTGCCCTTATTGCCGGGACCAAATACCGGGGGGATTTCGAGGCAAGGCTCAAGTCAACCATAAAGAGGCTCGAATCAATGGACGGAGCGATCCTTTTTATCGATGAGATACATACGGTGGTTGGTGCAGGTGCAACAAGCGGCGGCTCCCTTGATGCCTCAAACATACTCAAACCAGCCCTTATTTCCGGTCGATTGAGGTGTATTGGGGCAAGCACCTACGAAGAGTTCAGGAACTACTTCGAGAAGGACCGGGCCCTCTCAAGGAGATTCCAGAAAATAGAGATCAAGGAGCCCACCGTACCTGAAACCGTTAAGATACTGAAGGGATTGCGAGGATACTACGAAGAATTCCACAACGTCCGGTTTACACAGGGAGCACTCAAGGCGGCTGCCGAACTCTCGGCAAAATATATAAATGACAGGTTCCTTCCTGACAAGGCGATCGATGTGATTGATGAGGCAGGTGCCGCCCTCAGGCTTTCCACCAGGGCCGGGAAAAAGAAAACCGTCGGCCGGAAGGAGATAGAGGATGTGGTCGCAAAAATGGCCCGGATCCCTTCAAGGACGATCTCCACATCGGAGATCGAAAAACTCCGACACCTTGAAGAGGAACTCAAAAAGCGGGTCTTTGGTCAGGACGATGCAATACACTCCCTCGTCTCTGCAATAAAACGGTCAAGGGCCGGCCTCGGTGCTCCCGAGCGGCCAATCGGCTCTTTCCTCTTTACAGGTCCCACAGGGGTCGGGAAGACCGAGGTCTCCCGTCAGCTTGCCTCCGTCCTGGGGGTGGAGTTCATCCGGTTCGATATGAGTGAATACATGGAAAAACACGCCGTTTCCCGCCTGATCGGAGCCCCTCCCGGCTATGTCGGGTTTGACCAGGGAGGCCAGTTGACAGACTCTGTCAGGAAGCATCCCTACTCTGTGGTCCTCCTTGACGAGATAGAGAAGGCCCATCCTGATATATTCAGCATCCTTCTCCAGATCATGGATTATGCAACCCTCACCGACAATACAGGGAGAAAGGCGGACTTCAAGAATGTAATCCTCATAATGACCTCCAATGCAGGGGCTCCGGAGATGGAGAAGGGGGCCATTGGCTTTGGTGACAGAACGGACGAGAGCCATACAGACGCAACAGAGGCTGTAAAGAAACTCTTCAGCCCCGAGTTCAGGAACCGGCTTGACGGCATCATAAACTTCAAACACCTTAAGCCAGAGATCATGGAAGAAATCACGCTGAAGTTTATAAGGGAACTGGAATCCCAGCTGACAGAAAAGAGAATAGAGATTGAGATCACCCCGGAGGCCCTCCGATACCTTGCCGGAAAGGGGTACGACCGGAAGTTCGGGGCACGGCCCCTGGGCCGGGTTATTCAGAATGAGATCAAGACCCCTCTGACGGATGAACTCCTCTTTGGGAATCTGAAGAAGGGGGGAAAGGTCCTGATCGACGTTGCTGGGAAGGGGCTCCGGTTCAGGTTTCCCGATGCCGGTATTTGAGCTGAGAGCGGAGGATTTCTCCTTCCCCTCTCCCCACCTGGCCGATCCCACGGGGCTCCTTGCCGTGGGAGGAGACCTCAGCCCGGAGAGGATACTTGAGGCTTACAGGCTCGGAATCTTTCCATGGTTTTCCGAGAATGACCCGCTCCTCTGGTGGTCACCCGATCCGAGACTGGTACTCTTTCCGGACCGGCTCAGGGTCTCAAGAAGCCTGAGACAGAAGATGAAAAAGGGAATATTCAGAATAACCTTTGACCACGCCTTCCATGAAGTGATCCGGGGGGCGGCAGATGTCCACAGGAAAAGAGATGGTGGAACCTGGATAACCAGCGAGATGATAAGGGCCTACACAGAACTCCACCGGATGGGGTATGCCCATTCTGTGGAAAGCTGGATGGGAGGAGAACTTGTGGGAGGGCTCTACGGGGTCTCCCTTGGCTCCGCCTTCTTTGGCGAGTCCATGTTCACCACCGTATCGGACGCCTCCAAGGTCGCCTTTGTCACGCTGGTGGACTGGCTCAGGGAGAGGCAGTTCACCCTGATTGATTGCCAGGTAAGCACAGAACACCTCCACCGGTTCGGGGCGGAGGAGATACCCAGGACGGTCTTTCTCAGGCTCCTTGAGACCGCCCTCGGTAATCCCACACTCAGGGGGCGGTGGAGTCTCGCATGATCAGTATCGGGAGGATCCCCTATATAAACCTCTTCCCCATCTTCTATTATCTTGAGAAGAACTCTGAAGGAGAATACCGGTTCGTGGACGGTGTACCCTCCGTACTGAACAAACTCCTCCGGTCAGGCCAGCTCGACCTCAGCCCCTCCTCCTCCATTGAGTATCTGAGATATGCTGAGAGATACACCCTGATCCCCGGCCATTCCATCAGTGCCAGAGGGCCTGTAAGGAGCATCATCCTCTTCAGCAGGGTTCCGATTGAGGAACTGAACGGGGAGACCATACTCTACCTCTACCATTCCGAAACGTCCATAGCCCTTCTGAGGATAATCCTTGAGAGGTTCCATAATATCCGGGCCCGGTACAGGAGTTCCTCTGCAAGCCTCACCGAGGGGCTCCAGGCCTCTCCCGCCTATCTCCTGATTGGGGACAGGGCGATGATCGAACTCAGAAACAATCCGGCTCCTTATGTCTATGACTTGGGGGAGATCTGGTATCAGAAGACAGCGCTTCCCTTCGTATTTGCGCTCTGGATAGCGGGAAGGAAGGGCAAGGACTCCCTCATTGAAAGGATAAAGAATGACCTGGACAGGGCGCTAAGGCTTGCCAGGGATTCCTTCGAGACCCTTGCTACGCTCTCACCGGCTTCCGAGTTCTTCAGTCCCCGGGAATTGGTGGATTACTGGAAGGGTATCTCCTATACCCTTGAAGACGACCATCTGAGAGGGCTTGACCTCTTCAGGAGATACTGTCTGGAACTGGGCATTATTGAAGGTAATTGAGGTATAATTAATCGATGGAAACATTACGAAACAACCTCCGGGACAGAAGGGGTTTTACCCTCCTTGAGATACTGATTGTGGTCTTCATCCTCACTCTCCTTGCCGCAATCATCGCACCCAGACTGGTGGGAAGAACCGATGATGCAAGGATAGCCGAGGCGAAGGTCCAGATAAGAAACTTCGAGACGGCACTCAAGCTGTTCAAACTGGACAACGGGTTCTATCCCTCTACGGAACAGGGCCTTCAGGCACTCGTAACCCCTCCAGCCACCGGTAGACAGCCAAGAAGATTCAGGGAGGGCGGCTACCTCGAGCACGGGAAGGTCCCCCTCGACCCGTGGGGAAACCCCTATCTTTATGTATCTCCAGGACTTCACGGAGATTACGATATCATCTCCTACGGGGCTGACGGAAAGGAAGGCGGAGAGGGACCTGACGCCGATATAACGAGCTGGAACATCGAATAAACCGGGAAAGAAAGTTGTGTCGGCAGAGAGAATGAATCAGTCCCGATCCACCAAGAGGGTGCAGAAAAACTCTGACTTCCACCAGAATGTCATCTCGATGCGCCTCCGTAAGCAGAAGTCGTTTCAGCACCATTTTGACAGAACAGGAATAATAACACCGAAGGGCTTCACCCTCCTTGAGATGGTGGTGGTTCTCTTCATAGTCTCCCTCTTTCTGACCCTCACCTATCCGTCCTTTTCATATCTTACCGCCCATAAAGAGGCCCGTTCACCTCACCGGCTACTCTCCGTTATAAGGCTTCTTCACGACTCTGCAATAAACACCAGGGAAGACCTCTTCATCAGGTTTGAATTCGGGGGAAAGAAATCCACAAGACCGCCCCAGGCAGTTTATACACTCCCTGAAGGGAGGAGAAAACTCGACCTGGATGGGATGGTCTCAGTGATGATTCCTTCAAGGGGTGAAATAAAGGAAGGGAAACTGACCCTCATCTTCGGGCCCTTCGGTTACCCGGAACCCTTTGAAGTATGGTTCTCAGGCGGAGACCGGGTGGTCTATAACCCCTTCAGCGGGAGGACCGTTCTGGAAAGGGTAGATAGGTCATGAAGTCACTTCAGAGAGCAGAGGGCTTTACGCTCCTTGAGGTGCTGATCGCCCTCGTGATAATCGGGGGAGCGCTCCTCACGGTGATACACTCCCTTTCATACCACCTTTCCCAGATTGAGAGGCATGAAATCATCACAAAGGCGGTCCTTTATGGAGAAAGGGTCCTGAAGGATGAGACGATCTGGAAAGCCCATAACGGAAAATACTCCCCCGATTCATCAACTGAGGAAGACTCCCGGGAGTTCAGTCTTTCAACCAGGACTATTGAGACAGAGGTGCCGGGGCTGATTCTGAGAGAGGTCACCGTCAGGAAGGGCCCGGAAGAGATAACCCTGAGGAGGCTTGTCAGGCAATGAACGAGCGGGGCTTTACACTTCTTGAGATCATGATAGCCACGGCCCTTACGGTGATCATACTCGGGGCCATCTACAACACCCTCTCAATGACTGAGCGGGCAAGGAGTTCAAGGGGGGAAGGGCTTACAACCCTTGAGGAGGCAAGGAGGGGGCTTGAGACCCTCACGATGGAGATTGAAAGCCTCGTCTATGATAAAGATGATCCTTCAACAGGTTTTACTCTGAGGGACTTTGATATTGAAGGCATCCCCCTCTCAGAGGTCAGTTTCACCACGCTCTCCAACCCCCGGAACATCCCCATAAGGGTGACTTACCTTCCTGAAATGGATAAGACCGGGCTCGTTCTTAAAAAGATATTGACACCCCATTCCGGAGAGGGACATACTTACAGGGTTGATATGCTCAGGAACCTGAAGAGTTTCCGTCTTCAGGTGGAGGAAGGAGACCAGAGGGTCCCCGTCTGGGAGACCGGGAGGAATGGAAGGCTTCCGAAAGGTTTAACAATCACCATCGGGATTGAGTATAACGGGAGGGAGATCAAACTTGAAAGAAAGGTACATCCAAGGATAACAGTATGAAGACGATAGATACGAAGGAAATACTCAAGATACTGAAGGGCTCACGAAAGCCTTTAGGGTTTCAGGAACTTCTCTCTCACCTCGGCATACAGAGGAAAGATTCAAAATTTCTGAAACGGGCACTCCGGAAACTGATCTCTGAAGGGAAGGTCATCCTCAACAGGAAGGGGAGGTACTGTCTTCCGGAGGAGATAAGACTGATAAGAGGGATTTTCGAGGCCCACCGGGATGGTTACGGCTTTCTCATCCCCGAGGCCCCCGGCGAGAAGGACCTCTTCATCCCGCCCCGCTCCACCGGGGGTGCAATGGGAGGAGACCTTGTCATCGCCCGGCTTGAAAACGAGAAGAAGAGGGAAGGAAGGATTTTAAGGGTACTGGAACGGGCCCAGAAGACGATAGTAGGGGTTATGGAACCCTCGGGAAACGCCTTCTACGTCAAACCAACCCGGCGGGACATCCCCTTTGAGATATACATCGACCCCCGGGACAGGGGCAAGGCAAAAGCCGGAAGCCTGGTGAAGGTGGAGATCACAACATTTCCGACCGATACAAGGCCCCCGGCAGGAAAAGTAATAAAGGTCCTGAAGAAGCCCACGACCCCTGCTGAAGAGGTAGAACTCATACTTGAGGAATACAATCTTCCCAGGAGGTTTCCGAAACAGGTAAGTGCAGAAGCCAAAACCCTCTCGCAGGATGCGATCGCCGAGGCACTGAAGGGGAGGAAGGACCTGAGAAACCTCAAGACCGTTACTATTGATGGTGAAAGCGCAAAGGATTTCGACGATGCCATCTCCATAAAACTCAGGAAGTTCGGCTATACCATTTACATTCATATTGCTGATGTGAGTCACTTCGTCCGGGAAGGCTCTGATATTGACAGGGAGGCCAGAAAGAGGGCAACAAGCGTCTATCTGCCGGACAGGGTAATCCCCATGCTGCCGAAGAAACTCTCTGAAGACCTCTGTAGCCTGAAGCCCAAGGTTCCCCGCCTTGCCTTTACAGTGGAGATGGATTTCTCCCGCGATGGTGAGCGGCTCAGGGAGCGGTTCTATCCCAGCATTATCGAGTCCAACGAACGGATGACATATACAGATGTGAAGGCGATCCTTATCGACTATGACAGGGACCTCAGAAAAAAATACAACTCCCTCCTCAGGGACTTTGAACTGATGGCCGAACTCTGCAATATCCTCAGGAAAAGGAGGATGGACCGCGGAAGCCTTGACTTTGATCTCCCCGAGCCTGAAGTGCTGCTTGACCTCAGAGGGAATCCTGAAAAGATCATAGCCTCCGAGAGGAACTTCGCCCACATGCTGATAGAGGAGTTCATGATAGCGGCAAACGAGGCCGTGGCCGAGTTCCTGCATAGTAAAGGTGTGCCCTCAATCTACAGGGTCCACGAAGGTCCTGATCCCGAAAAGATCCAGGTTGTGCTGAAGATCATCCAGGGGCTGATGGGTGAAAAAAGAAGGATCCTCGTCCCGGAAAACCTACCGGAAATCATAAGCCACTTTCATGGCAAATCAGAGGAAGATGTAGTTAACTACATGATCCTAAGAACCCTCAAGCAGGCCCGTTACTCTCCGCAGAACATCGGCCACTTCGGACTGGCCTCCAGATGCTATACCCATTTCACCTCACCCATCAGGCGGTACCCTGACCTGGTGGTACACAGGATACTCCGGGAACTGACAGCAGGAAAAAAGCCAGGCAAGAAACGGTCACAGGAACTTGAGGAGACTCTCCCTGCCATTGCATTCCACTCCTCCAAAATGGAAAGGCTCGCCGACAATACCGAGCGGACCGTCATAGATGCGATGAGGATCTGGTTCATGAAGGACCGCCTTGGAGATGAATTCCAGGCAAGGGTGATCGGCGTGAACAGACAGGGGCTCAGGATCCGGCTGAAGGAATTCTATGTAGAAGGGTTCTTGCATGTCTCCTATATGACTGATGATTACTACATATTTGACGAGGACAGGCTGATTCTCTTTGGTAAAAGGACGAGGAGACGATTCACCATAGGCGATACCCTTACAGTCCGTGTGGACCGCCTTGATACCGAAGAGCGGGAGGTCGTCTTTGGACTCCCGGAAGCTTAAGGAGAGGCTTGACCACCTGTACAAAACGTATGACTTTCAGCAGAGGCTTCTCAGTGACCCTATAGAATTCCCACACAGGTATCACAGGCATGAAGACATCGAGGTCGCAGGCCTTATAGCCTCAGCCTTCGCCTTCGGAAGGGTCTCCCAGTTCAAACCCGTGATCGAGAGGCTCCTTGAGATCCTTTCTCCGTCACCATCCCGGGCCCTCCAGAATATCACGCCGGGAAAATTTCCGGAAGAACTGAAAACAATCCACTACCGTTTCTACTCCGGTGAGGACACCCTCCTTTTCATACTTGTTCTTTCAGAACTCTGCCGGAGGTATGGAAGTATTGAAAACGCCTTTATTCCTGAATATGACGGCAGGAGCACCTATTCTGCCATCGCCGGTTTTGCTGCTACTGCGATAGAAACCGGTGAACAGCTCAAAAAGGAATATCCGACCCTTTTCAATGAAAAGACCAGGGGGTTCAGGTTCTTCTTTCCCTCTCCCGCCAGGGGAAGCCCCTGCAAGAGAATGAACCTTTTCCTCCGATGGATGGTCAGAAAGGAGGATATAGACTTCGGGATCTGGAACTTCATCCCTCCGGCCCGTCTGGTGATCCCCCTTGACACCCATATAGCAAGAATCGGCACCTGTCTCGGACTGACCACCAGAAAGAGCAGGGACTGGAAGATGGCTGAGGAGATAACGGAAAGCCTCAGAAGGTTTGATCCTGAAGACCCGCTCAGGTATGACTTCGCCCTCTGCCACCAGGGGATAATGGGTTTATGTACCTCCACCTGCAGGCAGAGGGAACCGGAAGGCTGCCCTGCATTCTGAGGGAAAGAGGCATAGGTTAAGGTTGAGGTCGAGGTAAAAAAAGCGTATAGCGGGTAGCGGGTAGCGCGTAGGGTAAACGTTGAAACGTTCTGCGTTCTGAGTTCTACGTTCGGGGTTGGTGGCGTTAATCGAGTTGGTTGGGTTTATTGCGTTTATAGTGTTTCTTGCGTGTAAGCGTAAAAGCGGGAAGGCAGGAGATCTTCAACCTTTTATGTTGATCTCGTTGATCTTGTCTGTTTGGTCCAGAACAAACAAAATCAACGAGGCAGACGAAATCAACGAAATGAACGCGCGAAATGACCAATGACGGCTTTCAGGCTGAGGTCAAGGCCGAGCAACCCAATAACTTAGTTACTTGATGACTAATGACCAATATACCAATACACCAATAACTATAACCTTGTATGAAGAAGGTCATCCTCATAAACCCCTGGATTCATGACTTTGCAGCCGTAAACATGTGGGCAAGGCCCCTGGGACTCCTGAAGGTTGCTGAACTCCTCTCCGGAACCGGTGCAGAACTCCGGCTGATAGACTGTCTTGATTCCTTCAGGCCGAGGCGTTTCAACATGGGGAAATACAGAAAGAGCCCCATACCAAAGCCCGGGGTCCTGAAGGATTTTCCAAGGAAATACTCCCGCTACGGGATCAGCCCCGGGGAATTCAGGGAAAGGCTGAAGAATCTCCTCCCGGCGGATGCAGTCCTGATAACCTCCATAATGACATACTGGTATCCCGGCGCCTTTGAAGCAATCAAGATAGTTAAAGAACTCAGCCCGTCCACCCCGGTTCTGCTCGGCGGTATATACCCAACCCTCTTTCATGATCACGCCGGAAGGCACTCCGGGGCTGATATGGTAATTGCCGGCAGAGCAGAGGAGGCTCTGCCATCCGTTCTTGAAAGTCTCGGTATTGAACCCGGACCAGTAAAACCAGCCCTCCCCTGGTACAGACTGGGCTTTTACAGAAAGGCCCGTTACAGCCCCCTCCTCACATCCCGGGGCTGTCCCTTCCGGTGCAGTTACTGTGCTTCATCCGCTCTTCAGCCCTTGTTCAGACAACGCCCCATGGACTCGGTAATACAGGAGGTGATGGACCTTTCCGGCCTCGGCGTGGAGGACATTGCCTTCTATGACGATGCCCTCCTTTTCCAACCGGAAGAGCATATCAAGCCCCTTCTCAGGGAGATAATAGAAAGAAAAATCCCCCTCCGGTTTCATACCCCCAACGGGCTTCATGCCCGTTATCTTGATCAGGAAACGGCCTGGCTCATGAGGCAGGCAGGCTTCGTAACTCTCAGGCTGAGCCTTGAGACCAGCCTCCCCCATCGTCAGAGGGAGACAGGCGGAAAGGTCTCAAACGAGGAACTCCTGAGGGCTATCGCCTTTCTGAAAGAGGCAGGGTTTACAAAGCAGAACATAGGGGTCTATCTGATGTACGGTCTTCCAGGACAGCCCCTTAGTGAGGTCCGGGAGGGAGTGAGATTTCTGATGGATCAGGCTGTGAGGGTCTATCTTGCCGAGTTTTCCCCCATCCCCGGGACTCCCTGCTGGGATGAACTCATCAGTACGGGAACAATCCCCCCTGATATGGACCCCCTTCTCACAAACAACTCCGTCTATTCAAGGCTCTTTGCCGGATACGACCCTGACGGGATCCAGAAACTCAAGGATGAGGTAACGGCATACAACAGACTTCCCTGAAAAACTTGCACTTGCGAAGTGCAAGTTTTCCGGAATCTGTACATGGCAGCTCTGGAGTTGGAGAAGAAATGAACCAGGCCCATCAAGGACTGGCCTGCTATTTATGCTCAAACTCGTTCTCCTCTTCGAGGATAGAATACAATGAGAAATGGGCTTACACAGTTTGTGAGACAGTCCTAGTTCAACCGGAAACAGGTCGCCTTTGTTTCGGCCTTTGAGCATCGTGACGCATCTCCCCTCAGAAGACGTTTTTCCGGTATAGCAGTTGATACTCTGGTTTGGTGTATGTCTGAACCAGCTCTCCTCATCTGGCTGGGGAAAAATCAGATTCTTCTTAAGAAAAACCTATCTCTTCTTTTATCCTTGCCAGATCTCTATCTAAGAACCTTAACGCATCTTGATCACTAAAAAAATCAGAGGCTGTTCCGCTTTGCTTGAGATTTAAATATCTTGCAATTTGACTGTTAGTTCTTAATTTCCTGTAATTAACATAAACCGTAGTGGGGAACTGGCTTCTAATCAGGTTTTCTCTCCATGTGTGGACAGAATACCTCCTGCCTTGGTTTGTTGGAATACTTTGCTCTGAATGCCTGATTCCCGGGATGTTAAAAAAAAAGTGCTTCTATGTAATGAATTGCAGCATAAAAAGAAGCTGTAATCAACCAATCTTTGTATTTCAGATGACTTTTTAAAAAGATCGCAAATTCTTCGTTATGTATTGCTTGTATTATATGGTCTCTACAGGAAGGCATTTATTTTTCATAAATAAGGCGCGAATTTTTTCCAACAATATGTGTGTGATCTGTATCAATCAAAACAGGAATATAATTAAATGTAGCTATAATATCAGGGTAAATGTTAAAAATTTCAAGTTCTTTTTCGATTAATGATTCTATAAGATTATCGTCATATTCTTTTATGTCTAATAAGATAGTGATCTTCTTCTCTTCAAGATATTCGTCTACATATATCGCTTTTACTTCATCGAAATTCCCATATGTAAGAACGACTAAAGATTCAAAATCTGGTTCTTTATCTTCTAAGGGGTCCAGTCTAAGTAAATTTCTTACAATAACTCTGACATACTTGTTCATATAAAAATCATCAGGGCTGGAAGGCTGTAAGGTGAATGCGTGATACATATTTGGAGTTAAGGTAATACAGTCGAAGGGTTCTTTTTGTATAATAGTGGAAATAAATTCCTTGGTAATAATGTCGAAAACATTGATGTTGCTGAGTTTAAAAATGCTTGTCAGTTCGGGAGTGGTTTCGTTATTCACAAGAGCCAAACAATACTTCACATCCTGAACTATAAAAGTTCTTGATTTTATATCTGGAAATTCTGTCTTTGCCCTCTGCATAAGAATTCTATTCTATAAAGTAGACTTTAATACTGCTCTGTACATATTCCAGAGCAGCATTAAAAAAGATCCCCACTTGATCTTTGTTTAAGTCATTAGAGCCTGTTGGTATTGTGTTCACGTCAAAAGTTACCAGCATTGCTCTGTCATCAGATGGATTTTTTTCATTGTGAAGGGTCTGAACCTTAAACCAACAGTTAGTTTTATAGCCCTTGATGTCCTCGTGTTTGAGTATATGTAACACGATATCAGAAGTATTCATAAAAAGACTTTCATTAAGAAAGTGGTGTGAAATAAAACTATTAGAACTCTCCTGTAGTGGGAGTACCGACACTAGAATAACTCCTATTCTGTTGATTTGTGCCTTTATGGTATCTTTGACTTGTCCTGCTATGGATAAAAGATGATTCAGGTATTCATCCTGACTGTCTAATAAATTACACACACTCTCTTTTGCATCAAATATCAAAGATACTCCGTCCTTAGTTACATTACAAACATAAGACTCGTTAGCATTTTTCAGTACAATCCTTGGTATCTCTGCCGGAGCATCAGATGGAATGGGTAAAATAGCAGGCTGACGATTGAATAATCCTCGTACTGCACTCGTTAGAGCGCTGACAACAGAGATCGAATCAGTAAGGTTAATGCCAGGAGTAAATAATACAGTCTGTATTTGCTTGAGATGAAAATTGTAAGGCATGCGGATACCCTCTCTTCTTGACAAAATAACCTGCTTTCATAACAGAAATATATACAACTAATACTAAAGTAGTAACTCTGCATTTGTCAATATCAATATGTGGTCGAACGGTATATGTCGGCTACCCCACGGATAAATCCGTGGGCTTGTGATGGCGGTAGCAACACAAGAGCTGACCAGGCGGCCCTGTAGGGGCAGAAGCTCAGGGGGGCTATCAAGCACGTCAGGATGTTTCGCCAGTCCTGATCTCTGCGGCAGAACCGCTAAATGCCACGACAGGGAGGAGACTTTCTGTCTAAGCTTTCCGGGCAACGCCGAGGCGACAATCACCGGTTCCGCTGGGTCCGGGCCGTATATCGGTATTCTGTCAGCAGGATATGTTAAAGTCTCCAAAACAGGACAATAAGATGTCCTCCGAGTCAAGCATGATAAAGTATCTCCAAACATCACCGAAAGGAATGGAGGTACGGCATGCTCAACAAGGAGGACTGGTCGAACAAGTCCTTTGCCGACTGGGGGGAGATATTCGGAGACCAGGTGCTGGCCACGGCAATACTGGACCGGCTGCTTCATCACTCAACGGTTCTCAACATCAAGGGTGAGAGTTACAGGCTCAGGGAGAAAAGGAAGGCAGGTCTTCTTGGAGGAAGACCCCTTCAATCCGGGATGATTCAAAAGGAGGTGAAATCAGAGGAAACAGATGAGGAATTAACAAGTTGATGGATATTTTTTTACCTGAAACCCGGACATCTTATCTCCCTGAAAAGGGGACATTTAAGATTCCTCTTGACAGAAGAGGAGATAATTTTCAGATTGAAGTTGATATAATATATTTAATATCTGTAATATTGAATGATCGGAGGTGCTGAATATGAACATAAAAGAGATAATTTTTATGGTAGAAGAAGACCCCGAAGGTGGATATACTGCCAGGGCTCTTGGTTACTCCATATTTACAGAGGCTGAAACTCTGGAAGAATTGAAGGAGAGCATTAAGGATGCCATTAAATGCCATTTTGATGAAGAACTCCCAAAAATAATTCGTCTCCATATAGTTAAAGAAGAAACCTTTACTTATGCCTAAGATTCCCAGAGATATTTCTGGTGATGAATTATCCAGACTTCTCAGAAAGTATGGTTATGAAGTTGTCAGACAGACAGGGAGTCATATCAGGTTGGTTTCAAAATATCAGGAAACAGAACATAAGATAACCATTCCCAATCACAATCCAATCAAAATAGGCACCTTAAATAATATACTCAATGATGTTTCCGACTATCTTAAAATTACAAAGCAGATACTTACAAGTCAATTGTTTAAAAAATAAACTCTATGAACTCCCTGTCAGGGGGTCACCTAAAGTATACCAGTAAAGGTCACTTCAAAAGGGTCTGAAAAGGGTCAGGTCTTGCCTTTTGCTGTTTCAAATAGATTTTCTTCCTAAAGGAGCAAGTTTTAATCTTGAATTTTTAAAACCTCCTGTGGGCGGAGAGAGTGAAGGTATATAACTGTGTGATATAATAAGTATATAAAATCTGTAGAAAACTGCAGGAGAGATGCCATGAGTGTGATTGATAAAGAACTTACTGAAAAGATTAAGGGGTTGACTCCTGATGAAAAACTTGCATTAGTGATTTAATCTTAACGGAACTTTATAAACCTGACCCAGAGATTGACCGTATATGGACTGAGGAGGCCCGCAAAAGATGGGAGGCTTATAAATCAGGCAAGGTGGAAAGCGTTCCTTACAAAGATGTGATGAAAAAATACAGGTGTTGAAGAAGAGAATGAAATTGTAGTGATTACCGTATATACCTATTTTTATTGAGAAAGGAGGTTTAAGATGAGAATTACTTACGATTCTGAGG
>CAZITN010000058.1:0-18893 GCA_964542175.1 uncultured Thermodesulfovibrio sp. | reverse complement strand
ACGTGCTTTTCAACTCTTTTGACCCTCTTTCTTGCACAAATTCTTGAGATGTGCCAGGTTTTTTACGACATAGACTGTTCAGCTGAAATACCGTCAGGAGCTAAGTTTGCGGTCCTGACGGTATGTATGGCGAGTAAAAACGCAGATATCCGATTCCGGCCGAAAGGAAGCTCTGAAAGTAATATCCCCTACTATAACAATCAGCACTTCGGAGTTATTGTGCCACTTGACAGTAACAGAGTTTTTCAGGCCGCTGTTGATATTGCATCCTGGGTTAATTGGTGCTGTCTCATCGGATATATTGCTGAGGGACTTGCATTCATAACTGCAAAGTCCGCTCCGCATACCTTGGCCTATACATGGGAAGATTTTGACAGGTCTTCAGACCCGGATATTCCCGCTAATGCTACGGGTGTGATTATCGACGGGGTGGATACCGGCAACGGTAATTCATATATGGGGCTGAGGATGAAGGGGTCAAGTGGTGGGTATGACCGTCAATATATTTTTAATGGGTTTAATGCTGTAGGTTTAGATAGCAATAAGACTTACCAATCTTATGCTTCTGCATTGACTCAGCAAAGATTGATATACGGCTATTTTGTGAGTGCAGGGTCTGGAGGAGGGTTTTCAGGGCGTAAGCCGTGCGAGGGTGGTAAACGCAGGCGGCATCAGCGGCATATCAAGGAGCCGCCTTATCAATGCAGGAGGTGTGTAGGTGCGTGAGGTAAAACAGTCAACAGCCGTTAATGTCATGGTCTTCATGGCAGACTCCTCCGACCATATAAGCGGCAAAACGGGCCTTGCGCTCTCTGTAGAGATTTCCAAAGACGGCGGGGCCTTTTCGTCGATCTCCCCGACCGTAACGGAGCGGGGTAACGGCTGGTACAGCATAGCGCTATCAGCCTCTGACACAGACACCCTCGGAGACCTGGTCGTCCGTGCGACGGCTGCCGGCGCAGACCCTGGTGAAAGGGTGCTTAATGTGGTGGCAAATGTGGAGGCGGACAGTTACGGAATACTTAGCACTACACAGGGCTCAGGGGATGTAGCGGTGGATCATGACTATGGATCCACTGATGCCCTCCGGTACGAATACAACGGACAGGGTATTGATAATGCCACCATCAAGGCCTACTTGAAAACAGATTATGACGCCGGCCGCAGGGGAGAATCCTATGTAAAGGCAAGGTCAAAGACCAGCGTGGACGGCCGCTGGCAGTGGCCGATTTACCTGGACAGCGGGCAGACTTATGTCATCGTTTTCTATAAACAGGGCGAGTACAGGCCCTCAACAGTGGAGATATCAACATGAGCGTAACAGGACAGCCTGAACAGAGTGGTCTTATCGACCTGGTAAAGGCAAAAGTCAAGGACACGGCAGGAAAGCTGACGGACCCTGACGATTACAACCAGAGTATCACAGAGGCTCTGAGGCGGTACTCAAAGCACCGGCCCCGGGTGACGGCAGAGGATATCACTGGCAACGGCACCCATGAGTACAATCTGCCCACAGGATGGGAGGAAGGCTTCTCAGTAGTTAAAGAGATTGAATATCCGGTCGGAGATACCCCCAGGACACTTATTGATGATGACGACTGGGAGATATATGATACACCAACTGGAAAGTATCTCAGGCTCCTGAGCGCGGCCCCTGAGACGACAGAGACCTTCAGGGTGAGGTTTACGCTCTTGCATACAGAGACCACGGTGCCTGATGCTGACATTGATGCAGTGGCCTGCCTTGCAGGGGCATTATGTTGTGAGATGCTGGCTAATGCCTATGCACAGACCGGGGACCCGACAATCGGAGCGGACTCTGTCAATTACAGGACCAAGGCCCAGGAGTTTGCTGCAAGGGCAAAGCGGTTGAGGGAACTGTATCTGAGTCACTTGGGGATTAAAGAGATAGACACTGCCCCGCCCGCCTCGGTGACAAAGGACATGGACCGGGGATATCCCTGGGGTGGAGACAGGCTTACTCATCCGAGGAGGTGGCGCTGATGGAGCTGAAGCTTGAGATCAAGAAACAGGGGGCGATCTTTGAGGGAAAGGCCCCGGAGATAATGCAGAAGGAACTTGATGCCGCAATGGAATCAACACTGATGCTGCTCCAGAGAGAAGTGAAGGAAAGGACCCCTGTAGGCGTCTTAGGTGCAGAGGGAGGTTTGCTGGGATCAATACAGACGGAGATTAAGGGAAAGGGAACCCCGGTCGTGAAGGGAATAGTTGCATCGGTCAGCGAGTATGCCGAGGCCGTTGAAAAAGGGACGAAACCGCACTTTCCACCAACAGGCCCCATTCAGTTATGGGTGAAGCGGAAGCTCAAGATAGAGGACGAGAAACAGTCCAGGCAGGTAGCTTTTATGATTGCCAGGTCAATCGCCAAAAGAGGGACGAAAGGGCAGTACATGTTTAAAAAAGCACTGGAGGCAAAGGAAAATAAAATTCAAAAGATATTTGAAAAGGCCGGTTATCAGATAGTGAGGGAGTTGAATGAGTGAATCAACAATAAGGCAGAAAATTTATGAAATAGTCTCCTCAGTCCCGGGTATCGGGAGAGTTTACGATTATGAGCGCTGGGCTGCAGACTGGGGACAGTTCATCAACCTTTTCAAAGACTCTTCAGGCCGGATACTTGGCTGGGAGATAAGCAGGGTTTCTGCAGAGGCAAAGTATGACGACAATGCTGAAGAAGTAACAGAACATAGGTATATAGTCAGAGGGTATATGGGGCTATCCGACAGCGATGCGTCAGAGAAATCATTTCATTCTTTGATTGAGGATATCCGTGATGCCTTCAGATTCAACTTCACCCTTGATGAGAATGCCGAGTGGGCTGGGCCTGTGAGCCTTCAGGTGGCCGATGTGAGAACCTTCGGCCCGGTGCTCTGTCATTACTGCGAATTGGTGCTCCCGGTACGGGAGTTGATATCTCAATAGAGGAGGAGATATGGCTGTGATAAAAGTGAGATCAAAGATAGGTAACACGGTTCATCCAAAATACGGCCCCCTCGAGGAGGGGCAGGTGCTTGAGATTGATGAGGCTGACTTCGGGGATGAGATATTCGAGCGCTATGAACCCGATGAACGCGACAAACGCAATCAACGCAATAAACGCAAAAACGGAAAGGAGGAATAAAGCATGCCAGGAGTAAGCGGACTTGAGGTAAAGGCTGCGGTAAAAAAGGCGGCAACCTGGGCAACGGCGGTGGCCTGCGGTGCAAACGACGGGGTATTGATTCTGCCTCCGTCTCTAAAAAAGTCCAGGGAGGATTACGTTGACGACTCCCTGGGGTTTTACTTCCCCCAGGACTCGGACACGGGCGAGGTAAAGGCAGAGGGAGACATGCCGGCATATTTGAGGTATGATTCCCTCGATCTCCTTGTAGCGCTTGCAATGGGCTCGACCGGAGGAGCCCCGACACAGCAGGGGACTACTGCGGCATACGCACAGACCTTCTCCCTTGCCGAGAACATAGACGGCATCTTTGCCACTCTGGCACTGTGGAAAAAGATCAACGTGGAGGAGTACACAACCATCAAGGTCGCCGGGTTCACAATTGAGGGCGAGGTGGGAAGGCCGCTCAAGATCACCTTTCACCTGATTGCCTCTAACATGACAACAAACAGTTCTACCAACGACCTGACATCGTTCAATAACGTGACCTATTTCGAGACCGGCAACAGGGTGCTCTTCAACCAGGGCGTGTTCAGGATGAATGACCAGTCAGCGGCAGCCCTGGGAAGCGGTGATGTGATATACCCGAATAAATTCACGCTCACATTCAAGCGGAAGATGTCCGGCGTGTACGGGGCAGGCGGGTCGTTTGATATCATCGACGAGCCCACAAACGACGGGCTTCCGGAGATGAAGCTCACCCTTGAGTTTCCACGGTACACATCTGATGCCTACTTCACAGACTGGGACAATGAGACCCCAAAGAAGGCGGATATCACCTTTACAGGAAAAACCATCGAGACACCTTACGACAGGCAGTTCAAGGTCGAGTTTCCGCACCTAAAACTTGCATCGGTTGAGGCGCCTGTGGAGCCGGGGATCATCAAGCACCCTCTTGAATTCAACGTGCTTGGCGCAAGTTCAGCCCCCACGGGTATGACTGTTACAAAGCCCTTTGAGATCAGCGTGATAAACCGTATGACAACAGATGTACTTGCATAAGGAGGAGATATGGAGATAGGCGGACTTCAAAGAGAAGACTTTCAGGTCTGGGTGCCTTTTGGCGATGATGCAGAGGTCCTGATCCAGTATGTTCCCCGGGAGGTCCTCCAGCAGATCCGCCGTAAGGCAACCCGGATCACCTGGGACCGGAAGCATCAGAAGGAAGAACAGTTTGATCCTATTAAGGCGGATGAACTCCTCGGCAGGAATGCTGTGAAGGACTGGAAAGGGCTTACGATGAACGGAGAGCCATACCCATACAGCCCTGAGAACTGCGACTTCCTGATGCGGAAGTGGGTTGAGTTTGCCAGATTTGTCAATGATATATGTATTGATCTGGAGACTCTTGTTGAGGAAGAGAGGAAACAGAAGGAAAAAAACTCCGGAGCTTCATCAGGGCAAGGGCAGACTACCCTGGAGTGAGTTGTGAGACCTGCCGTGAGATATACGAGGTGGATGAGGTGGCCCCTGACTGTCAGACTGAAAGGGGCTGCATCATCCCCCAACTTAGCCCTGATGAAGCGAGGATCATTGAGATCAGAAAGAAGATACAGGCCCTCTCCGGGCTTGTGCCTGCTGAGGTGGTGTTGAGGATGTACAGTGCTACCCTGGATGATCTTGAGTTGCTTTCTGTGGTTGAGGAGGAATTAAAAAATCTTTCTACCAAAGAACAGCCCCAGGGTGAAAATGATGAATCCAGTTTTCAGGTCAACTAATGCGATGAGAGGGCCTGCCAGGAGAAGTAAAGTGGCGACATATACCCTTGCGCCCCAGAGAAGTATCTTTAGTAGTTCCATATTTAAAGTATAACAGAAATTATGGCAGAAGTAAAGATACAGATAAGTGCAGAGGACGGAGCCACCAGGGTTTTTAGAGCCGTGGAGGAAGGGGCAAGGAGTGCCTTTGACAGAGTCGATGCAGACAGCAGAAAGAGCGCCTCTTCAGTCCGGGGGTTCGGCCACGCCTGTGAGATAGCAAAGGGCAGGGCAATGGACTTCTTCAAGGGACTTCTGGGATTTGAGGCGGTTAAATCTGCAATCATCACAGCAAAGAATGCAATCGTTGACCTTGCAAATGGGTTCATCTCTGTAGCCTCTGCAAACGAGCAATACAAAACTACCCTTGAGACCCTCCTGGGCTCACAGCAGGCAGCCAACAGGGCATTTGCGGAACTCAATGAGTTTGCCCGGAAGACCCCATTTCAGATAGATCAGGTGGTACAGTCTTTTATAATGATGAAGTCCTACGGGCTTGAGCCGAACATCGAGACGATGAGGATACTCGGAGATACCACCAGTGCCCTGGGTGGCGGGGCGGATAAGATGATGGGTATTGCCAGGGCACTTGGGCAGATAGCCACAAAGGGCCGCGTCTCTGCTGAGGAACTGATGCAGCTTGCAGAGCAAGGTGTACCGGCATACGAGATACTGAAAGATAAACTTCACCTTACTGCAGCGGAAGTGAGCAATATCGGCAATGCCGGTATAGATGCACAAACTGCGATTAATGCGCTGCTTGAGGGGCTGGGAGAGAGGTTTGGAGGGCAGATGGAGAAGATGTCCTCCAAGTGGCAGGGATTGTGGGAGGAGGTTAAAAGCCTCTGGAGGGACTTCCTGACTGAGATAGCCAATGCCGGGGCATTTGACAGTCTAAAATCCGCCTTGAAGGATGTTCGTGACTGGATGGTGGATGCCTTCAATTCAGGGAGAGTAAAGCAGTGGGCGGAGGGGATATCAGAAGCATTGGATACGGTATTGAAAACATTTAAAACGCTGGGCTCTGTGGGTGCAGCTGCCTTTCATGCCCTTTCGGATGCAATAATGCCGGTGGCAGCAGGATTCACAGTGATTGGAGCAGCTCAACTGCCTGCGGCGATAGGAGCGGTTAGTGCGGCAGTCAAAGGGCTTACTGCCTCTTTTGTGGCGCTTGATACTGCCCTTTCAGCAAATCCGATCGGATTGATTGCCATTGCTGCCGGAGCGGCATATTACGCAGGCAAGAAGGCTGGTGAGGGGATAGACAGGCTTGTTTACTCACTGACAGGAATAGATATCACCGGTCTGAACAGATTGAATGAAACCCTGAGATGGAATGCGGCTCAGGCAGAATATGCAGAAACACGCGCTGACAAATATAAAAAGAAACTTGAAGAATTAGGGTTTACAGGTGTTGATGCAATGAAGAAGTTCAACCAGGCAGTGAAAAACGGAGAGGTTGTTTTTGATGAGGCCAGCAGGAGGTGGGTAAGGCGGAAGGAGGAGGAAGAAGCGGCACAGAGGAGGGTCAAGCAGAGCGTTGAGGATACTATTAGGGCGCTGGAGCAGATATCTGATGTTATCAGGTCTGCAGGCAGAGAAGGGCTCAGGTTTGCAAAGAGCGGATTCTCCGAGGCTCTCAGGGCACAGAAGTCCGGGATTGAGGGGATGCGTGGTGCGCTGGAAGGATATCTCAGTGTGGTCGATGCAGTCTATACCAGACAGATCACAGGCATTAAAGAGGTGATATCTGCGATGAAAGAGGCAGGGGCAGGTACGGAGGAGATAAGGAAACAGGAAATTGCCCTTCTTCAGGCGGAGCAGGCCCTGGCAAACGAGAGGCTGAACGCCTGGACGCAATACTACCAGAGCCTACAGCAGTTACATGCGCAGGCGATTAACCAGATGAAGGCCAAGGAGCAGGAACTGGTCAATATAGAGAATGCCTGGATGGCGGCCAGGCGGCAGTCGGCAGATATAGAGTTCAACCTGAGGAGGCAGTTGATGACCGCCTCTGAGGCATACTATGCCACCCAGGAGCGTCTGGAAGAGAAGTACCAGGCAGCCATGATGCTTTCCGGTGAGGCAAAGATCAGGGCATTGCAGGAATATCAACAGGAGGTAGCCCAGACGGCACATGAGGTTAAGGAAGGTAACGATGTGATTGTCTCCAAGGAAGAGGCTGTCGCAACCGCCCTGCAGAAGGTGGGCAAAGCCGCTGATGCCATAGAAGGGGAATACCAGGCAATGGCAGAGGCAAAGGAGACCGAGATACAAAAAACAGAGGAGTGGGTAAGACAGATAGAGACAGCTATGTCAAAGGCGGAGGAAATGATAGGCCATTACAGGGAGGAGATCGTACACCTTGATGAGCAACTCTCAGAGCAGAGGGTGCTTAATATAGACACCTCCGGGGCCATGGAGGCCGTCAACCAGGTAAAGGCCGCCCTCGACTCCATCCCCGATGTGACGTACAAGAAGGTGGTCTTCGTGCATACAGGGAAGGCGTCGTCGGAAAAACCCCTGATGGAGAAACTTGCGGAGATCAGATCCGCCATGGACGAGCTTCCCTCGGAGGGAGAGCACGTGATGAAGTTCTACGGCGAGGCCTCTGAGAAGAAGCCCCTCTCGGAAAAACTCAGGGACATCATCAAGGAACTCACAGACGTTGGGGATTACTGGACTGAGTATTTCTTCAAGTTTGCGGACTTTGAGGGTGCCTCTGCCTCACAGCAGTTGTCACTATACAAGGACCTGAAAGACTGGCTTGATTACATGCAGAAGATGGAGGACCTGAGCCCCTTTGGCGTAAGCACTGAGACAGACCGGTCCATGCAGGCTGCCATGCAGATACTGTCAGTGATGGAGAAGATCATGGACGGTGCCGAGAGTGCGGCAGACAGCATGAAGAGCGCTGCTGAAGAGGCGGAGAAGGTCCATAAGACATTTGCAAAGCCCGGGAGCATGGGCGGAGGCGGACATGCAGGCCCGTCTGCAGCCGAGGAATACACTCACGGCTCCGGCTCGATGGTCCCCGGGACCTATGGATATCCCTGGCAGGGCGATATCCAGCGCCCCTATGCGCCGCCTCAGGCAGTCCGGCCGGTTCCGTCACTGCCGCCGGGGCCTGGAGGGGACTACGGTGTGATGGATTTCGGGCTCATGCCTGTCGGGGGCGGCGGCCCGCTCTCCCGGTCAAGACTGCCGCTGATGCCCTACATGGATAGGATGTATCAGAATGACAGCCAGAGACAGCCCCTTATGGGAAACATGGGCAATGCAAATATACACATCAACCTTCCCAATGCCCGGAAACTGCCGGAGAGTGACTACGAGCTGGAACTGATAGCGAAAAAGCTCTTCCGGAAACTCCGGGAGGTGGGGGAGCAATGGAGGATACAGTAAATGTGGACACTTGACATGAACAGGTGTGTGGTATGCGTGAGGGCAGAGAAATGCCCTGACAGGAAAAGGCTTCTGAAGGCGATCAGCACGCTCGCGCACGAACTGAACACAGACGACGTAAGCGACGAGGAAGGCGGCAGGGGCATCATCATAGTTGCCTGCAAGCGGAATGTCAGCGGTCAGGTTTGAGCATCCGGGCGGCTCGGTCACATTCAGCCGCAACCCTCAAAGACCCTACACCGAGGGAAGAAGGCTCTATACGGCATGGGACATCTCAACGGGCGCTGATATCTTCCCCGACGCCCCCGGGGTTATGGACCGTGTATATCTGCTCGACTGGCCCCTGATGAGCAAGGCCGACCTTGACAGCCTGCTCGACTTCGTAAAAAACGTGATCAAATTCAGGGAGGAGACCTTTACATATTATGATCCTGCAGGCAACACGCACACGGTCAGGCTCGGAAGCCAGGAGCTGTCTTACGAAGAGGTTGCCTTTGAAAGATACAGGGTCCAATTAATATTGACAGAGGAGGTGTAGGATGAGCATAGCCGCATCTGATATCAAGGTATATGGCTCACAGGTAATGGCCGACGACGATACTGTAACCAATATCGGAGGCGCCATAGACACAACCAAGAAGGTTGAGTTTACAGACATAGACCCGACAGGCACCATAGAGGTATCGTCAGACAATTCAGGCGATACCACCCAGACAGTAACCGTTACCGGAAGGGACTCCTCCGGTGCGATAGTCTCCGAATCAAAGACCCTTAACGGCACAACCTGGGTCCAGTTCACCACTACCTTTGAGAGGATACTCAAGGCCGTCCTCTCAGGATCGGCAACAGGGACCGTCACGATCCGGGAACAGGGTCCGGGGGACAACCTCATCACCTTTGAGCCCGGCGTGCTCGAAGTGAGGCGGCTCTTTTATAACGCCGCCGCACCGGCCTCGGGCACAAGAAAGTACTATGAGAAGATATTCTTCAAGAATACCCATGCCACCCTTGCTCTTACGTCAGCGCAGATATCGGAACAGTCCGACCCATCCGGAAAGATCGCCTTTGCCCTTGAAAGCAGCCTTGACGGCAACGACTCAAATGGTGCCGGGAACAACCGGCAGGTGGCCCCTTCGGGATATACCTTTGACTCCACGGCAAAGAATGTGGCCAACTCACAGAACCATTCCCCTGGGGCGGCCCAGGGGGTCTGGCTTGAACTTACCCTGTCAAGCACTGACTCTGCCATGAAGACCACCTATACGCTCAGAGAGAGCGGATACTCCACATAAGAGGGGTGCTCTGAATGGGCGTGCTCAAGATCCAGGCCTCCGGGGTGGTGGATTCCTTAATCCGTGAGGGTAACCCGACATCTAACTTTGGTGGGTCTACGGGGTTACAAGTGCGCTCAAAAAAGAACAACTACCGCACCTTGCTCTCCTTTGATTTTTCCTCTCTTCCTGCCGATGCCACCATCACCCAGGCCTATCTGAAGATATATAAATACTCCGAGGTGGCAGGCACAACGGGACGCACTTACTGGGCCTGCAGGCTTACCAGGACGGACTGGATTGAGATGGGCGTTACCTGGAATACCTATGATGGTACAAATGCCTGGACAGCGGCAGGCGGCGACTACACACAGACAGATAAGTCATCTGCAACGGTGCCGGCGGATAACAACTGGATGAGTTTTGATGTGACCGCCCTGGTCCAGTATGCCCAGTCGAACACCAACAAGGTGGCCCATTTTCTCCTGAGAGACTCTGTTGAAGGCGAATCAACGGAATACAGGAGTTATTTTTATTCCTCTGAGTATGATGTTGATACCACGTTAAGGCCTATCCTTGAGATAACCTACACCCAGCCCCTGATTACAACTGACCATGTGCTTCCCGTGGAGGCAAAATCATACATGTCAAAAGATGGACTTATGAAGCCAGAAATACTCAGTGAGATTGATTATGATTCCTCCCTGCCCGTATATGTCCCCGGGATGTTCGCCCGGGATCTCGTTATGATGGTTGAGACAATCTCTCCGGTCTCAAGAGATGCCACACTTCCGGCGGATGAAGGCCTGAAGATAGAAAAGGATGCGGTATCAGGCGTTGAATCCCTTGGTTTCATGCAGTCTGACCACACTGTCACAATAGAGATAGTCCGGCTTGTAGAGGCCGGCCGGATAATACCTGTGGCAACCTACTATGACATCGGCTCTGGTACAACGGTCTTTATTTTCTCCGGTGGTGTTATCCAGATAGCAAAGAGGCCCGTCCGGCCCTTCCCTGTTAACATCACGCAATTTCAGCCCGGCGGTCTGGACGCCGGGGGCTCAAGGTATGTATATACCAAGTCGCAGATCAGGCGGAAGCGTTTCAGGCTCACATTCCGGAGGGTGGATACTGCCACGAGGGACTCTCTGCTCACCATGATCGAGGCCGTAAGGAGAGAGGAGAGGTTTACATACGTTGACCATGAGGGCGTGTATCACTCCGTCAGGCTTGACGGGGATTTTGAGACAACTGAGGTGGGGGCAGGCAAGCATGATTTTGAAATCAGCCTGGTGGAGGACGAAACACTATGAAGACTTTCCCGGCAAGTTTTGAGGCTGAGAAAAATTTGAAGTCGGGTGTCTCCCCTACATGGATTCTCAAGCTCACCATAGGTGGCAACACCCTGTATCTCTCAGATAATGCCTACCAGATAACACCCTGGTCTGTCAGCACAAAGGCATGGGTCTCCGACTGGGGAAGTATCACCGAGGGCATTACCGGCTCTATCAACGAGATGAAGACCGCCGATCTCGTCGTCCGGTGTATCAATGACCAGGCCGAGGCTCAAAATCTTGAATACTACCTGAAAAACAACATCCCCGAGAAGGACCCTGCAGAACTTTATCTCTGGTTTCACGGCCTGGCGGACCCCCCACAGATAATGTTCCGAGGGTATGTCAGGAACTATGTGTTTGAGGACGATACAATGATTACCCTCACGATACAGGATGAGGCAGAGAGGCTACAGAAATACATAGGCACAAAGGTAACTGTGGATGATTACCCCGATGCGAACCCCTCGGATGTGGGAAGGGTGATCCCTATAGTTTACGGGGCCGTGAAAAAACTCCGCTGCCTTGAAGTGGAGGCCGGGGGGGTGACCACCCTCCGCTCGGGCATAACATCTACCGATACAAACATCGAAGTATCCGAGCCGGATAATCTGCCATCGTCCGGCACTGTACAGATTGATGATGAGCAGATACACTACACCGGAAAGAGCGGCAACCAGCTGACCGGCGTAACGAGGGGTTACTCCTCCACGGTGGCCACCTCACACCAGATGGGGGCCTCGGTCTGGGAGGTGAGGGGTAGTTACAAATACCTGGCGGCGGAGTCAGGGAGCATATCGAAGGTTTACGGGAAACTCCGTGAGGGGATCTTCCTTGATGTCACATCCCTTGCAACCATCACGACGCTGAATGGCAATCTCTGTGTCCAGATGCCTGCTTACATAACCGTCAGGCAGGCCGTGGATCTCATGGTCCAGGACGGTATAGATGTTGATGATGCCCTGGCCATAGTGGATTCCATAGCCGTGAATGATACCATTGATGTCTCTGACACCATTATTGTTGACGACACGATCGCTGTTGACGACACTATTGATGTTACTGAGGATATTGCCTTTTCCACGGATGTTGAAAGCGAAGAGATGCGCCTATGCACGGGCCCCCCTGTACAGCAGACAGATGCAAGCCATGGATCAAAATCGGTGTATTTCCCCTCAATGCCCCGGAATTGCAGCAACTATGACCAGATCTGGCGGGAGTATAACTTTACTGGCAATGTTGCAACGCCCCCCACCGGCGGAGGCTATCTGGTCTTCAAGGTTGAGGGAGTAGAGATAGGAAGGATAGACTCAAACGGCTGGCACCAGTCAGCGGCATCGCCGATGATAATCACAGACACAACCTGCAAAACAGGCAGCCAGACCATATTCACATATACGAAGTACGGCACGATCTCAGACTGGGGCTCATGGACAGTCACTCTCGACAGCGCATCCCAGCACGGCACTATTGTGCCGGCTCTCTCCAAGTCCGGCACCGCATCAAAAACGGGGACAGCATCAAAAGTAGGGGCTGCAACCAAGAGCGGCACGGCATCAAAGACCGGTGCTGCCTCCAAGTCAGGGACCGTTGACCGGTCAGGTCAGGTCTCAAAGACCGGTACGGTATCTCTTATTGGGAATCAGTCTGCAGGGACCCTCCTGGCAAATGAGATATATGTTGATATCACTGGTGCGTCAGGCTCACCCACTGCAGTATTTCAGGACATCCTATCAAGGGCAGGCTGGACCGGAGGGTTCACCGGTTCTGATAACGGCTTTTCCTTTAATGGTGCAATCACAGAGTATCGCCGGGCCATAGACTGGCTCCAATATCTTGCATTCCAGTGCCGCTCATACTTCAAGGTATCAAACGGGACGGCCAGGCTGATCTACAGGCCCGATACCCCTGCATCAGATAAAACGATTCCGGCCTGCAGGCTCAGGCGGGATGGGAGGAGGGTAATCCGGAGAAGGCAGACCCCCCTGGAGGATATCATCAATAACATACAGGTGCTCTATGACAGGGACTGGTCTTTGTCGGGTAGGGGTGATGACTCATACAAAGGTATTTCAAAGGCATCGGATGCCACTTCAATTGCCAATTACGGCGAAAGGGAGCGGCCAGAGCTCTTCATGTTCGACTTCATCACTTCGGCTGCCCTTGCAGCCAGCCTGAGGGACTTCTACCTTTCCAAGTACAAGGACAGGCACTGGATATATGACTTCGAGGTCTTCCTGGACCATGCCGAGCTTGAGTTCAGTGACTGTATTACCCTTTCCTTCCTGGATAACGCACTCTGTGAGGTCCAGGAGATGAATTTCCAGCCCGGCGATATGGATAATATAGACACGATCAGGATAGTCTGCAGAAGGGTATGATTATTTCGGCTCTATCTCCCATCTTAGAATAATATATAATAGTCAATATTGGTCAGTCCATGAATCTACATGAAAGTTATACAAAAATCAAAACAGATTTGAACAGGTCAAACGAAATCCAGAATCAAGAATACTCATTTTTTACATAGAACATTGCGCATCGCTTAACATACCCGGACATCCTTCCTTGAAGTTGCTCATACCTAATGTTAACACATTACATTATATCAGGAATATGATCTATCTCATAAATGAGGCCCCCCGCATCAGAACGCAGGGGGCCTGGTCCATTCATAGAGATGTATTCTGGTTATTTTACTGCCGGCTGTTGAATCTGCTGTTCAGGTCCTGGTTGCTTTAAACCGGTTGGTGGCACGGGATCCGGCTCCGGCTGTATGGGCTTTCTGATTACCGGATCGTTCGGCGGAACGAACTTCCTGTAGGCCTTCAGAGGTGGAATTCTGGGAATTCTGGGCTGTGTTGATGAGGATGATGTGATACTGAAGGTGGCGTCACTTGCGTCCCTGTCAGAGTTGTCCATGGTCTTCATGAGGATTTTGTAATTTGACCCTGTAGGTGCACTTCCATTAAGCGTCTGTCCAACATTCCAGGAGTAACTTGTTGTGGTTGACGGAATATTCGTGGCTATTGTACCGAACTTGCTACCATCTTTTCTGAGAATAATCTTTACATTTTTGCCACAGGTATTGCTCCATCTTATAGTCTGAGTGGAACCTTTCTCCCAGGACTCCCCACCATTTGGGGATAGTACCCTGAGGCATCCTGCCTCTACTGCCGTAGTGTAAACAAACAGTGCTGAAATCAATAAAACAAGAATACTGAATCTCTTCATTTGGTCTTCCTCCTTCCAGGTCTGTTCTGGGTTTTCAATATAAGGTTGCTAAAAGCGGCCATGCCTTTTCCTTCTTTTCACCCCCTTTCAAACCACCATGGAAATCTGTGTCTTTAATTACATTCTACTGTTAAGTGGCAGATCATTACAAAAAGGTTCAAAAAAGATTTAGTGTTTTTGTAGAAGACCAAGAATCCTTTCTGCCTCTTTACCCATGGGGCTATCAGGATTGAGTTCTATGGCCTTTTTCAATGCCGGTTTTGCCACAGTAACATGTCCGGATGCTCCAGCCACGAATCCCAGACTCAACCATGACCTCTGGTTATCAGGAGACAGAGTGGTCGCTTTTTTCAGGTATTCTATACCTCTGTCAGAGTTGCCGGTGTAGTGTAGAGCAAGCCCCAGGTCTGTAAGGGTTTCCACATCATTCTCATCCAGACGAAGTATTTTCATATAGATATCAATGGCATCATGGAAACGGTTGTTCTCGAAATAGAATGTGCCAAGACGAAAGAGAAGGTCACGGTTATCCGGTTCCTTCTCTACAAGAGCGAGGAGTTCCCGTTCTACAGTATCCATCCTGAGCAGGTGTTCAGGCACCCGGGGCTGAGGTGTGGTATTCTGCTGTCTCTGAGGTGACTGCCCCTTGAGTGTAGAGATTATCACAACTGCCACTGTGGCAATCATAATTGCCAGTACCACCTTCTTGACTGAATCTGACATTATGATTCCTCCTAATACACCGACCGCAGTCTTCCGGTCTGTCGGTCGAAAATTATTGTATCAACAATCTTTTTACCCTTTAGTACATTTATCCTGAGGAACCTTCCTTCAATCTTGACTATCCAGACACTGTATCCTCTGTGATGGTAGTAGTGAAGAAGTACCTTTCTGACCTCGTTTATGCTCATCATTTTTCTTTTCATCACTCCATATCTTGAGGCCATGGGACAGTAGTCCCCATAGGGTGTGACCACATTACCCCCGTGCCACCCCAGGGCAGGGGCGGCAAGAAACAGGGGGATAATCGCAGAGAGCAGTCCCTTCTTCCATCTGTTGTAAATAACCATGCTCCACCTCATATTAGATTTATAACACAAAAAAATGAATGAATTATGAAGACCTCATTTGCCATTACAGATCGTGCCCGGGTAGAATTAACGAGGTTTGTACACAAGGGGGTGGCGCATGGATATTCATCATCTCAGGGTGTTCATGGCTGTTTACAGGAGGAAGAGTTTCTCCAGGGCAGCGGAAGACCTGTATCTGAGTCAGCCCACCGTAAGCGAGCACATAAAGACACTCGAGGCCGAACTGGGAATGAAACTGTTCGACCGGCTCGGCAGGGGCATCATTCCAACCGAGGAGGCCCACCACCTCTTTGTGGAGGCAGAAAAAATACTGGATGAGATCGAATCCATTCCGGACAGGATCAGGTCTTCCTCTCCGGGCATGCACATGAGGGTGGAAGTTGGTGCAAGCACCATCCCCGGGACCTATCTGCTTCCGCACCTGATGGCAGGATTCAGAAAAGAGGTTGAGGGGGTTTCCTTCAGGATGGTGGTTGGTGATACCGACAATGTGATCGAGATGATCCTGAATCATGAGATCGTCATGGGTGTTGTAGGGGCAAAAGTGGATGACCGGAGGCTCAGGTTTACCCCCTTCATGGAGGATGAACTCATACTCGTCTGCTCGCCTGATGCAGGGATTTCATCTCCCATCACACCCCTGGCACTGAAGGGCCTCCCATTCGTGATGCGTGAAGAGGGCTCAGGCACCAGAAAGACCATGGAGGCCGGTCTCAGAGGAGCCGGAATAATTCCTGAGGAACTCAGGGTTTCGGTTCTTGCCGGTTCCACAGAGGCGGTAAAGGAGTGTGTGAAGGCAGGGCTGGGGGTATCGTTTCTCTCAGAGGTCTCGGTGAGAGAGGAGATCCGTAATGGGCTCCTCAGGGCAGTGGATGTAGAAGGCCTCAGAATAAGACGGCAGTTTCATTTCCTCACCCACAGGAAACGGAGCCTTCCCCGTGTGGCCAGGGAGTTCATGGAGTTCTGTAAGAACCAGGGAGGGTAGCGCCTCCCTGGTTGTCATTTTATGTCAGGAGGTTTTTTCAGTCCTGTTTCTACCGCCGGTCCTGTGCTGGTCTGTCTTCCAGGCTCTGGAGGCTATGACCACCGCGGCAAGGATCGTGAGTACCACCCAGTTGATACCTATCAATGCCACAGCGGCCCATCCGTACCCACCGTAGGGCTTTGAAACCTCATTCTTTACTGCACCAGCAAGCATTATGCCGAGGATGAGGGGTACGAAGTACCTTATGAGGATTATCCAGGTTCGACCAAGTTTCACTGTGGAGACCCGGTTTACATGCTTCTGAAATATGGTGATGTCAAACAGCCAGCCTGCAAGGATACACTCTGCTATACCCACCACCACCAGACCATAGTTGGTCAGAAAATGGTCCACTATGTCGAGCCAGATGAGTCCAGCCTGGGTGGTGAAAATAATGGAGCCCAGGAAACCAAGTACTGACAGTACACTTACCAGTGCCTTCCTGTTAAGGCCGAATTTGTCCATCAGCGCAGAGGTGAATGCCTCTATTATTGATACAGATGATGAAATGCCTGCCACGACCAGACAGAGAAAGAAAATGGCCCCGAAGAGATTGCCCCCTGGCATCATGCTCAATGCCTTTGGATATGCAACAAAGGCAAGCCCTATACTCTGTGAGACTACATCGGATATGGCCTTGCCCTGTGCCTTTGCCATGAACCCTAATACGGAGAATACGGCAAAGCCGGCAAACAGCGAGTATCCGCAGTTGATGAATGCCGTGAGATAGGCATTCCTGGTTATGTTTGATCTTTCCGGCAGGTAACTTGCATAGGCTATCATGATCCCGAACCCGAGGCTCAGGGTGAAAAAGATCTGGCTGAATGCGTCAATCCAGACCTTGGGGTTGGCAAGCTTCCTGAAATCCGGACTCAGGTATGCCCTGATTCCCTCACCAGCACCATCCAGACTGAGGGACCAGAACACCAGAACGGCAGTAAGCACGAAGAGCAGGGGCATGAATATCTTGTTTGCAAGTTCAAGCCCCTTCTGCACCCCCCTGAAGACGATTGCCCAGTTTATGAACCAGATCACGATTAGTGCGAAAAGTATGGGGCTTCTTATCTCCCCGATCTGTCCTGCAGATTTCGTCATGCCCAGGAACTCCTGGAAGAAGTATGCATTCGGATCGGCACCCCAGCCCAGGTTGAATGCAATGAGAAAGTAGTTCAGGCACCAGGCGATCACCACTGTATAGTAGAGCACTATGCCGAACATCACGAACAGTACCGCCCACCAGCCGAGCCACTCCCAGTTCCTCCTTATCTTTGCATACGCAAGGGGAGCGGAGCCTATCCTCTCATGTCCTATGGCGAACTCGAGGATCATCAGAGGGATGCCGGCTGTGAAGAG
The DNA here is from genome assembly GCA_964542175.1 of uncultured Thermodesulfovibrio sp. GTDB lineage: Bacteria > Nitrospirota > Thermodesulfovibrionia > Thermodesulfovibrionales > JdFR-85 > WFTX01. The sequence continues at coordinate 1,243 of CAZITN010000058.1, read as the reverse complement.
CGCTGTAAGGTATGGTATGAGGAATGCACCGCCTCCATAGGAGTAGGCCATGTAACTGAACCGCCAGATGTTGCCAAGCCCTATGGCTGAGCCTACGGCGGCCAGGAGAAACCCGATCTGGCTTTTCCATTGTTCTCTCTTCATGGATTATTCCTCCCCGATCTTTTCTATTATTTCCTCTGCTATCTGGACAGGTGTCTTACCGTCCGTTTTGATAAAGTGATCCGCCTGTTCATAAAAGGGGCGGCGGTATTCAAGAAGTTTCCTGATCCTCTCAAGGGGATCTTCAACATCCAGCAGGGGACGCTCCCTTGTGTCTGATGTCCTCTCAAGGACTGTCTCAGGCTCTGCCCAGAGGCAGATTACGACTCCGTCTCTCCGGAGAATATCCATATTCTCTTCCTTCAGGACAACGCCTCCGCCTGTGGAGATGACAAGCCCCCTTTCCCCTGAGAGCCTCTTTATCGCCTCTGTCTCCTTCTGCCGGAAATACTCCTCGCCATACTGGCTGAAGATCTCCCTTATGGTCATACCCTCTGCCTTCTCTATCTCCGAATCAAGCTCGATGAGGGTCATCCCGAGCCGTCTTGCAAGCTCCTTCCCCACCGTTGACTTGCCCGTTCCCATGAAACCTGTCAGCACAATGTTCTTCATCAATGCGTTCCTGAAAATCGCTAAAAGGTGTCCCGGAAGCGATGCGAAAGGGAATCCATGTATCCAACGAGGTTTCTCCTGGTCTCCTCGATACTGTCTCCTCCGAACTTTTCAAGAAAGGCATCGGCAAGCACAAGGGCAAGAGCGGCCTCGCCTATCACTGAAGCGGCTGGTACGGCGCAGACGTCAGACCTCTCATAGGCTGCCTCGACTGTCTCGCCTGTCAGTATATCGATTGATCTAAGCGGCTTTCTCTGGGTGGGGATGGGTTTCATTGCAGCCCTCACGATAACGGGCATCCCGTTTGTCATCCCCCCCTCTATTCCACCGGCATGGTTTGTCTCTCTCCTGAACAGGGGAGGGTCTTCAGGAAGTATCTCATCAAGCACCTCATTGCCGGGTCTCCGGGCCATCATGAAGCCGTCTCCGATCTCCACCCCCTTGATTGCCTGGATCCCCATGAAGGCATGGGCGAGCCTTGCATCAAGCCGCCTGTTCCACTGGATATGGCTGCCCAGACCGGGTGGAAGACCTGTTGCAAAGACAGTGAATATCCCGCCAAGGGAGTAGCCCTCATCTCTGGCCTGAT
>CAZITN010000057.1:9501-19107 GCA_964542175.1 uncultured Thermodesulfovibrio sp. | reverse complement strand
CTTGACCAGAATATCTTATCAGAAAGGGGACCAATTCTCAAATCCCCGTTGAACCGAACCCGCCCTTCCTGCCTTCTGATGCCTCGTCATCGTCAGTGGTGAGGTATTTGGAGAAGATGCCCTGGGCCACCCGATCCCCCTTCCTGATTGTCACCGGTTCTTTGGAAAGATTGATGATCCCGATGATTATGTGGCCTTCGTTGTCTGGATTGTTGTAATAGTCCGAGTCAATGATTCCTGTATCGTTAATCAGGGAGAGGGAGTGTCTGAAGGAGATGCCACTTCGGATGTGGATGCTCAGGTACTCATCATTCGCCATGTATGCCTTTAAGCCAGTCGGGACCTTCCCCACACCAAGCGGAGGGATCGTGATATCCTCAGCCGCCTCGATATCATAACCGGCCGATCGGGCCGTACTCCTCCGGGGAAGCCGGATCCCCCTTCCTCTATAATAGGATACTACCTCAAAGCCTCTTTTCCCCTTCATGATGGCTCAGATTATATCATGCCGGGAGAAGAAGGCTCAAACAGGGACAGAATGAGTTCCCCAAAAAAAAAACGTAATCCGGGGTGGGGTCTGAAACTTTCATTATCAACACCTGTTCGTTCAAGAAGGCGCTTCCCTGTGTCGGCTCGGCAGAGACCGAACGGACTTCTCTACTCAAAACACCCTTCATTCAACTGATCAAGCCTGTTAAAGCTCTGTCCATAACAGACTTCCTTTGCTCAGACATGACCGGAGCTTTATAATGAAAGGTTCAGAGCCCACCCCGGAATGATGTCAGCAACAAGTCAGATCAGAAATTGGGGGAACTTCTTTTGGTCCAAATACTTGACAAAATCAGTTAAGTATTTTATAATAGAGTCATGCTGAGGTTATCTACAAAGGGTCAGTACGGTGTAAGGGCAATGTACGAAATAGCCAGGGGTTATCCTGAAAAGCCTGTGAACATCAGGGAGATATCGGAGAAGCAGGATGTCTCCATCCACTATCTCGAACAGATTCTGAACAAACTGAGGAGAGCCGGACTGATCAGGAGTGTCAAGGGACCGGGGGGAGGGTATCTCCTTGCAAAGAGGCCTGATGAGATATCCATCTCGGATATCCTCCTCGAACTTGAAGGCCCCCTGGCCATAACTTCCTGTCTCAATCCTGAGGAGGGCTGTGTAAGGGTTGAGATCTGCGTAACACACCTCCTGTGGAAGGCCCTTGGAAGACAGATAGAGGATTTTCTGAATACGGTCACCCTTGGCGACCTCCTGAAGGGAAAATCCTTTGACGATTATACTCTGGTTGCAAAATCCGGGAAAGGGGTAGTCGTATGAACAAGGTAAGGTTTGTAGAAGAGGGAATAAAGCCAGACGTGACCACCGATATCGTCTACATGATGTGTCCCATGCACCTTCTGAAGCTGGATGAGATGATGGCAAAACTTGAGGATGGACAGATCCTTGAGATGCTGACCGATTATGACGGTGCCCTTGAGGATGTGCCCGAGTGGTGCGAAAAGACGGGGAACGAGTTTCTTGGTGTTGACGAGGCTGAGGACCATTTTAAATTCTACATCAGAAAGAGGACATCAAGGAAGTACTGCCCCACCCCGGAGAAGGATTATGAAAGATGCATGAAGTACTGTCTTGACAAGGAAAAATCAGATAAATAACTTCAAGGAGACAATTATGGATTGCTATTTTGACCACGTTGCCACAAACCCGCTGAGGGAAGAGGTGCTTGAGGCGATGATGCCTTATTTCAGGGAAGAGTACGGAAATCCCCTGAGCATTTACCCCCTAGGGATGAACGCGAGGCAGGCGATTGAGAAGGCCCGTGAGCAGGTGGCCGGACTCATAAATGCAAAGCCGAACGAAATCATTTTCACCTCAAGCGGGGCTGAGGCAAACAATTTCGCCCTCAGGGGCGTCGCCCTGGCCCGCCAGTATGAGGGCAAACACGTAATCGTGACCAGGATGGAGCACCACTCCATCCTCAACTCTGCCAGGTTTCTTGAAAAGCTGGGCTTTACGGTCACATATCTCACACCGGACAGACAGGGCTACATAGAGCCAGAGGCGGTCAGGAAGGCCATTACCGATGAGACCGTCATGATATCAGTGATTCATGCAAGCCCGGAGGTGGGGACGATCGAGCCGGTAAAGGAGATAGCGGAGATAGCCAGAGAGCGGAAAATTTCCTTCCATACCGATGCCGTGGCCTCGGCCGGTAACATCCCTGTTGATGTCAAGGAGATGGGCGTTGACCTCATGAGCCTTGCTGCCCATCAGTTTTACGGCCCCAAGGGAGCAGGTGCCCTCTATGTGAAGGAAGGGCAGCGGATTATCCCCCTGATATTCGGAGGTATCCAGGAAGGCGGAAGGCGGGCTGGGACTGAGAATGTCCCGGCGATCGTTGGCATGGGCAAGGCGGCAGAGCTGACGATATCCGAACTCGATGGCCGGATTGAACATGTAAGGAGATTGAGAGACAGGCTGAAGGATGGCATCCTGAAGGTGGATAATGTTCATTATACTGGACATCCCGAAAAAAGGCTTCCCGGCCATGCAAGCTTCTGCGTGGAATTCATCGAGGGTGAAAGCATGCTCATGATGCTTGCAGCAAAGGGGATCTATGTGGCAAGTGGTTCGGCCTGTACCTCCAAGGCACTGAAGGCATCGCCGGTTCTGCTCTCCATGGGGATACCCTCCCATGTTGCCCATGGTTCGGTCGTCTTCACTTTCGGTGCCGTTAATACGGATGAGCAGGTGGACTATACACTGGAGGAGTTTCCTCAGATTATCCAGAGATTGAGAGAACTCTCACCCTTTACGGAAGGGTGGGGAGATATGGAGGAAGGTGAGTCATGTATTCCAAAGAAGTGATGGATCATTTCATGAACCCGAGAAATGTGGGTGAGATTCCCGATGCCGACGGGATAGGAGTCGAGGGGAACCCCACCTGCGGGGATGTGATGAAACTCTTCATCAAGGTGAAGGATGAAAAGATAGAGGACATCAAGTTTCAGACCTTCGGCTGTGGTGCGGCGATAGCCGTAAGCAGCATGATAACGGAGATGGCCAAGGGGAAGACCCTTGACGAGGCTGAGAAGATCACAAAGCAGGATGTCTCGGACAAACTGGGCGGGCTTCCACCCCAGAAGATGCACTGTTCGAACCTGGGTGCCGATGCCCTGAAGAAGGCGATTGAGGACTACCGGAAGAAGCACGGAGGGTAGAATCTACATTGAACTTCTCAACTCAGCCCTGGAGGCGGCCCTCCGTGCCGGTGAGGCGATACTTGATGTCTATGAGGGTGAATTCGAGGTGGAGAGAAAGGCGGACGACTCTCCCCTCACCCTTGCAGACCGCCGCGCCCATGACCTGATATCCTCAGCACTGCAGCGGAAAGACAGCGGGATAAGGTTCCTCAGCGAGGAGGGAAGGGATATCCCCTACCCGGAACGGGTCGGCTGGCAGGCCTTCTGGCTCGTTGATCCCCTTGACGGAACAAAGGAGTTTATAAAGAGAAACGGGGAGTTTACCGTTAATATAGCATTGATAGAGCGTGGGAGGCCGGTCCTGGGTGTGATTCATATCCCCGTGAAGGGAGTAGTCTATTTTTCACTTCCTGACAGGGGTGCCTTCAGGGGAGATGTCCGGGCTGTTAGGGAGTTTATTTCATCAGGGAATGGCCCTGAACACTTCCAGAAACTCCGGGTTACTGACAGCAGAGAAAGAATTGTGATAGCAGTAAGCCGCTCCCATGGAAACGAACGGCAGAACCGGTTCATATCACGGATGAAGGAACTTTACCGTGAGGTGGAGTTCCTTCCTGCCGGAAGCTCCCTCAAGTTCTGCATGATTGCCGAGGGTCTGGCGGATGTCTATCCCCGCTATGGGCCAACGATGGAGTGGGATACCGGCGCAGGACAGGCCATTGTAGAGGCAGCAGGCGGACGGGTGCTTGAGATGGAGACAGCAAGGCCCCTTCAATACAACAAGGAAGACCTGCATAACCCGTGGTTCATAGTCTTCAGCGGAGAGGGGAGGGATTATCTTGATAATATCAGATAGCCCCTCCAGGGAGTTTGGAGGGGCTATCCTTCTGCTCCCGTCAGGGGAGGGGAACGATTTTGCCTTCCTTTGCAAGGAGGGACTGTCCTTCGGGGCTTCTGAGAAAATCGATGAACTTCTTTGTTGCACCCCTGGGATAACCCCTTGTCACAATATGGAGATAACGGACAACGGGATATGATTCGTCTGCAATTGTCTGGTTCGTGGGCATTACTCCATCAACACTGATAACCTTCACATTACCCTCCACCATGGACCGGCTTACAGGGGCGATACTGTAAGGGTTGGCGGCAACAGTCTTACAGACATCGGTCTCATCTTTTATATTGGTGACCCATGGGGCGAAGTTGCTGTTGTCTATCCCGACCTTACCGGCCTTGTAATTTCTCTCCCCTACGAGATACTGCCTCATAACCTCCTCACGGTTCCCGCACATGATATGGGCAAAGGGCCTGATCGGTGCGTCGGGGCCTCCGACTTCCTTCCAGTTCTTGATCCTTCCCTGGTAGATATCACGGAGTTGTTCAGTACTGAGGTTGCTTATGGGGACATTCCTGTTCACCACAAAGACGATGGCATCCCTGGCTACTGCGATGTCGGCAAATCCCTTCTGTCCGGTTTCTTCCTTGTTTGCAGGACAGCACATCGCTCCGGCGTCAAGTTTGTTCCCGCTCACTCCTTTAACACTGTAGCCGCATCCGCCAACCTTCGGGATCTCAACCCGTATGCCAGTCTTTTTTTCAAATGCCTTTATCGCGTGGGCTATCCCACCCAGTTGGAGCTGTTTGCCAGGGTTGATCACGATCTTTTCGGAACCTGAGGCGAATACCCCGACCGTCAGGACGATCAGAATGGAAAGCCCGATTCCAAGAAACCTCATGCCTCTCATAAGATACCTCCCTTCGCTTTTTTCTGTTTCTCTCAGAAACAGTACTTCTTAAATTACGTCACCTCCTTTCCGGCATAAAGAAAACAATATCCATGCCATAGAGGGATCAGACCATGCCGCCAAGGAGGTGAGTGGAAAATTGTTTTTTAATATCAGGTATCTGAATGAATCTCTTAAAGCAGTGGATATGGAGATTGGAAAAGCCTGAATGTTCAGATGGCATAAAAATCATGAGTATAAAGGCAGAATGCACTGGCAGGGTTCAATAATTATGGTATTTTGCCATAATGTCTGGAGGGTCAGATGCAGTCCATGACCTTAAGTTTTCTGAGAAGAGTAGAGTAGTCTATCCCGAGCAACCTTGCTGCCCGGCTCTTGTTTCCATTCGTCTCTTTGAGCACTTTACGGATATGGAGGTGTTCGAGTTCGGAAAGAGGGAGTTCCACAGGATAGGGCGATTCAGCAGGGGACGGCCTGCTCTCCGGGGTTATTATCTCTTCAGGTATCTCTTCACGCTTTATCATATTGTCATCAGTCAGAGTTATCGCCCGTTCAATAATGTTTTCAAGTTCCCTTACATTACCCTCCCAGTGATATCGGGAGAGGATTTTCTCTGCCTCTCCGGTGATGCCTTCAATCGTCTTTCCGGTCTTGGCCGAGTATTTTCTGATGAAGTGCCTTATAAGAAGCGGGATATCGTCTTTCCGACTCCTCAGTGGCGGTACATGGATGGGGATAACCTTCAGCCTGTAATAGAGGTCCTTCCGGAACCTGCCTTCGTCCACTGCGGCAGCCAGATCCTCATTGGTTGCGGCTATCACCCTGACATCCACCTCAATCAGGTTCTCTCCACCAAGCCGGATGAAGCTCCTGTCCTGGAGGAATCTGAGGATTTTCACCTGCATCATGGGGCTGATGCTTTCAACCTCATCCAGAAAGACCGTTCCACCGGCGGCCATCTCCAGGAGCCCTTTCTTTCTTGAGAGTGCGCCGGTAAAGGCCCCCCGCTCGTATCCAAAGAGTTCCGACTCAAGGAGGTTGTCAGGCAGGGCTCCACAGTTTATGGGGACAAAGGACGCCGCCTTTCTCCTGCTTCCATAATGGACAGCCCTTGCAACCAGTTCCTTGCCCACTCCACTTTCGCCGATAATCAGCAGGTTTGCGTCCGTGTCCTTCACTTTCTCAATCAGGGCCTTCAATTCCCGTATGGGTCCGCTTACTCCCACTATCTCTGAGAGGTAGTCCCTGCTGTCCAGTTGCTGGCGGAGATTCAGGTTTTCCCTCTCCAGAGCCCTCTTCTGGATAGCCTTCTTCACAACGATGAGGAGGTGTTCGGGGTCAAAGGGCTTTGGGATGAAGTCATAGGCACCGGCCTTCATCGCCTTTACGGCCGACTCGATTGATGAGAAGGCGGTTATGACGATAACCATGATTCCAGGGTCGGCAGACAGGGTCTCCTCAAGCACACGGTAACCGTCAAGTCCGGGCATCATAAGGTCAGTGATTACGAGATCGGCCCCTCCCTTTCTGATGTCGCCAAGCGCTTCGTCAGGCCTCTGGTAGGTCTCCACACGGAACCCCTCTGGTTCAAGAGTCTTCCGGAGTATCCGGAGCATCGGTTCCTCGTCGTCTATGGCTATTATCCTGATTCTCTCATCCATCGCCTGTTATTATACCAGCCCTTCCCCGGATGGCTTAACGGGCAGTCTCACCCTGAAAATGCTTCCCCTTCCCTTTCCGCTTGAGACCTCAATATCACCCCCGTGGGCCTGGATGATTCCGTAACTCACCGTTAACCCGAGTCCCGTTCCCTCACCGGTACCCTTGGTGGTGTAGAAGGGATAGAATATCCGGTCAAGATCTTCCCTGTCTATACCGCAGCCTGAGTCAGAGACAGTAATGATAATATATCCATTCTCACTTCCAGTCTCGACCTTCACCTCTCCTGACTCCTCGATCGACTGGATGGCATTAAGGATCAGGTTTCTGAGAACCTGGTCTATCTGAAGGGGGTCTGCCAGTATTTGAGGAAGCCCGGCATCAAGCCTCTTCCTTATCTCTATCTCCCGGCCGTCTAAAGACTGATTGATGGTCTTGAGGACATCCTCTATGAGGGGATTGATTCTGAGGGATTCCTTCCTTGGGGGGGATTGCCTGGAATAAAGGAGCAGGTCCCTCACGATTGAGCCGCACCTGGAGGCCTCTCTGATCGCTATCTCCAGGTCCTCTTTGACTGTACCATCCCTGATCTCATTTTTTACCAGTTTCAAGAGCCCTATTATATTGGCGATGGGGTTATTCATCTCATGGGCTATTCCTGATGTAAACCTTCCGATGGAGGCGAGCCTTTCAGAGTGCTGAAGCCGCTCTTCCATCTCCTTCATGGCCTCAAGGTTCCGGGCCATGTTGTTGAAGACCCGGGCAAGATTGCCTATCTCATCACCTGCCTTTACATCTATCCGGTGTCGAAAATCCCCCTTCCCTATGAGTTCCGCTCCCTTCTCAAGTTCCTGAACAGGGGCCAGTACACGTCTTATAATGAAGACCGTGGCGGTTATTGATAGTATGGATATGAATAACAATATGGCTGTGACAGTGAGATGAACGCTCCTGATGATTCCCGGCAGCCTGTCTTCCGCCATTATCAAAAGTTCCCCTCTGCCTGGAGTTCCTGATTTCTGAACAGGCATCCTGATAAGAAGATATTTCTTCCCTGAAAGAGACATAAAACCGGAATCCGGCATGAGTTTTCCAATGCTTTTCAGGCCGGGCAGACTTGCTGCTATCACTCTTCCCTTGCCATCAAGAACCGCCAGTTCCACACCGGTCAGGCTCCGTATCCTCTGTGCAAAGGCGTCGTCCATATATATGCCTGTGGTTATGGTGCCGATGAGCTGTTCCTGATCGTAATATATCGGGGAGGAGGCGGTAAGAAGGAAGCCCTTATCGAGTCTTTTTACTCCTGTTGTAACCCTGCCGGAGAGGGCATCCCTTATGAAAGGGTCCTGAGACCTGTCAGTATCATACAGGGATGGCTCACTGGTGTTTGCAACCACTACTCCCTTTCTGTCGGTAAGTTCAATGAACTCGACCTCAAAGGCCTCAACAAGGTGTTTGATCGCCCTCAGCGGATGAACCCTCTCGCCGGCAAGTTCCGTGTGGTAGAAGAGGTTGTCCTTTACCGCCCTGTCCTTGCTGAAGAGGACTGCATAGTTCCTTACAGCCCTGTGATTGTCCCTGAGGAGGCCATCAACGAGATTTTTTATCCCCGTCAGGTAGGTCTGCTGTTGCCGGATCATCCCCTTCCTGATTGTGAGAAAGATCGCCGGAACGATGGTTACGGTCGCCGTGAATGTGGTGAGCACGATGATGGCGACGATCTTCCTGTTAAGTGAGAGCCTCTGCCAGTAATTCATCTGACTCCTGAAAGGTTGCTTCCGGTTATTATCGCCTGCCCTTCAGGGCTGAGAACAAAGTCAAGAAACCTCTTGGTGACACCCCGGGGCCTTCCTCTTGTCACGATGTAGAGAGTGCCGGTCAGAGGATACCTTGACAGCCGGACATTCACGGGTGTGGGCCTTACACCATTTACTCTCAGGATACGGATATCCTTCTTTACTGCAAAGACCTTGCTTGTGATAGCAATGGCAGAGGAGAAGCGGCTGACATGTTCAAGGAGTTCCATATCCGTTCTTACGATGATCGCCCTTGGTGAAAGGTTTGAAAGGTCTGATTTCAGATCAAGGAGCCTCCTGACGGGTTCATCCATCCAGAGACAGTGCTTCCGGTAGATGACGGCTATTGGCCTGTCTATCCAGCCCAGGTCCTTCCAATTGGTGATCTCACCCCTGTGGATGGCCTGAAGGTCCCTGAGAGTAATGTTATTCAACGGATTCTCCTGGTTTACAACGACCACCTTGATATCTCTTCCGACGGCGTGCTGGATCAGACCATCCTCTTTTTCATACTTCTTGGGAAGTGGGCAACAGAGTCCACCCATAGATGCCCTTCCATCAATCACTGAGGCGATTCCGTCGGAGCATCCACCTCCCCGGATAGGGATCTCTATTCCGGTCTTTCTCTGGAAGGCGTCGGAGAGTTTCTTCATGGCGCTGTAAGTCAGGATATGTGTGCCCTGGTAGGAGATATCAGCGGCCCGGACAGAGTGAGGAGTTATAAGGAGGAAGATAATAAATATCAAATAAAAGCATCTCATATCCATTATTTTACATGAAACAGACAGATCTTCCCAACGGCAGCCTGTGTCCTGAATATGCACATCGAGCGAATGTAATAAAAAAACTCCTTTCGTATCTTCATTTTGCAGATTGACTTTGCTTGTCGGGAGTTTCGGGTGTGTTCACCTTCCAGTTGCATAAATTGCTCTCCAGAGGCAGGGGGTGGTCGATACGACTAAATGCCCTCACGGAGCTTCCCCTGCCTTTTTGTTATCTCCGGAATCATACCGTAAAGAAGATACCCTGCGGCAGAGGCCGCCGGGCTTCTCCGATGTAAGGTCGGATAATATTTCATTCCTGTTGTAAAAATTGCCGATATATTGTATGATATCCAAAAAGGCCATGGAGGAGGAAAGAATGGAAGAGAAGTCTTTACCAGGCCAGTATATTTCAATCAGGGAGAGGTTTCCA
>CAZITN010000057.1:0-9401 GCA_964542175.1 uncultured Thermodesulfovibrio sp. | reverse complement strand
AATGGAAGAGAAGTCTTTACCAGGCCAGTATATTTCAATCAGGGAGAGGTTTCCACGGTATTATGACGCTGTTTCCAATCTTGGGAAGGTGGCAGGAGAGCAGGGCCCCCTCGATCAGAAGACGGCACAGCTACTCAAGCTTGCGGCTGCTGCAGCCATCCGTTCTGAGGGTGCTGTTCACAGTCATGCGAAAAGGGCTGTTGAGGCCGGTGCTTCACCAGAGGAGGTCTATCATGCACTGATCCTTCTTACCAGTACTCTTGGGTTTCCAACAGTCTCAGCCGCCTTGAGCTGGGCAGATGATGTGTTAGAGAAATAGATTTCGTAAAAAATATAATAATATTGGAGAGGAGGGGCGTATATGAAGCTTGATGTAACCTTTTTTATCAGTGTTGCCGCAGTCCTTGTGATGTTCTACTGTTTCTACCTTGTGGTAAATCTGAAAAAGATGGTTCCTGGCGGCATGGTCGGCAAGAAGTGGAATTTCCTGGTAGTACTCGTGACGTTCTTCACCCTCGGCTACCTGACGACTCCTTTCTTCTCAGTGATTCCTGAACCTGTACTCCGTCTGATAGTAGCCTTCATATTCTTCTTCGGCGCGATCTATGTGGTTATGACTGTCAAGCTTATCTACAGGATCATAAAGGAACTCTCCGAATAATGCTTGAAGGCAATCCGGTTCTCCTGAGGACGGAAAAGGGAGAGGAAGAATTAAAGACAAGGAAATACGGACTCTCTGTCAGGATGCGGGGTGTCCTTATCCTTGTGGATGGAAACTCTTCCCTTGAGAAGATACAGATGAAGGCTTACGGGATGCCAGACGTTGATTCCGCCATCGAGAGCCTTCTGGATGAAGGCTATATTGAACCGGTTGCTGATTCAGAGGATGGGGTGGCTGTGCTCAAGTCAAGGTTGAAAGAGGCTGCCAGGGAGATCCTTGGTGATCAGGCTGAGAAGGTTGTATCCAGGATTGAGGATGCCCCTGATGACATGGAAGGGCTGAGGGCGGCTGTTGAGGGTTCGGTAAAACTTGTCAAGCTTACGATAGATGAGAAGAAGGCTGAGGAACTCATGAAAAAAGCAGAGGAAATACTCCGATAGGGGTTTATTTCCTGATCCATTTATTCCTTCTCTGAACTGAACCGTTCCAGGAGACTTTCAGCCCGTCTGATATACTCTCCATAGGTCTTCCAGTCCTCGTTTCTGATGGCCTCCCTTGCCTTCCGTAATGCCTCAAGGGCCTTCAGCCCTGTTTCCATGAGAGAGAGGTCCTTACGGGCTTCAGGAGCGCTTGCAGAGAGAGGTTCGAATCCGGTCTTGAAAAGGGACGAAAGGGCAGTCTCAAGGTTTTCCTCCATCACAACCTTGTTCCCGTGGGCTATTATCACCCTCCTAAGTTCAGGAAGTCCCACCCTGTCAGTAGCGACCAGATAGAGCGGCTGGACGTATATGAGTGATCTTTCCACAGGGATGATGAGAAGGCTTCCCCTTATAACATCGGAGCCCCGCTGTCCCCAGAGAGTGAGCTGCTGGGAGATGTAGGCGTTCTGGTCTATCCTAGCGTCTATCTGGCGGGGACCGAAGACGAGGCGGTCTCTGGGGAATGTATAGACAACGATTTTTCCATAGTTTTCTCCGTCACACCTTGCTGCCATCCAGGCTGCAAGGTTGTCCCGCTTGGAAGGTGTGAAGGGCAACAGCAGGATGAACTCGTCACGCTCTTCTCCGGGGAGTCTCATCACGAGATAATAGGGATCAAGGGGAGAACCCTTGTATACAGGTATCTCCCAGAGGTCTTCCTTGTTGTAGAATACTCCCGGATCAGTCATATGGAAGAGGGCGAACATCTGGGCCTGGATCCGGATGAGGCTCCGGGGATACCGGATGTGTCTTCTCAAGTCCTCCGGCATCTCCTCAAGGGACTTGAAAACGCCGGGATATATTCTCTGGTATATACGTGCAATGATCTCGTCTTTTTCTACCAGATAGAAGTTCACGCTTCCGTCATAGGCGTCAATCACCACCTTTACAGGGTTCCTTATATAATTGATACCTCTCTTTATCGGGTATGAATAGGGGAGCCGCTTGCTGTAGGTGTAGGCGTCAATCATCCAGTAGAGCCGTCCGTCGTCCCCTACAACCATGTAGGGGTCTGAATCATAGAGCATGAAGGGCATGAGCTTGTTTACCCGCTGGAGGATGTCCCTGTAATAGAGGATCCGGCTGTTGCCGGTTATGTCGGTAGAGAGAAGAATCTTGAAACTGCTGAACCTGATTGCGTAAAGGAGCCTTTTGAAGATTGAGGAGAGTTCTACGCCACCCTTACCGCTGTATGTTGTATAAACGTTTCCTTCCTGTGTGGGGTAGCTGAACTCCTTCACCTTGGTGTTCACGATCACATAATCGTTCGTGTTCTCTCCGAAATAGATCTCCGGCCTCGTGATCCGGACCGAGGTGGAAGAGACAGGTGGTATGTCCTTGATAATGAACTGGGGGAGGCCCTCCCTCGTTATTCCACTTACAGGTCCCATCGCAAGACCTATTCCATGGGTGAATACGAGCCTTTCATTGATCCATGATTTGCCCGGGAGATCCTGATAGGAGAGCTCCCGGGGAGAGAGCATCACCTGGGTGTACCTCCCGTTTACCATGTACCGGTCGTTGTCAGCATCTATGAACCGGTAGTATGTCCTGATCTGCTGGAGCTGACCATAGGTCTTCAAGAGAGGTTCCTCATCCCAGAGCCTGATGTTATTTATTGTGGAGAGATTTTTTTTGATCTCGGCAGATGAGATATCCTCCTTGAGGGGAAACTGTTCTGTCCTGATACTCTCAAGGCCGTATCCTATTCTTGAGAATTGTATATGATGCTTGATGTAGGGCTTCTCAAGGACGATCTCATTGGGTGCAACCTTGAGGCTCTGAAGAAACGAGGGATAAAGGCCGAGGCCGACGAAGTATGCAATGACAAGAATAGTTATAGGTGCAAAGATCATGAGCCTGGATCGTTTTATAACGGTGAATGGCAGGAACACCCCTGTCAGTGCGAATACCACTATCATCCCCGTAAGCACAGGAAGTCTTGCATGCGTATCAGTGTAGGAAGCTCCATACAGTATACCGTGCTCTGCAAAAAGGAGATCGAACCGGTCAAGGTAGAATTTGAAAGCAAGATTAAACAGGAAAAGAGTTCCCAGAAGCGCAAGATGGAGCTTGACACGCCTGTCAATACTGAAAAGTCCTTCTATATATGTTACTCCTCCCCTGAAGAGATAGATCGCAGCGACAAAGGCCATTGTTACAAGGATGAGGAAGCCCAGATAACGCTGGACAGCGGATATGAAGGGGAGCCTGAACATGTATAGGGAAATGTCATTACTGAAAAGGGGGTCTTTTATGCCACCTGAAATGGAATTGAAGAAGAGGAGGAAGTCCTCCCAGAGAGAGCCGCCGTAAACGGATGCCGCAAGTGCGATAAGGGCAGTGATAGGATAAGAGAGAAACCCCACGATCCTGTCGGGGTCTATCCTTTTCATCTGGGGGATTCCGGCGAAAAAGGGATAGAGTTTCCCGTAGGTGAACTTCACCCTCCTTGCAATCAGTACATTGAGGATGATAAAAAGGAGGGTGATAATACAGAAGACAAGACCGCTTTTGAACTTGGCCATGATGGTTGTGGTGAAGAGTACGCTGTAACCGGTCCCTTCAAAGAAAAGCCAGTCAGTGTAAAGACCGACTGATGAAAAGAGCAGGGCAATGGAGATGAAAATGATTGTTATGCCGACTATGAAGAAAATGTTTCTTTTCATGGACAGACCTCTGTCTATATTTTAGAATATCATATCAGGGAAAAAATTAACTTGATGGTGCATTGGTTGTCAGGTTGCTCGGGTTCAATCTTGACCTGTCTCGACCCTCTACCCTCTCTTGCTCCTTAATTGAGCGATTCAGATACTGACATTATCAAAAACATCCTTCCGGGGCAGGTGGAGGCGGTGAGTAATCCCCATTTCAGCAATACCGGATTCTCAAAACACCAGCCTCATGTCTTCCACCTGTCGGGTGAAAAACCTTCCTCTTCTTTCTTGTCTGATCTTCATTGCATCAAATGGGGTTACGAAACGCCTTCGTCTGCCCTGCTTATGATAGATTGCTCAATTCAGGCTCCTGTTACTTGACTAATTCAATCCGGTAAGGCTTAAATATCTGTGATGAAAAAGACATTCCTGATACTTATTTCAGTGTTTTTTCTCTTCGGATGTGCCGGAAAGAAAGACATCCGTGAAGGACAGTTTGATCCCAAGGTATGGCTCAGCAGGGCGGATGCCCTGGTGAAGGACGAGGAGTTCGAGGAGGCAAGGAGACTTCTCTTTGAGGTAAAGAACCGGGACCTGACCAAGAAATACGCACCCATAGCCCAGTTGAAGCTGGGTGAGTCCTACGAGGCGGAAGAAAAGCCCGACGAGGCGATCAATGAATACAGACGGTTCATAGGGCTCTATCCCGACCATCCTCAGGCGTCCTATGCACAATACAAGATCGCGATGGTCTATTTCAAGCAGATAGACTCACCCAAAAAGGGAGCGGGAGGGGCGAGAAAGGCCCTCCGGGAGTTTCAAAAACTGCTCAGGGAGTACCCACGCAACCCATACAGAGAGGCGGCGAAACTCCGGATAAAGAAGTGCAGGAGCCTTATTGCGGAGTACGAGATGCTTGTAGGCAGGTTTTATTACAAGAAAGGCTCTTATAAGGCTGCATCTGGCAGGTTTTCTGAAGTGATAAGGAGTTTTCCCGAGACAAAGGAATACCCTGAAGCCCTCTATATGCTCGGACTGACCTACAGGGAGATGGGAAAGAAGGACCTTGCAAGGAAGTATCTTGATGACCTTGTGAGTAACTTTCCCCAAAATCCCCTCGCAATAAAGGCAAAAGAGACCCTTTCCTCTCTCTGACGTGAAGTACTATCCTGTATTCCTTAACCTTTCCGGCAGACTTTGCGTTGTGGTGGGAGGAGGGAGTGTGGCCGAGAGAAAGACACTCTCCCTCCTAGAGGCAGATGCTGTGGTAAAGGTGATAAGCCCCTCACTTACTGAAGGACTCCGGCTGCTACTGGAGGAGGGAAGGATTCAGCATATCCCCAGAGGATACAGGAAGGCAGATCTTGAGGGGGCCTTTCTTGTAGTGGCAGCAACGCCAGATATGGATCTGAACAGGTCCATATTCAGGGATGGGAAGGGTATTCCCGTCAATGTTGTTGATATCCCTGAGCTGTGTTCCTTCATTGTACCGTCAGTTGTAAGAAGGGGGCCTCTGACCATCGCCATATCCACTTCAGGTGTGAGTCCTGCCCTTTCAAGAAGCATCCGGGAAGAAATGGAAGAAATCTATGGTCAGGAATTTGGAGAGTACGTTGATTTTTTGTCGATTGTCAGGGAGAAAGTCAAGGCTCAATCGGGTCTTGCCGGAGATGAAAGGGCACGGATACTGAAGGTTATCGGGTCAAGGCAGGTACTAAGGATGCTGAGGGAAGAGGGGGCCGAGGCAGCTAAGGCCTATGTGAAGCAGGTTTTGCAGAGCTCAGGCATTGAAGTGTGATAAAATATATATATGTCCTCTATATTCAAAGGCCTTCATGTTCTCTTCTCCCGGACTATATGGGAGGTAGATCCATCATCACTTCGCGGGCTGAAGGGCTTTTTTCTTAAGGTCCTCAGGCTCTGTTTCATTGCCTTCCGGGAGTTTACAGAAGGCGATCTTACACTCAGGGCAATGAGTCTCGTCTATACCACCATACTCTCCCTTGTTCCCCTCCTGGCGGTCAGTTTTTCCGTACTCAAGGCATTCGGTGTTCATAGTCAGATAGAACCAATCCTGCTCAATTTCTTTGCCCCCCTTGGAGAAAAGGGAGTGGAGATCACAGCAAAGATCATAGGTTTTGTGGAGAATGTACGGGTTGGGGTGCTGGGTTCAGTGGGACTGGCCTTTCTCATCTATACAGTTGTATCCCTTATTCAGAAGATAGAATCTGCCTTCAATCATATATGGAAGGTTAGAAGTTCCCGTAGTATAGTTCAGAGATTCAGCAATTACATGAGCGTGATACTTGTCGGGCCGGTCCTGATATTTTCCGCGCTCGGGATGACGGCAGCCATAATGAGCACAACGATAGTCCAGAAGCTGGTTGCGATAGAGCCCTTCGGAACAGCCGTTTATATTACCGGAAAGGTGCTGCCCTATCTGCTGGTCTGTATCGCTTTTACATTCATATATCTCTTTGTCCCTAATACCCGGGTAAAGGCGGGTGCTGCCCTGACAGGCGGTATAGTGGCAGGTGTGCTCTGGGAGACTTCCGGCTGGGCTTTTGCCTCCTTTATTGCTGGCTCCACGAAATATACCGCCATATATTCAAGTTTTGCCATTCTGATACTCTTCATGATCTGGCTCTACCTCAGCTGGCTGATACTGCTTGTAGGTGCCGAGATCTCCTTCTATACCCAGTACCCGCAGTTCCTGAATGTCAAGAAGGACTCTCTCTTTCTAAGTAACAGACTGAAGGAGAGGCTTGCCCTTCAGATAATCTGCCTTGTTGGGCTTCATTTCTACCGGAACAAGAGACCCTGGACCGTAGACCTCCTTGTGCAGGAACTGGGTATTCCCGTTGAACCAGTCCAGACGGTGGTCTCTCTCCTTGAAGAGCGGGGCTATATTTATGCAAACGGTGAGGACCCGCCATCCTACATGCCCGGGAGGGAGCCTGAAACGGTCAGGCTTGGAGACTTCCTCACGGATGTGAGATCCTTTGAAGAGGAGATGCATGGGATAAAAAAGGCCTTTTTCAGGAATACAGAGGTGGAGAAGGTGATGAGAGAGGTTGAAGAGGCACAGACTCTCCGTCTTGGTGATATGACATGGAGGGATCTAATTGTGAGGACATCTTCAGACCTCACTGAGCTGAAGCTTTCGGAGGGTAAGGGCGATGGTTCCAAGGAGAAAGAGGACTCCCCCTCCTAATGCCCAGAGGGCTCCCGGGTCCCGGCTGATCTCGATCAGGGCGGCCGGTCCTCCCCGGAATGAAACCCTCTGAATGTATATGCCGAATCCTTTGTGAAATGCAGGGTTGTTGGGGCTTATAATATATCTCTTCCGGTCACCACCCTTTATAAGGTCAATATGGGCACT
Organism: uncultured Thermodesulfovibrio sp.; assembly: GCA_964542175.1. Lineage (GTDB taxonomy): Bacteria > Nitrospirota > Thermodesulfovibrionia > Thermodesulfovibrionales > JdFR-85 > WFTX01. The sequence goes on along the minus strand of CAZITN010000057.1, from coordinate 2,222 downwards.
CATTTCTGTAATATATCCCGAGTTGAGGCGGTAATCTATTTGTGAGAGAATTATACGGGATTGACTGTCCAGCCTGACAGTATCACCTTCCCGCATGAATACATATCCATGAAGCCCTGCATAACTACTGAGAAGGTGGGCAAGCATTATGAAACAGAAGCCCATATGAATTATCTGGGGAGAGAGCCGGAGCACCCAGTCCTTCCCCTCACCTTTTCTGAGTATTGCCAGAGCGGTGCAGACAAGGGTATTAATGACTGTAAACAGGAGAAGGACTATTCCGAGCCAGAGCCACCATGTCAGAGAGATCGGCTTTTCCAGGAGCCAGCTGAACAAGGGGCTCCCATTCATTGAGCCATATTCTTCCGATAAGGGCATACTTACAGCACCTGCAAGGAGTACTACCATCAGGAGGGAGGTCAGAATTGAAGCGGTCTTGATTGAGTTGAGTATCCGGAACATAAAGGATATTTTACACCATGGAGGGGATGGGTTTGAAGGACCGGGCAAGATTGACAGCAGAGGTCCGATATTATTATCATATCTGGGACTGGGGAGTCGTCTAATGGCAGGACAGCAGACTCTGGATCTGCGTGTGAGGGTTCGAATCCTTCCTCCCCAGCCATCTTCCTGCGGTCCCATCGTCTAGTGGCCTAGGACACCGGCCTCTCACGTCGGTAACACGGGTTCGAGTCCCGTTGGGACCGCCATTTTTTTGCTTAAAAAACAATAAGATACGGTAGAACTACTCGTTGGAAACTTGCCGGATTTCTTCAGACTGTAACAAAATTGTAGCAGTATTACCCTCATCAAACTTTGATACAGCATCCCGAAGGTCTTCGATAAGCAGATGGGCATACCTTTGAGTCATCCTCTGGTCTTTGTGATTAAGTAGTTTCTGGACCCTGTAGAGATCCACCCCGGACCTTACCAGGGAGGTTGCAAAGTCATGCCTTAGATCATGAAACCTCAGGTCCTTAATTCCGGCCCTTTTAACGGCTCTGCTGAAGGCCATACTGACTTGCTCTTTGCTGTAAGGGTCTCCTGCCTCATCACAAAAGACATACGGACTTATTATCTTCCTGCCCTTTATAACATCCCGGATGGTTTCTCTTACCAGCTGAGTCATGGGGATACAAACAGGTTCTCCATTCTTCGTTTTACCGACAAGAATAAGATTGTTGCTGAAGTCCACCTGTGAGACCTGAAGATTAACGATATTGCCTCTCCTCAAACCCGTCTGGCACGCCACAATCACAATAGGTCTTAACCATTCTGGGAGAGTGAAACGCAACCTTCCAGCCTCATCAGGCTTCAGAAACCTGACACGTTTGGTTTCAGGCGGCAGGGTTTTGAAGATCCTTGTAACTGGATTTTCTTTACAGAGTTCCCATTCGTTAATAGCGGTGTTGAAGACCCTGCGCAAGAAGGAGAGTTCGATTCTTACAGTTGTGGGAGACACCTTTTTTAGTCGTTGAGATTTGTACTTGCTGACCAATGAAGGAGTAACTTGTTTCAACTGAAGGTTGCCGAAGAACTCATAGAAGTGATTGACTATCTGCTGGTCACGTGTATAAGTTGCAGGGGCTTTTAGGGCAGATACATCATTCATGTACCTCTCAAGAACCTCTTTCATGGTGATCCTGGTAAACCCAAAGTGTTTCCCCTCAACAATATCGGCAACAATCCTGGCATATTGCTTGTCAGCTATTCTTTTGTTATCAGTTTTCAAAGAACCTTGGTATCGGTGGCCTTCATACATGAAGCTGTACCACCACACCTTACCACGCCGATAGAGTCCCATCAATCACACCTCCTTTGGGGACTCCTGGCCTGGTGGCTAACAAAAGGATTATAGCCTGAATCAGGCTCTTTTTTACAAGATCTTATCCAAGATAAAATATCATCGAGGTCAAACCTGAGCGCGCCGTTTAATTTGATACAAGGGATCTGCCCCAGTTCCGCCCACTGATAAAGAGTTTTAGTTTTGACCTGGAGCATTTCGCTCAATTCATGAATGGTCATCAATTTCATCGTCTACCTCCTTCTGCTTCCGAGGTATGTCGAGCTAATAGTGATCCGTCCATGTCCCAATTCCTCGGCAACCCTCTTACGGGCCTTAAGGTCTTTATCTTTGTCTTCAACATGATGGGCCTGATTCCTCAGAACAGGCGGATCTGAAGATGTTAATGCTATATATCGTCTGCATGCATAAGTATGTC
>CAZITN010000056.1:0-19320 GCA_964542175.1 uncultured Thermodesulfovibrio sp. | reverse complement strand
CCGATATGGGCCCACCAGGCTATTCCGCCACCGGCTTCAGGGCTCAGCAGAGAAAAAGTCCCTGAGAAGAACTGGCTTGAAAACCACACAATCATGTATATAAAGGCCGGGATTTCAATGAAATAGGGGATGAAGAACAGGGGGATCAGTGTGATAATCCTCGAGTGTGGGTAGAGTATGAAATATGCACCCATCACACCTGCTATTGCACCTGAGGCTCCCAGGGCCGGAACGGTTGAATCGATATTGAATATGAAGTGTGTCAGTCCGGCTGCAATTCCGCTCAGAAGATAGAAGAGGAGGAATCTCAGATGCCCCATCCTGTCCTCTACATTGTCACCAAAGAGATAAAGTGACCACATGTTCCCTATGATGTGCATCCAGCTTCCGTGGAGGAAGATGTTTGTAAGAAAGGGCCAGTAGTTGTCAAAGGGCAGTCCCAGGAGAATGGACCATTCAGGGTGGGAATACCTTGCCGGGACTATTCCAAAGAAGTAAAAAACCTCCTTCAAGGTTTCCCTCGGGAGTGATTCTTCAACAAGAAATACGATTACATTGACAATGATGATGCTCCATGTTGCTATTGGAAATTCCCTGCCCGGTATGGTGTCTTTCAGGGGAAACATGTCTCCTCCCTCCCTGAGGATAAAATAAGGGAGGCCCTCATCTGGGACCTCCCCCGCAGGGTAGCCTCTTATTCTGAAGAGATCTTTATCTTTCTTGACTCTTTCAAGACCCTCTCACTCTTTGGAAGCTCCACCGTGAGGAGACCCTTCTTGAAGTATGCCTTTACCTTGTCAGCATCCACCTCTGCAGTAAGCGGTACAGTCCTTTCAAAGGAGCCGTAGCGTCTTTCGGCATAATAGTAAGAGCCTGAACTGTCTTCCCTTTCCTCCTTCTTTTCGCCCCTTATAGTCAGGAGGTTGTCGTTCAGGGTAACCTCTACCTCCTTTTCATCGAGACCGGGCAGCTCGGCAGTCAGGACGTACCTGTCGTCCTTTTCAACAAGGTCGATCCTCGGTGAAAACCCCCTTATCGCGCTAAGGGGCTCCACGGCGAAGTCACTGAAGAACCTGTCGAACATCCTGTCGAAGTCTGCAAAGATGCTCCTGAAGGGGTCATCGATCCTCCTTACGGGAACCTCCTTCCTTCCAAACCTGCTCGGAATCAGATCCTTGATTGACATATCACCACCTCCTTTTGTCAGGATTTTTTTGTGATGCTGACTTCTCTCATGCTGACTCGATCGCGATCTTCTTTATCCTGGCATTCTCCGACTTCGGTATTGTCAGCTTCAGCACCCCGTTATGGAAGGTGGCCTTAATCCCGTCACGATCTATCTCCTCATAGATCCTGAAGGCCCGCTGATAGTTGCCGCTCCTGAATTCGCTCTTCAAGGCCCTGTGGTTTTCGGGAATGGTGATGAGCATCCTTCCGCGTATTGAGAGCAGGTCCTTCTCAACAGTGATATCCAGCGTTTTCTCATCTGCACCAGGCATATCGGCTATCAGAATGTAATGATCTGCCTTCTCGATGATGTCAACATCAGGGATAATCGTTCTTCCGTTTCCTTCCTTTACAGTTGCCTGGCTGACAGGACTTGTATCCCTTTTCTCTATCTCATGGGGCGTGGCTTTCATGGCTGTCACCTCCTTACTTTCATTGATTAATTAAGGGAGATCTTCCTGGGTTTTTCAGCCTCTGCCCGTGGAAGAGTTATCTCCAGTACACCATTGTGAAGCCTTGCGCCGACCTTGTCTGCCTCAATCTGGTAGGGCAATTCGATCGTCCTTGTGAAGTCTCCGGTCCTTCTCTCACGGAGATGGAACCTCTCATCCTTTTCAAGAGCCTCAGCCCTTCTGCTTCCCTTGATTGTCACAGTATTGCCTGTCACGGTTATCTCGATATCCTCCTTTTCCAGACCGGGAACCTCTGCATGAAGCACTACTCCGTCATGGTTCTGCCAGAGGTTCACTGGAGGATAGCCGGCAGTACCGGAGATATCGAGGTCTCCGAAGAACTGAGCCATTCTCCTCTGGAACTCCTCCATCTCCCTTTCCATCCTCTCAAAGGTATACCACGGATTCCAGTCTCTTTCAAGAACCCTTAACATCACCAATCACCTCCTTTTGTGATGATCGCCCTGTATGGGCGGGATCTATATGGATTATGTTTTTATGTTGGCTCCTTCTTTCCATTCTTATTAAAAAGCAATGGCCATGCCAGTTCTGAAAAATACCGTTATTTCAACATGTTGGAAAAAGACAAGCAGGTTCGGAGCGGTATAAATAGGCCATGTTGGCCTGCCTGCTTCATTCGACCATTTCCCTTATTCGCTTCATTCAGCGGGTGAGTCGTGATGCTGGATTAAATAGGCCGGTATGGCCTATAGGTCAATGTGGCCTCTTGGTTGGTTCAGTCTTCTCCTGAGGGTTCTTATCCCGATTCCGAGGATCTTTGCTGCCTTTGTCCGGTTCCCACCAGTGTACCGGAGAGTTTCTTCGATAATAAGATCCTCAGCCTCCCGGAGGGTTGTGCCTATGGGTATGAATACGCCTTTTGCATTCAGGGATTCCGGTCTGGTAAGGATATCCCTGAGTGTAACCTCGTCAAGGTGAGGAAGAACATCGAGGGGCAGGATCCGTCGCTGTCCCTCCTGGAGAAATGTTGCGATCCTGGTCATAAGATTCCGGAGTTCTCTCACGTTTCCCCGCCAACGGAGTCTCTGAAGCAGGTCCCTTGTCCCCGGGCTTATAACAGGGAGCGGGCCCTTGTATCCGATTTCCCTGAGTGCCCTGTGAAGGAAAAAGCGCGCAAGAAGGGGGATGTCGTCCATCCTTTCCCGGAGGGGTGGAAGGTGGATTCTCAGGACATTCAACCGGTAATAAAGGTCGTCTCTGAAGAGTCCCTCCTCCACTGATTTTGAGAGATCCTTTCTTGTAGCGGCGATTACACGGACATCGACCTTTATCGGTCTCTCCCCTCCAAGCCGGTAGATTACCCCCTCCTCCAGGACCCTTAAAAGTTTCACCTGGAGAGAGACGGGCATATCTCCGATCTCATCGAGGAAGAGCGTGCCTCCGTCGGCCACCTCGATTTTTCCCCTGTGGGTCTTCATGGCACCCGTGAAGGCTCCCCTCTCATGCCCGAAGAGTTCTCCTTCAAAGAGGCTGTCCGGGATGGCACCGCAGTTTACTGCTACAAAGGTTCCCTCGGCCCTCGGACTCAGGATATGGAGCGCCCGGGCAACGAGTTCCTTGCCCGTGCCTGTCTCTCCGGAGATCAGGACCGTCTGGTTTGATCCTGCTATCCTCGGGAGGTTCATGAGAACTCTTTTCATCTCCTGGGACTGGAATAGTATGTAGGGTTTCAGCTTCTCGATATAGGGCTCAACAATTGTGAGGGAGTGGCTTTCTGATGCAGCACTGTAAAAGGACGACTCTATGTTGAGGGCGAACAGGTCAGGGTTCAGGGGTTTGAAGAAGAAGTCATCCACCAGCCCAGCCGGGATTGAATAGAGGTTCTGTATTTCCGATGTCCCGACAATAAGGTATATCTCTCCGTTACGGAGATGTCCCCGGATTTCCTCAAGAGTTACAGGACCGTTGTCCCTGAGTAACCCCATATCAAGTATCAGAATCCCGAAGCCGTTCTCTTTAAGCAGCCCCGTTACACCCTGTAACGATGATGTGGAAAAAACCTCGTTTTCAAACCTGGGGAGTGTCTTGTTGAGTGCCTCCGAGAGGATGGGATCATTGCTTGCAAAAAGAATCCTCCGCCTCTGAGGCCTGCCTGTCTCCGTTGATGTTTCCATGAAAGAATTATACTATATAAGACCTGTCAGCGTGGAACAGGCAGGGAAGAGAGGAGAGGTCAAGGCTAAGGTCGAGGGCAAGGCCGAGTAACGTAATAACTCAGTACACCCAATAACCAATACACCAATAACCTGCTGACATATGATAAAATCCTAATAGATTGGTTAATATCTCAGAGGGAAGGAGCAGTCGTCTATGATCGGGATTATAGGGGGAAGCGGTCTTTACGGAATCCCCGGCTTTGAAGAACTCGGTAGAAGAAAGATAACAACAACCTTTGGGGAGCCTTCCGATGAATACCTCCTCGGTATGATATCAGGCAGGGAGGTGGCCTTCCTTGCCCGGCATTCTTCAGAGCATACCATACCTCCCCACAGGCTTAACTACAGGGCGAATATTGAGGGTTTTCATTTGATCGGGGTTGAAAGGATTATTGCGGTAAACGCCGTTGGCGGGATAAACCCGGCTTTCAGTCCCGGTGATCTGGTGATCCCTGACCAGATAATAGACCTGACCTGTGGGAGGGAGTCAACCTTCTATGACGGTCCTGATGTGGTTCATGTGGATTTTACGAATCCCTACTGTGGGGAGATGAGAGAAGCCTTCCTGAAGGCGGCTTCGGAGCTCGCTGTCTTCCTCCATGACGGGGGGACCTACATATGCACGAATGGTCCACGCCTTGAGACACGGGCGGAGATAGAGTTTTACAGGAGATCTGGTGGTGATATTGTAGGCATGACCGGCATGCCCGAGGCTGTTCTTGCAAGAGAGAGGGAGATATGCTATCTTTCGGTATCAGTTGTTACAAACCCTGCGGCAGGACTGACAGGGAGAAAGCTGACAACATCCGAGGTGGTTGAGACGATGTCGGCGAGTACGGACCAGTTGAAGAAGGTCCTTGCAAGGGTCGTCAGGGAACTCCCGGCTGCCCGGTCCTGCCCGTGCAGGGATGCCCTGAAGGAGGCGAGGCTCTGAATTGGAGACGATCCTGATTGTTGAGGACAAGAAGTCAATGGCAGAGATGTTGAAGGCAACCCTCGGGAGTGAAGGCTATGAATGCCTGACCGCCTTTGATGGCAAGACTGGCCTCGATATGGTACGTACACGTGCCTTTGATCTGGTTATAACCGACCTTAAGCTGCCTGGTATTGACGGGCTTACCCTCCTTGAGGAGATAAAGGAACTGGACCCCTATATTCCTGTCATTATAATGACCGCCTATGGGACGATAGAAGTGGCGGTGGATGCAATGAAGAGAGGGGCCGTGGACTTCATAACAAAGCCCTTTGATATAGACCACCTGATCCTGAAGGTCAGACGGACTTTTCAGGCAAGGAGACTACAGAGGGAGAATATTCTTCTCAGGGAGGAGATCTCCTGGCAACAGGGCGGCCCGGAGATCGTGGGCGGAAGCCCCAGGATCAGGGAGGTGATAGAGAAAATACAGAGAGTTGCACCAACGAAGAGCACGGTCCTGCTTCTTGGTGAGAGCGGGACCGGCAAGGAGCTCTTTGCCAGGGCGATCCACCATCTGAGCCCGAGGTCCGATGGGATGTTTGTCCCCATAAACTGTGCCGCCATACCGAGGGAACTGCTTGAATCTGAACTCTTCGGGCATGAGAAGGGTGCCTTCACAGGTGCTTCATCCATGAAACTGGGGAAGTTTGAACTTGCAAATCAGGGGACGATATTCCTTGACGAGGTATGCGAACTGGAGATGTCTCTCCAGGCAAAGCTCCTTCGGGTCCTGCAGGACAGGATGGTTGAGAGAGTGGGGGGGACGAGGCCCGTTCATGTTGATGTCAGGGTGATTGCTGCGACGAACAAGGATCTCACGGAAGAGGTGAGGGAGGGGAGGTTCAGGGAGGATCTTTACTACAGGCTTAATGTCTTTCCGATAGATATCCCTCCTCTCAGGGAGCGGAGAGAAGACATACCTCTACTGATAAGGTATTTCATAGACAGATTCTCGAAAGAGATGGGGAAGCCTGTGAAGGATATCTCAGATGAAGCGGTGAGGATGATGGTTGATTATGAGTGGAAGGGCAACGTGAGAGAACTGGAAAATACCATCGAGCGGGCGATGATCCTGACGGACGGCGAGGTGATACTGCCTGAGCATATCGTATTAGTACCCGTAGGCGTGAGAGAAACCGATTCCGGGCCTGAAATGGAGGGAAGCCTTGAGGATGTCGCCAAAGAGGCTCTCAGGAAGGCGGAGTCACGGAGGATAAGGAAGGCGCTTGAGGAGACCCGGTGGAACAAGACAAAGGCGGCTGAGATACTCAGGGTGAGTTACAAGACCTTGCTTACAAAGATCAAGGACTACGGCATAGAATAAACGCTGGCCATTGGTTAACCTTAACCTCAACGTTGCATAAGGAGGGAGGGGGACATACCCTCACGGCCCTTCCAACGCAAGGGGATTATCTGCATTTCCGCCTGTCTTCTCCACCCAAAACCCTTTTTACAACTGATCAGGACTATTAAGGCTCCGTCCATAACAAACTTTTTCTACTCAGACATGACCGGAGCTTCATAATGAAAAATAGGAAGATCCCTGTATCAAGACACAGGGTATCTTCGATATGCAAGGAAATCTTTCAATCACATTCGCTCGCATAGGCTCGCTATGCATATTCAGAGCACACCCCCGGATACATGACAGGGCGGGGAAGCTCCGTGAGTATTCCCCTGCCTTGACCATAGAATTTAATGCAACTGAAAGGTAAACGCAATTAACCCGTACGCAGAACGTAGAACGTAAAACTCACACGCTTTTTACCTCTCCGGTCAGTCATTGACAAACAATGGGTTGATTGTTTAAAATGATATTGATAATAATTATCAAGAAGGCTTCTGAATTGTTCCATCAGGCTGGTTGTCCTCTGAAGTGAACAGATGAAACTCCATGCCGATGATTGCTCTGTTTTGAGGACATGACAGAACCGGTCACATCATCATATGAAAGGTGAATGCAGAGGTGGAGTGTCACAAGACTGAAGAGATCAAGGCAGGCAGGGGCATAGACAGAATAGTACTTGTCGGAAACCCCAATGTCGGCAAGAGTGTCATCTTCGGGCATCTCACCGGGAGATATGTCACTGTCTCGAACTACCCCGGCACAACTGTTGAGGTTTCCCAGGGCAATATACCCCTTGACGGCAAGAGGTGTATTGTCATTGATACGCCGGGAGTGAACAGCCTCATACCGATGAGCGAGGATGAGCGGGTCACCAGGGATATCCTGCTCCAGGAAACGCCGCGGGCCGTGATACAGGTCCTTGACTCCAAGAACCTCCGGCGGGGACTCATGATTACCCTCCAGTTGATAGAAATGGGACTGCCCCTTTTGATGGACCTGAACATGGAGGATGAAGCACGGGACAGGGGTATAGTGATAGACAGGGAGAAGCTTTCAGCCCTTATCGGAGTTCCGGTGGTCAGTACCGTAGCCCCTCGCAAAAAGGGGTTCAGACAGTTGAGGGAGAAACTGCTGAACACATGCGTATCCCCTCTCCGGATCAGGTACGATGAGGTCCTTGAGGGTTATATCGAGAGGATAGCATCGCTGTTGCCTTCTGCCCCCGTTTCCGGCCGCTCCATTGCGGTCATGATCCTTGCGGGGGATGAAAGCCTTAGGGACTGGCTCAAGAACAATCTCAGGGATGAAGACATAGTAGAGATAGAGAGACTGAGGGAGGAGTGCGAGGCTGAGTTCGGCCGGGCCCTTGCCCAGGTGATTAATGACCAGAGAGTCTGTATACTGGATGGTATAGTCATGGAGGTAATTACCCGGTATGAGGCTTCAAGGGGGGTAATATCAAGGTTTCTTGATTATGCCACCATGCACCCGGTATGGGGAGGTCCAGTTCTGCTGGTGGTGCTCTTTGCTCTCTATGAGTTTGTGGGTGTCTTCGGGGCAGGGACACTGGTTGATTTTTTTGAGGGAGTCATATTCGGTCGTTACCTTAATCCCATGGTTACAAAGGTGGTGGATACGTTTCTTCCCATTGCCTTTATAAGGGATATGCTTGTTGGCGAGTACGGGCTTGTTACTGTAGCCCTGACCTATTCCATAGCAATAATTCTTCCCATAACCGCCACCTTTTTCGTAGCCTTCTCAATCCTTGAAGACAGCGGCTATCTTCCCAGGCTTGCCATACTGAGTAACCGGGTCTTCAATATTATAGGGCTTAACGGAAAGGCTATACTCCCGATGATACTCGGCCTTGGCTGCGGGACCATGGCTGTCATGACCACGAGGATACTGGAGACTAAAAGAGACAGGATAATAGCCACATTCCTTCTTGCCCTTGCAATACCATGTTCTGCCCAGATAGGCGTGATCCTGGGTATGCTGGGTGCCCTGTCGTTCACGGCTCTCACGATCTGGGGAGGGACTGTCGTCGGTGTGCTCTTCCTGGCCGGATATCTTGCTGCAAAGGTAATTCCCGGTGAAAGAACGGAGTTCTTCATGGAGATACCGCCCCTCAGGATGCCGAAGATGGGTAATATCCTCATGAAAACGATTGGCAGGATTGAGTGGTATCTGAAAGAGGCGGTCCCCCTTTTCCTGCTTGGAACCCTTGTGCTCTTCCTGCTCGACAGGATGATGCTTCTTGGTATAATTGAGAAAGCGGCCTCTCCCCTTGTAAGGGGTTTTCTGGGACTTCCGGAGAAGACCACAGGGTTTTTCATAATGGGTTTTCTGAGGCGTGATTACGGGGCAGCGGGCCTTTTCAGTATGGCCCAGGCCGGGGAGCTGGACTCTCTCCAGACCCTTGTAAGCCTCGTTACCATTACACTATTCGTTCCCTGTATTGCAAACTTCTTTATGATAATCAAGGAGCGAGGGATGAAGGTAGCTATGGCCGTTACAGCGATCGTTTTCTTCCTGGCCTTTCTTATCGGCGGACTCCTTAATATTACGATAAAGGGACTCGGGATTGTGGTATGAATGATATAAGGGTCGACCTGAGGTGCTTTCCCTGTTTTATCAGACAGGTCGTTCTCTCCCTTGAGGCAGCAGGAGACGGCAAACAGGGATGGCATGATCTGATGAGGGATGTGCTGGAGATAATTCAGAGGGCGGATTATGATCTCTCTCCTGCCCATACAACCACTACTCTGCACCGAAGGGTAAGGGAGTTCATAGGATACGACCCCTATACCCGGAAGAAGCGTGTTTCAAATGAGAAGGCGATGAGGTTGCTGCCCATGATGAGGAGAATTGTGAGGGAAGACCGGGATCCCCTCTACAGGACGGCAGTTATTGCTATCGCAGGTAACTCCATTGACTTCGGGATCTTTTCTGATGTTGACATAACGGAAGAGCTGGAAAGGGCAAGGGAGGAAAGGCCGGTTATTGATGAGTACGAGAGGTTCAGTGATATTCTCAGGAAGAGTCCTTCTGTGCTGTATCTACTTGACAACGCTGGAGAGATCGTCTTTGACAGGATCCTTATAGAGGAACTTATTGCCAGAGGAAAGGATGTTACAGCAGTGGTAAGGGGAGGACCTGTTCTGAACGATGTTACCATGGAGGATGCAGTTTATACGGGGATAGACGGGTTGTGCATGGTGATCGGGAATGGTTCTGACGGCGTGGGGACACCCCTAGGGGAGTGTTCGGAGGAGTTTCTTTCCGCCTTCAGGGATGCCCCCCTTGTAATCAGCAAGGGTCAGGCCAATTTCGAGACACTTTATGGGAGCAGGGAAGGGATTGTTTACCTCTTCAGGGCTAAATGTGATGTTGTGGCGGACTTGCTTGGCATAGGGAAGGGAAGCATGGTTTTGAAGGTCAGATAGAAGGGGGGAAAGATGGAGTATCTGAGGCTTTCAAGGAGTAAAGAGGAGGAGATCATCGAGCGGGCCGTCAATGTTATGCTTGCTGGTGGTGTGGTTGCCTTTCCAACGGAAACCTTTTATGGCCTTGGTGTTCATTATGATAACCGTGAGGCCCTGGCCAGACTCTATGAACTCAAGAGACGTCCCTTTGAAAAGGCAATCCCAGTAATAATAGGCAAGAGAGAACAGGTTGAACTGCTGTCAGGGGATGTGCCGGAGGGTGCTGAAGGGCTGATGGATAAATACTGGCCCGGCCCGCTGACAATAGTCCTCCATGCAAGGGAGGGGCTCCAGGAGTTTCTCACTGCCGGATCCGGCAAGGTGGCTGTAAGGATACCGGGAGAGTCCTTTGCCCTGAGGCTTGCGGAAAGGGCGGGATTTCCCTTTACGGCAACCAGCGCAAACCCTTCGGGAGTACCCCCTGCCCAGGAGGCGGTGGAGGTGCTCAAATACTTTGGGGAGGGCATTGAACTGATTGTGGACGGGGGAGCCACGCCGGGGGGGGCGCCATCCACAATCGTGGAGGTGACCGAGAAGGGCCTGATTATCCTGAGGAAGGGTGTCATCAGGAGCCCCTCTTTGAATGCCCCAATGACTCAGTGAGCAATGACGGCCTTCAGGCTATGGCTAAGGCTGAGATCAAGGTTGAGTAACCCTAAACGTTGCATAAACAGGCAGGGAGCCATACCCTCAAGCCTCTCCAGAACTGATGAGATATTTCAGGATAAGCAGTAAAGCAGTACTTAACGCCGGGTGGTATCCTGATTCAGGAAATGTCACCTTACGCTAAGGTATCGCTGGAAAGGCTTTTGGGCATAACTCCCCGCTATTTTCGGGCGATTTCAGGCAACTGTAAGGTAACTTAGTAACTGAGTAACCCAATATTCCAGTAACCAATATACCAATTACAAATATTGTCTTTGTTTCCTGAAAAATAGTAGTATTAACATCATATGCAGCTTGAACGGAAGGGAAGGGTCCCGGGATGATCCCCTTTGCTGAAGACAGAAGAGTGCTTAACGCAATAAACGGCCTTCTTGTTCTTTTTGTTTTCATTTCATTGCTTTTCCTGGTCAGGGAATTTCTTTCCAGTGGGACTGTAGACAGGATGTCACGTTCCGAGGAAGGGCAGGTCTCCGTTGATTCCGGGGAGAGGCAACCTGAATCCAAGGAAAGATTCAACAGTGCTGCCTTCATAAGAAGGAACATCTTCGGGATTTCCGGAAAACCCCTGTCCGGAGAGGCCGGGCCTTTACAGAAGGGTGACGTTAAGCTCGTTGGAACGGTTGTTACAGGCAATGGAGGGGGATATGCCTTTCTTGCCGATTCTGAGGGGAGACAGATCGTTGTCAGGAGGGGGGAGAACCTTGCCCCAGGGGAGACTGTTTCGAGAGTGGAGCGGGATATAGTCGAGGTTACCGGAAGAAAAAGGTACAGGCTTCAGTTGATAGACATAAAGGATGTTTACAGGGAAAATACCCGGGGCAGTAGATCGGTAGCCGTGAAGAGGAGACACGCTTCAGCACGGGGGATACGCCGGACAGGCGAAGGTGAATACATAGTTGACAGACGGCAGGTTGAGGATGCTATAAATAACCCCCAGAGCCTCATGACCGATGCGAGGCTTCAGCCCCTTATCAAAGGCGGCAGGCAGGAGGGGTTTGTTCTTAAGGAGGTGAGGCGGAACGGGATTTACCACACCCTGGGGTTGAGAAACAACGACGTGCTTTTCAGGATAAACAATTATCCGATCACAGACCCCGAAGCGGCACTCCAGGCCTTTACAGCCCTGAGGGGTGCAGATGAGATTGTCCTTAACATCAAGAGGAATGGCAGGAGAAAGACATTGAGGTACTATATAAGATGAACGATAAAAGGGAGGTGATTATTCTGGACAATTGGAGGAGATGCAGGAAGGGCAGGATACTGATCCTGATGGGAATATTTCTGGTTTTTGTGGTTTCATTATTATATTCTGTTGACATATATGCCCAGAACGAAACGGGCATGAAGACAAAAGGGGCTGAATCCGGCCCTGGTGGAAAAAAGGATAAGGTTGCATTCAACTTTGTGGACGTCGAACTGCCGGTCCTCGCCAAGTTCGTAAGTGATCTTACCGGGAAGAACTTCATCTTCGATGAGAGGTTCAAGGGAAAGATCACGATTATAGCCCCGTCCAGGCTCAGTCTCTCCGATGCCTTTTCCCTCTTCAGTTCCGTCCTCGAGTTCAAGGGGTACACGTTGGTTCCATCCGGTGTGGATGCTTACAAGATTGTCAGGTCTGCTGATGCCAAGATGAAGGGGATCGATGTGGTTACAGGCGAATCCGGAGAGGGAGAGTCCTTTGTGGTCAGGCTTGTTCCGCTCCGGCATATCTCCTCTGAAGAGGCCCTTACCTTTCTCCGGCCCGTTATATCTAGGGACGGCCACATCTCCATGTTCAGATCCGGTAATATCCTCCTGATAATAGATACCTCAACAAATATAGAGAAGGTAATGAAAATTATAGAGAATATAGACAGACCCTCATCACTGGAGGCGCCGGAAATAGTCAGACTGAATTACGCCTCTGCTGAAGAGGTGGCCAGGATCCTGAACGAAGGCGTGAAGGCAACCAGAAGTATATCAGTGGGGAAACCCCTTGCAGGCGCCCGGGGGTATGCTGTTCCGGATACGAGGCTCAATGCCGTTGTCCTCTTCGGGAAAAAACAGGTCAAGGAAGAGATGAAGAGGGTAATAAACCTCCTCGATATCCCTTCTTCCGGGGATCAGGGTAGGATCAATGTCTATTTCCTTGAAAATGCCGATGCTGAGGAGCTTGCAGAAGTCCTTGAAGGCGTTGTTAAACAGACTAAAGCTGCGACAGGCAGAAAGAGAACCGTTACAGGAAGATCTCCCGTTCCCTTCAGTCCTGACTCAAAGATCGTGATTACTGCTGACAAGGCCTCAAATGCCCTGATCATAGTTGCATCCCCATCGGACTACAAGGAACTCCTTGAGGTTATCAAGAAACTGGACAGGCGGAGGAGACAGGTCTATGTCGAGGCCATGATAGTGGAGGCTTCCATTAACAGGCTTCTTGAGTTGGGTACGAAATGGCGGGCCGTTGTCACTCATAACGGAGAGCCAGTCTTTATAACCGGTGTCGGGGTGATTGACTCTACCTCCATCCTGAACATTGTGAGCGGACTGGCCGGCTTTACAGCAGGTGGAATGGGCAATTTCTTTGACATTCCTGTCTTTACCGTGAACTCAGACGGCTCTACCACCACAACACCCCTGACAATACCTGGTTTTGCCGCCCTGTTCAGTCTGAACCAGTTCAGGGGGGCAGTGAATGTCCTTTCCACACCGCAGATACTCACCTCTGACAATGAAGAGGCTGAGATCGTTGTGGGCGAGAATGTTCCTTTCATCACAAAAAGAGAGTCAGATCCCTCAAGAACGGTATCAGTCTTCAGTTCTATCGAGAGAAAGGACGTTGGTATTACACTGAAGATAACCCCCCAGATAACTGAAGGGGATTACGTGAAACTCGATATTTACCAGGAGATTTCCGCTGTCAAGGAGGAATCGAGTACTGCAGTGCTGATAAGTGTCGGGCCTACAACGACAAAGAGATCTACAAGTACCTCTGTGGTGGTGAAGGACAATCAGACCGTTGTAATCGGCGGATTGATGCAGGAGAAAGATGGAAAGACCTATGAGAAGGTTCCCCTTCTTGGAGATATCCCCATTCTTGGATGGGCCTTCAGGAGTGAGAAGACGACAAAAGAGAAAACGAATCTTCTTGTTTTCCTTACTCCGCACATTATCAGGGATGATAACTCCATAAAAGGGATAACAGAAAAGAAAAGGGGCTTGCTGCGGGAGTCAATGAGGGTCCAGAACGAAGAAACCATGCTCCAGGACGGTATGAAGGATGAAGGGGATTATGTGCCGGGACAGCTGCTTATCAGGTTCAAACCATATATGACTGAGGGTGATGTAAAGGAACTGGTTGAGGGACACGGCGGTAAGGTGATAAAGCACATTGAGAGCCTGGGTATATATCTAATAGAGGTGAGGGAAGATGAACCGCTCAAGGAAGCCCTTGAATATTACCGGGGTCTCCAGGAAGTGGACTATGCAGAACCGAACTACAGGGTCCGGATCCAGTGAAATGTCCGGTCCTCCCTTTGATATAGATATCAGCCTGCTCAGGGACCTTCCCCTTACTGTTGCAAGGGCGAACATGTTCCTCCCGCTCCGTGTTACAGACGGAAGGCTACAGGGAGCGGTAAGCGGGGAAAACGGGGTTCTTGCCCTCCGCGAATTTGCCCTCACCAGGGGGCTTGAGCCAGAGCCCCTCTGGCTGGATCGAGATTCCCTCCAGGAAGAGATAAACCGGGCCTACGGCCAGACCGGGTCGGCAGAGGACGTGATGGAGAGCATCACAGGTGAGGACCTCTCGAAGGTGGCTACAGAGTTTGAGTCCCCCCGGGACCTGCTTGAGCTTACCGATGAGGCCCCCATAATCAGGCTTCTCAACGCCATCCTCCAGCAGGCTGTGAAGGAGAGGGCTTCGGACATCCATATAGAACCCTATGAAAAAACCCTTGAGGTCAGGTTCAGGGTGGACGGGGTACTGAGGAAGGTACTCCAGCCACCGAGGATTATACATGAGGCACTCATCAGCAGGGTAAAGATCCTCTCAGATCTCGATATCGCAGAAAAACGGCTTCCCCAGGACGGGAGGATAAGGGTGGTTATAGCAGGCAGGGATATTGATATAAGGGTCTCAGTGGTTCCCACGGTCTTCGGGGAGAGGGCGGTCCTCAGGCTCCTTGACAGAAGACAGGGGCTTCTCGGACTCGATGAGGTCGGGCTTGAGGAAAGGGACGTCCGTTTCATGGAGGGACTTCTGCAGCGGTCAAGCGGGATAATCCTTGTGACCGGGCCTACGGGAAGCGGTAAGACCACTACCCTCTATGCCGCCCTGAACAGGATACAGAGAGAGGAGAGAAATATAATCACCGTTGAGGACCCCGTGGAATACCAGCTCAGAGGTGTAGGGCAGATTCAGGTGAATCCGAGGATCGGTCTCACTTTTGCCCAGGGGCTGAGGTCGATCCTGAGGCAGGACCCTGATGTGATAATGGTAGGTGAGATCCGTGACAGGGAGACTGCCGAAATAGCCATTCAGGCCTCCCTTACGGGCCACCTCGTCCTGAGTACACTCCATACGAATGATGCCTCTACTGCAGTATCCAGGCTTGTTGAGATGGGTATAGAACCCTTCCTGGTCTCTTCATCCCTGGTCTGTGTCATGGCACAGAGACTTGTAAGAACCATATGTCCCCATTGTAAAATGAATTATGAGCCGTCGGAGCTTGAGAAGGAGGTGCTTGGGAAGTCAGGGCAGGAGGCCGATAAACTCCAGAGGGGTGAAGGATGCAGCCAGTGCAATGATACGGGCTATCTCGGGAGGACCGGACTCTTCGAGATCCTGCAGGTGACCAATACTGTACGGGAGATGATTAACAGGAGGGCCGACGCCCATGCCATCAGGGATGTTGCCATGAGGGAAGGAATGAGGACGCTCAGGGATGATGGGCTCAGAAAGGTGGCCGATGGGATTACCACCCTTGAGGAGGTCCTCAGAGTGACCACTGTTTCCGAAGGAGGAGAGTCCGGAGGCTAAAACTGAACGTTGCAGAAACATAAGGTTTGGCAGGTGGCATTCCCTCACGGATCTTTCAACGCAATATGGTGTAATTCCGGGGGTGTGCTCTGGAATTTTTCATTATGAAGCGCCGGTCGTGTCTGAGTAGAAGAAGCTCGATACGAGTCCTGCGGATCTGTTATGGACGGCGCCTTAACAGGTCTGATCAGTTGTATAAATGGTTTTTGAGTAGATAAGGCCGTTCGGTTTCCGCCGGGCCGACACAGGTCCGGAACGGACTCGTAGCGAGGATGCGCTTACATGAACCACCATGTATTGATAATGAAAAATTCAGAGCACACCCCCGGATATAAGGCAGGGCAAGAAAACTCTGTGAGTGTAAGCCCTCTGCCTCATGTGAAGGATTTATGCAACATTAAGATTAAAGAAGCTCATTATACTTCCGATAAATATATCAGGAGGTAAGAATGAGGGTAGTATCAGAGGGAATCGAGCCTGAAAGGTTTTTCAGACATTACATACTGAAGATCTGTGATGAGAGCAAGGTCGATCCTAAGGAAAACTTCCTCCAGATCGAGTACCTCTCCAGGATGCTCTCCGGGTTTGTTGATCCGGAAAAACACTACCAGGACTCCGGTGATATTGTCAGGGTAATTGATGTGCTGAAGAAGGAACTGGAGAGTGTCGAGATATCCATTGAATCATACAGGAGTGCTGCAGACAAGATCCTCTTCTACCAGAGTTTCTATCCCGAGGCCTTCAGGAAGAGGATGATGAGTCACCGGTTCTACTCCCATGCAGCCAGGTCGTTTTACAGGATCGTAGGGGCCTACAAGATACCTGTCTGCGGGATGCTCTCCGAGGAGTATTCATTCTGGACGTTCGTGCTGAAGTCAATGAAGAGGAGGTATCTATTCTGAGGCTCAGGTGGACTTTTTCCTGAAGTCCACCTTTACGACCTTCTCACTCTTACCTTCTGTTTCCTTCCGGGGTGAACGCTGCCCCCCGGCCTCCGGGGCTTCATACATGCAGAGGAACTGGGTGTTGGCCTCAGGTGAGTAAACTCCGATTATATCCTCCTCAGGGATCATGCAGTGTTCAGTAGTGGATCCGAAGACCAGTCTGGCATCAATCCCCCAGTCCTCCCACCGGAAGTTCATCCTGCTGTTGAACACGAGGACCAGACCGTTTTCCTTTTCCTCGTCAAGGAATCCCCTCTTCCCGACCACCACGTCGTCAGAGTAACGGACAATTATGAATACCCTCCCAACGGTATTGAGGAGAGAGTAGAAAACCTCTTTCTTGAGTCTGTTGAGTTCGCTGCTGTAATCCATCTGTAATGATTCCCCGCCTTTTTCTCCAGGATATTTTACTAAAAGCATTGCGAATAATGTCAGGTTGAGTCTGAGAAACAAGCGTGTATCTGGCAGGTTCTACGTTGATACGTTCTGCCTTCTACGTTCACGTCAAGAAAGGCGGGAAAGACAACAAACCCAGTGACCAATGACTTAATGACCAATAACCAGTAACCGGTTAACAAGTGCCCGATGCCCCCTTTAATGCTCCTGTAAGGTGAAGAGAATCTGCTATAATTACGGAAGTCATGATAAGAAAATCCCTTATCCTGAAGATATTCGATGCTGCCAACATGCAGCGGTGGAACGACAAGGTCCGGCCGGTGGAACTCCGTGAACTGGACAAGCAGGCCCATAAGATGATCATTGCCTACTTCCTTGGAAAGTTTGCCGAAGATGAGGATGGTTTTGACTGGATTGAGATAATAGAGGGTGGCATATTCGAGTTTCTCCAGCGCCTTGTGGTGACCGATCTTAAGCCCCAGATTTTCAACAGGATAAAGGAAGACAGGGACAAGTACAGGCTATTGAATAACTGGGTCTTTGAGAGGCTTGAGCCCTTTATCTCTCCTGTGGGTGAGGCATTCTGTGAGAGGTTCAGGGACTACTTCTCGAGTGTTGACGACACCCTGAACAAGCGTATCCTGAGTGCTGCCCACTTCTATGCAACGAAATGGGAGTTTGATATAATCGAAAGGGCGAATCCCGACGGTTACGAGATCCCTGAGATAAAGCAGAATCTACGGTCCATTCAGGAAAAGTATTACGACCTCCGTGGCATCCAGCAACTGGCACTGTACTCGAAATTCAGGAACTTCATCGACCTCTGCGGCCAGTTGAGGTTTCAGTTGAGGTGGAGCCATATCCACAGGGTTCCAAAGACGTCCGTCCTTGGGCACATGCTGATCGTAGCCATGCTTTCATATTTCTTCTCGATAGAGATAGGTGCCTGCCGCCGGAGGTGCATAAACAATTTCTTCACAGGTCTCTTTCACGATCTTCCTGAAGTCCTCACGAGGGATATAATTTCTCCTGTTAAAAAGTCCATAGAGGGTCTGACGGAGTTGATAAAAGAATACGAGAAGGAACAGATGGACAAGGAGGTCCTTGCCCTCATCCCGCAGGAGTGGCATGATGAAATAAGGATGTTTACTGAAAATGAGTTCAGTAATATTGTTACTGTAGAGAATGAAGTGATCAGCAGGGAACCTGAAGAGATCAACAGGGAATACAACAGGGATGAATACAATCCCAGGGATGGAAAAATCATTGAGGCAACGGACCATCTGGCGGCCTTTGTGGAGGCCTATCTGGCACTCAAGAACGGGATAAAGTCAGAGGAACTCGATGACGCAAAGAACTCTCTCAAGCAGAGATACAAGAACACGAACATCGGCGGTATCAACTACGGGGAGATATACGCAGATTTTGAGTGAAGTATCCAGCTCCCTTTTCAGACAGAGGCAGACTCGATGATCTTTTTCACCTCTTCAGGCATGGCAGAGGTGAGGTTCCCGATCTTCTTCTTGATGAATGAGTTTGACATCATCAGCTTCATCGAGGTAATCATGTAGTTCTTCTTGAATTCATCCTTCTCATCCATCATCTCTGCATACTTGTTCATGTAGAAGGCGCGGTAACAGTCAACAATGGCCTGATCCATCTCCTCAAGGCTCATCGCCCGGGGTTTGATAATCGGGTCTATGAGGTTATATTTTTTGTAATCAGTAACAGCAATGTAGTCCTTCAACTCGTCATATATGTCTGAGTATGGCCAGGGTGCAATTGCCAGGAAATGAGCAAAGTCGGGATTGAACTCTATGGCCAGACGGAGTGTCCGTTCGATGCTATCCATTGTCTCATCGGGAAAGCCCAGGATCATGGATGTCTCCGTAATTATCCCCACCTCCCTGAGGAGTCTCAACGCCTCCTTTGATTCCTCAATGCTCAGGTCCTTCTTTATGAGATCAAGGCTTTCCTGCTCCGTGGCTTCTGTTCCGACATAGATATGAATGATCCCCGCCTTCTTGTACTTCTCAAGGATATCCCGGTCACGGATAATGTCTTCCGCACGCGTCTCCATCAGTATTTTCATCCCGAGGTCACGTTCTATTACAAGGTCGAGGTATCTTTCCCACCTCTCCCTGTCCGGGGAGGGATAGTCGTCAGTGAGAAGGACCACATCCACCCCGTGTACTCTTCTGAGGTGTTCCATCTCTGCCACGAGGTCTTCCGGTCTTCTGCCCCTCCATGTCTTGTGCCAGAACTTCTGCTGGGAACAGAAGGTGCATTCCTGGCTGCATCCCCTTGAGGTGCAGATCGCACCGAGTCTCGAGCCAGGAAGGATATAGTAGGTATAGTCATTCCAGTCGAGAAGGTCCCATCCCATGGGGAGGGTGTCGAAGGTTTCCATGAACGGCCTGGGGGGAGTCGCTACGGGTCTGTCTCCATCCCTGTAAACAATTCCCTTTACCCCGGAGAGGTCAGTCCCGGCATCAAGGGCCTTCAGGAGTTCCACAAGGCTGATCTCTCCTTCCCCTCTGACAACAAAATCAATTGCACTTGTCCTGGAAAACATCTCCTCAAACATGAAAGTGGCATGGATCCCGCCAAGGATAGTCTTTATGGAGGGGTC
>CAZITN010000055.1:0-19485 GCA_964542175.1 uncultured Thermodesulfovibrio sp. | reverse complement strand
AGGCAGGCAAGGAGAAAAAGGGACGAATCACACTTAAGGCCTTTCCCCGGGGCAACCACGTGATAATAGAGTTAGAGGACGACGGCAGGGGGATAGATGTCAGGGTGCTCAGAGAGAAGGGGCTGAGACTGGGGCTGATCAGGGAGGATGAGAAGGTTTCCGATGAAGACCTGCTAGGGTTTATCTTCAGGGCCGGGTTCAGCACGAAGGAGGCTGTATCCGAACTCTCCGGCCGGGGTGTGGGTATGGATGTGGTGAAGGAGAAGGTCTCTGGCCTTGGAGGGCTTATAGAGGTAAAGACGGAACCGGGGAGGTACACCAGGTTTTCCATAACCATACCAATAACACTTGCAATAATAAGGTCTCTCTTTGTCAGAACGGGCGAGCAGACCTTTGCAATCCCTCTCACCTCCATCTCCGAGACCCTGACGGTGAGAGAGGAGTCTATTCAGAGTGTGGAGGGTAATATTGTGATAAACCTCAGGGGCGAACCCCTACCTGCAATGAGCCTCTCCCGGCTTCTGGAAATACCCGGTGGCGATGATGGCCTGAGAAACGTTATTGTTGCAGGGTTCGGAGACCGGAGGGTTGGGATAATGGTTGATGAGATCCTGGACAGCCAGGATATCGTGGTAAAATCACTGGGAGAGTACTTTGCACCACTCAGAGGGTTTACCGGCGCTGCAGAAGTGGGCAGGAATGAGGTTGTTCTTGTTATTGATGTGGAGGCCCTGGTTGAGGAGATCGTCAGGAGGCATCAGGGGGTGTTGAATGTATAGAGAGTTCTTCGGTCTGGAGGAAAGGCCCTTCAGTAAAACGCCCGACCCGAGATTCCTTTACATGAGCCGGGCCCATGAAGAGGCCCTTGCAAGGCTTCAATATGCCGTGGAGGAGCGGGAACTGATGCTTCTGACCGGAGAGATCGGCTGTGGCAAGACAACCCTTACCCGGGCGCTTATAAACAGTCTGGACGATAATTTTATGGTGATTCTCCTTCTTAATCCGAGGCTTACGGCTACCCAGTTTCTGAGGACCATTGCCAGGAGGATAGGGGTAACCGTTGAGTCACGATACAAGGATGACCTTCTTGAGGCCCTTTACCAGCGGGTATATGAACTTCACGAGGAGGGGGTTACGCCGGTGATCATAATTGACGAGGCCCAGCTCATCTCCAGGAAGGAGACCTTTGAGGAGATCCGTCTTCTCACGAACTTCCAGATGGATGATACAAACATGATCAGCCTGATACTGGCCGCCCAGCCCGATATAAGGAGAAGGCTCAGACAGAAAGCATATGCCCCTCTCACGCAGAGGATTGGGCTTTTCTATCATCTTGCTCCACTCAGCCTTGAAGAGACGGCTTCCTACATCACTCATCGGCTTGAGGTATCGGGAAGAAGGGAGCCCCTCTTTACCGAGGAGGCGGTCAGGCTTGTTCATATTCATTCAGGCGGGATACCAAGAATCATTAACAGTATAGCCACGACGGCCCTGCTGGAGGCCTTTGGAAGGGAGGATGATCTTGTCGCGGAGCCCCATATAATTGAAGCCGTCAAGGAGATAGGACTCGATGGATCTGGCTAAGATAAGGAAGAAGGCAGGAAGCAGAAAAAAGAAGGCCCGGAAAGCTGAAGAAGCTCCGCCGGTTTTAACGGAGGCAGAGAATGCTCCTTCCGGTGAGAAGACTGAAACGGGGGACCATGTCCTGGAGGAATCCAAGATTGACATCTCCTCCGGTCCTGATCCCAAAGAGGAGTCGGCTGGCCTGGAGATCAGGGAGTTTCTCCTCTTCAGGCTCGGAAGGGAGTATTACGGCTTCTCCATGGACAAGATAAGTGAGATTATCAACATATACTCTATCACACCCGTCCCGAGGGCACCTCTGCACCTCAAGGGGATAATATCCCTCCGAGGCAGGATAATCCCGGTTATTGACCTGAAGAAGCTCCTCAGGATACATGAGGAAGATGCTGAGGGTGGTCAGCATCTTCTCCAGGGGACGAGGATGGTGACTAAAAGGAGAAAGAAGGGGCTTGTAGCAGAAGGTCCGCATGGTCCACTGGCCCTTCTGAATGACGGGGTGTTGGAGGTGCTGAGGATACCTGAGGAGGAACTCTTTCCTCCCCCGGCAAACCTGACTGACGAGGAACTGCAGTTTATTGAACAGGTCTTCATCCATGAGGAAAAACTCGTCTCGGTGCTCAGGGTTGAAAAGGCGCTCCATGTCTTTTGAAACGGTGATGGCAAGTCTGCTTTTTATAAAGACAAAGGAAAAAAAGGGGTTTAAAATCTTATAAGGAGGAAGGGATGGGAAAACTTGAGAGAAGGGTGCTTGGGTCCCTCATCTTGGTAATAGTTGTGGGTTCTGTAGTGGCTCTCATGATTGTTTATCATTTCCAGAAGAAAAGCATATATGATACAGCCCAGGAGAAGATGCTCGAGATGGCCAGGGTTATCAGCAGGTCCATAGAGAGGACGATGCTTGAGGGAAAATCCGAGGTTACGATGGCGATGGCTGAGGACCTGAAGACGATCAAGGGCGTGGAGAGCATCACCATACTGAACCATGAGGGGCGGGATGCCTTTAACAGGACTGCTCCACCCAGGGAAAGGGATGCCCTCACCAGGTTCGGAGAGGACCTCTCACCCTACGTCGAGGTGAAGGGTGGGATGATGTACATATACCGTCCCCTTGAGAATACCCCGGCATGCCAGAAATGCCATAATGTGAAGAGCCCCTTTCTTGGTGCTGTAAAGATTTCCATGACCCTTGCGAGTGAACAGGAAAAGGTCCGGAGGATGACCATCTTTAACCTGGTTGCCACTCTTCTTGTTATATCCCTTCTTTCCTTTGTTATCTGGTTAGCCTTGAGGAGGCTTATCATTTCTCCTATCGAGAAAATAAAGTCTGCAGCGGGGCTTCTTGCCGAAGGAGACCTCACATTCAGGACCGGTATAGAGGGAGATGATGAGATAGGCCTGACGAGTTCAGCCCTCCAGGATGCCATCCAGTCCATCGCGGCGATACTCAACAGGGTGAAGGAGATGGCCAAGAGGGTGGCCAAGGTCTCATCAGAAGTAGAGGGAGATTCCCGGGAGATGGTTGAGGCGACCAGGACCGAGACCGATGCGATTGAGAATATCTCCAGTTCCATTGAGGAACTGAACGCCTCAATTGCCGAGATATCAGATAGCACCAACGACCTGGCCGCCTCCTCCGAGGAGATCGCATCTGCGATTGAAGAGATGGCGGCAAGTGTTGCCCAGATAGCCGAAAACAGCGGTGAACTCTTTGAGTCTGTTGAATCCACATCCACCTCGATAGAGGAGATGACATCCTCGGTGAAGGAGGTGGCAAATCATGCAGGAGGTCTTCTTAAATCAGCAGATGATACCCTCTCGACCATAGAGGAGATTACCGCATCGGTGAAGGAGGTGGAGGCCAATACAAAGGAGTCTGCCAGGCTTTCAGAGCAGGTGATGCTGGAGGCTTCCACCGAGGGTAAGGAATCCATAAGGAAGACCATGGAGGGTATGGAGAAGATAAAGATTTCCGTGGAAACTACGGCGGAGTACATAAAACGGCTTGGGGGGCGGTCTGAAGAGATAGGGAAGATCCTCACGGTGATTGATGAGATCACCGACCAGACCACACTGCTTGCCCTGAATGCGGCTATCCTGGCTGCCCAGGCGGGTGAACACGGGAAGGGCTTTTCGGTAGTTGCCGATGAAATAAAGGATCTGGCCGAAAGGACATCCTTTTCCACACAGGAGATTTCCACCCTTATACAGACGGTCCAGAAAGAGGTGAGCGATGCTGTTTATGCGATGAACCTCGGGCTTGAAGCGGTGAATGAGGGGTTGAAGCTCTCAAGGGATGCCTCAAATGCCCTGGAGAAGATAATAGAGAGCGCCAGGAGGTCATCCGACATGGCTACTGCCATAGAGCATTCCACAGCGGAGCAGGCAGAGGCAACGAAGTTCGTTGCGGAATCGATGGAGAAGGTCCGTGATATGGTAGGCCAGATTGCAAAGGCCACATCCGAGCAGTCACGGGGGATGGGTCTCCTGATGAATGCAACGGAGAGGATCAAGGACATCGCAACCCAGCTGAAGACTGCCACGGAAGAACAGTCCCAGCAGACGGGTATAATCCGGGAAAGGGCTGATATGGTCTCCGAGAAGAGCCAGCAGATAGCCTCAGCCATTGGGGAGCAGAAGATCGGGACAGACCAGATAAGGCAGGCGGTCAGAAACATTGCCGATATCCCGATGAAGAACCGGAACCTCTCCTTCAAGGTGAATAATGCGATAAGGTCTCTCCAGAAGGATACGGATCTGATAGTGACGGAGATGGAAAAATTCAGGCTGGGGGTCCAGATAAAATCCGAACGGGTGCTGAGGTTCGGCGTGGTACCCCTCTATACGCCATCGGAGATGCACAGGAAGTTTACCCCCCTTGCAGAGTACCTATCAGGGAGGCTTGGGAAAAAGGTGGACCTGAAGGTAGGTGTGGATTTCCAGGGGGCGATACAGGATATTGGAAACGGGATTACCCAATTATGCTTCCTGACCCCTTCAACCTATATTGTGGCAAAGAAGAACTATGATGTGAGGGTTTTGGTGAAAGGGCTTAACAGCGGTAAACCCTATCATCACTCGGTCATAATCACACGTCTGGACAGCTCCATCAACAGCCTTGAGGACCTGAAGGGGAAGTCCTTCTGCTTCGGCGACCCCGATTCCACATCATCCCATATAGTGCCGAGGTACATGCTTCTCAATGCCGGGGTTGACCTTTCGGATCTTCTCTTTTACAACTACCTTGGCCATCACGACGATGTGGCGGAGGCGGTACTTTCCGGTGAATACGATGCAGGTGCGGTGATGGAGGCGACAGCAGAGAAGTACAAGGACCGGGGTTTGAAGTTCGTGAAATTCTCCGAGGAGATACCGGAGTTCAATATCTGTGTTGCCAAGGACTTTCCGGAAGAGGAAGCGGCAGCACTGAAGGCGGCCCTTGTGGCTCTGAGTGATCGTGATACAGAGGGCCTTGCGATACTGAAGTCCATAAACGAACATTACACGGGGTTTGTTGAGGCAACGGACGAGGATTACGAAAAGATCAGGATGATAATGACACAGCTCCAGATGGTATAGGAATTTGCCTGCCCTTTCGGGGTAATAGATGAAAAAATACTATGGAGGTGGATTATGAGAAGGAATGCGGGGGTGTTCTTGCTGGTACTGGGTTTTATCTTGATGGTTTCTCTGCCAGCTATGGCCGGAACGCTCAAGGTGGCCGGCTTGGGCGGGTTAATCAGTCTGGTCACGGAGCTTGCCGATGCTTACATGAAGAAGCATCCAGAAACCAGAATTGAGGTGAAACAGAAGTCTATCGAAGCGAAGGGAGGAATTTTCGGGGCGGCTTCAGGAAGGCTTGACATAGGGATGGCGGCAAGGAACCTGAAGGAGTCTGAGAAGGATCTGGGGCTTGAGGTTCATGAGATAGCCCGGGTCGCCCTTGTGATAGGGGTGAATGCCGAAACAGTCAAGGCCCCTGCAGGGATAACCTCCCGACAGCTCTGTGATATTTATGAGGGGAAGATCACGAACTGGAAGGAACTCGGCGGGGCTGATGCACCGATCAAGCCTCTTACGAGGCCCGATGAGGATTCGACGAAGGTGACCGTCCGGAAATCAATCCCCTGTTTCTTAAACCTGAAGGAGCCCACCACGGTAGTTGTGATGCCCAAATCAAAGGATATGTTCAGGGCGTTGAGCCGTACCCCGAATGCCATAGGGCTTACCGACCTTGTGGCTGTATTTAAATCAGAGGGAAAGATAAGAC
The DNA here is from genome assembly GCA_964542175.1 of uncultured Thermodesulfovibrio sp. Lineage (GTDB taxonomy): Bacteria > Nitrospirota > Thermodesulfovibrionia > Thermodesulfovibrionales > JdFR-85 > WFTX01. The sequence continues at coordinate 13,634 of CAZITN010000055.1, read as the reverse complement.
CCCTCCAGCTTGATGGGATAAGCCCTTCTCCCGAGACGGTCGCAAAGGGGAAATGGCCCGTGGTCAAGCATATGAACCTCGTCCTTGGGAAGAAGAGGTCCAGGGAGGCCTATGATTTCATAAAATTCATCCGGTCCGCTGAAGGAAGAAAGATAATAGAGAAGAACCAGGCAGTGCCTGTGGGTGAGGACTGATATGGCAGCGAGCCTCTCAAAAAGATTTATCTACAGGATACTTCTGATTCTGCTGGTGGGACAGACCTTTATCTGGGGATGGTCCTTCCTGAGACAGAAGGCATCACTTGAGGATAGTCTCAATGAGGTGGTGAGCCTCCTGGGTGGTATGCTTGCTAGGACCGCCGCAACGTCAATCCTGAGCTACGATTATACCTATCTTGAACAGGTTCTGGATGATATTTCGAGGAATCCTGAAATTGTTTATGTTGAGGTTCTGGATGATACGGGCAAGCGGCTCATTTACAAAGGAGAGGAGGTTGTCCGGAGAGGATACAGGACTGCCGAGTTCCCGGTCAGGGCTGGCCAGGAGGCGATAGGAAAGGTCAGGATCAAGTACTCTATTGAACAGCTCCGCCAGGATCTGGTAACACATATTGTTACGACGGTGATGCTCCAGACGGTTGTGCTTATGGGGCTCGTCTTCCTGATATCTCTATTCTTTCGGAGGGATATAGGGAGTCGGATTGAGGCGATGAGCGCGGAGATAGAGAAGGTGACCATCGGTGACCTCTCTGTCAGGCTGGAGGAAACGGACCAGACGGAGTTGGGAACAATAGGAAGGGGAATAAATTTCCTGGTCGAACGGCTCAAAGGTTCTGTCACAAAACTGAAGGGGATAGTAACCAATGTGGCTACGGCGATAAGCCAGTTGAACCTCACATTCAAGAATGTGATAGCCGGGGTGAAGAACCAGCAGAAGGCGGCAGAGGATGTGTCCCAGTCCGTCAGGCGGGCGATGGAGTCACAAAACCAGATTCTCAGAAACACGGATAAACTCCTTTCCCTATCCAATGATAATGTATCCGCCCTGCTTGAGCTGAAGGCGACCTCCGACGAGATTGCCGCTGCGGCAGACTCACTCCAGAAGAACATAAACGATACTTACAGCACCACAAGTGAACTTGCCCAGGCCTCAAGGGAAGTCTCTACACTCTCATCTGATGTCTCCTCGGCCATACAGCAGGCATCGGCCTCTGTTGACGAGATAAATGCCTCAGTGAAGGAGATAGAACGGATAGCCAGGGATTCGGCAGAACTGAGCGGGAAGACGACGGAGACAATATCGGAAAGGGGGATGCTCTCAATAGTTGATACCACGGAGAGCATGGAATCCATAGAGGATTCCATCAATGAACTAAGAAAATCCATTGAGCGGCTTGGAGGGATGTCGAAGGATATAGAGAAGATACTATCCGTGGTGAAGGATATAACGGAACAGACAGGGCTTCTCAGCCTTAATGCCCAGATACTTGCGGTCCAGGCTGGAGAATACGGGAAGAGTTTTTCCGTGGTTGCCGATGAGATGAAGACCCTTTCCGACAGGACCGCTTCCTCCACGAGGGAGATAGCCAGTATAGTGAAGAGCCTGAAAAATGAGATAAAGGTTGTTGTAGAAGGGGCTAGTGATACGGTTAAGATGGTAGGCAGGGGGAGTGAGTCGGTCATGAAAACCGCCGAGGCCCTCCGGGAGATACTCCACTCCTCTCAGCGGTCTTCGGATATGGCTGAGAATATCAGGAGGGCGACCTCTGAGCAGGCCAAGGGGATCCAGTTGATCGCTACGGCAATTGAACATATAAAACTCATGATTCTGGAGGTCAACCGGGCAACTGAGGAGCAGGACAAGGGGATTTCCTATCTTCTTGAGAGTATCGCCTCAATAAAGGAGTCCATGGATATCACGAGGAAATCAACGGAGGAGCAGGCCAAGAGTACCAGATTTATAACCGATAACATCGAACTTGCCAACCAGATGACGGCCGAGATATCCGAGGCATCTTCAGAACAGCAGAAGGTTAATGAGTCAATATTGAGACTTCTGGATTCTGTCCTGACCGTGGGGAGGGAAACGATTCGGGATGTGAAGGAGGTCTCACTCTTTATTTCGGCCTTACAGGATGAGGTGGATGCCCTGAGGAAGGAGATGGCCCAGTTCAGGACGGAAGAGGAGAGAAGATGAGATGCCTTGTCTTCAGGATAGGCATGGAGTATTTCGGGATGGAGATAGGGATGCTGGTGGAGATACTGAATCCTGGAACCCTCCACAGGGTGCCGGAACTGCCAGACTTCATCCCCGGGGTGATGAATGTCCGGGGAGAAGTGATTCCCGTGGTCTCAATGGGCAAAAGGTTTGGCCTTGAGGCTGCCGAAGGCCGGAATCGGGTTATGATTATCAGGATGGGAGATGAGAAGGTAGGGCTCATGGTGGATCATGTATATGGGATCGAGAGCATTGACGAGAGGAAGATCACCAGGCCCTCCAGGCTTTTCAGAGGGTTCAGGGCTGAGTTCATTGAGGGGATAGCAGAGATGGACACCGAGAGGGTGCTGATACTGATGGATATGGTGAAGGTACTGACCAGGGAAGAAAGGGTAATGATAGATAAGGCGAGAGAGAAGATGATAAAGTCTGAATCCGGGGATGAAAAACCGGCCGGAGTTAAGGGGGAGAAAGAAGGAAAGCAGGGAAAGGCCCCTTCGAAAAAGCGGTCCGGGAGAAAAAAGGTGATGAAGAGTGCAGGAGTGAAGGTTAAGGATGAGGAATGAGAAAAGCATTGAGATAGAGGAAAAGAGAAGACAGATACTTGAACTGAGGAACAGCCCCGAGGGTCTGGCGGCAGCGCTTCAGGGTTTCAGGGATCCAAGCTGGCGAGTCAGGAAGACCGCTCTGACGGTCCTGCTTGAAGACTACCATCCAGAGGAGTATCTTGATGAACTGATAAAACTCCTTTACCTTGAGGATAATGCAGGGGCACGAAATACAGCTATCGAGGCACTTGTGAGTATCGGGACAAAGGCTGTCTCCCCTCTGATGGAAGCATTCAGAACCGATAACCACGATGTCCGGAAGTTCATCATTGATGTCCTCGGGGTGATAGGGGGGAAAGAGGTGATCCCCCTTTTCCTGGATGCCATAAGGGATGAAGATGAGAATGTGAGGGCCTCTGCCGTAGAGTTTCTCGGGAAATTCAGGGAATCTTCCGTTATTGATGCCCTGATTGAGATACTTCGGGGGGATGATGTCTGGATTGCCTATCCGGCCGTTGATGCCCTTGGGAGGATTGGTGACCGGAGAGTGATCCCGGTGCTCAGGGAGGCCCTCCATAAAAGGCCTCTCACCGAGCCTGCATTAAGGGCGCTGGCTGCCTTTTCAGACCCCGATACCCTGAATGATGTTGTTCCCCTTCTGCTTGACAGGAGGAGGTCTATCCAGGAGGAGACTTTAAGAACACTGGAGACCTTCTACCGGAATGGCGTTCCAGGGGAGGCCATCTCTGAGAAGATAAAGGAACATCTGGGGGCCGATACCTTTGATCTTATCCTCCGATATACAGGACATGAGGATATCTCGGTCAGACGGGCTGCAGCGATCATTCTTGGACTCCTGAGGGACCCGGGAGCTGCTGAGCCTTTGCTTGAGATTACGGAGGATGAGGAACTGAGGGATGTGGCTGTCAGGGCGCTCGTCTTTCTTGGGAAGGACAACAGAGGGATATTCCTGGACCTCCTTGAAAGGGCTGCCCCGGAGAGGAGGGGAACGGTCGTCAAAGTGATGGCTGATATAGCCGATCCTTCGTACAGGGAGACCTTCATCCGGCTTCTTCAGGACAGGGATGGGCATGTTATAGTGCATGCCGTGAGGGGGCTGGGGGCCATAGGTGACGGGAAGTCGGTTGAGGCTCTCAAGGGTATAATGGATCATCCCTATCCTGATGTCCAGAACGAACTCCTCATAGCCCTTAGCAATCTTAAGGATAGACTTGATCCTGAAGAAATTCTTCAGGGGGTGAAGAGTCCCGACCCGGTGGTGAGAAGGAATTCTGTTCTCCTTCTTGGGGCCCTTGATTATGATGGCGGGCTTCCTGAGTTGGGGCTTGCACTCAGAGATCCCCTTGCGGAGGTGAGGGTTGCAGCCATCCAGTCCCTTACAGGGATGCTTGGAGAGTCTGCCCTCAGATATCTGAGGATCGGGCTTACTGACGAGGCCCCTGATGTGAGGAATGCCGCTGTTGAGGGGATGGGAAAGATCGGGAGTCCCGAGGCCCTTGAATCCCTCCTCCTTATGCTGAATGATCCTGATGAAGGAGTGAGGGCTTCGGTGGCAGGGATTCTTTCAGGTTATCAGGACGAGAGGGCGATGGAGGCCCTTCTTGATATGCTCGCTGAGAAGAATGGCTTTGTCCTTACAAGGGTTATTGAATCACTTACCGCCTACAAGTCAGAGGTGGTGAAGGAACGGCTTGCTCAGATGCTTGAGACTGAAGACAGGGAGATAAGGAGGACTCTGCTTCTAGCCCTTTCACACTACGATGAGACTGAAGACCTGATAAGGCCCTTTCTCTTCAGTGATGACTGGGCCACCCGGCTTGCTGCCGTGAGGGCGCTGGGAAGGATCGGGTCGGAAAAGGCAAGGGACTATCTGGAGGGGGTCTATGACATGGAGGATGACGAAACGGTGAAGAAGGAACTGGAGGGGTTGATCGGTGCTTGAGAGGGAGGAACTCATAAGCCTTGAAGATGATGAATTCAGGCTTCTCAGAGAACTAATAAGGGATTTTTCAGGCATATACTTTGATGACAATTCAAAGGGCCTCCTTGAGAGGCGGCTGAACGGGAGGCTGAGGGCTCACCATATCAGGAACTTCCGTGACTACTACCGGTTCCTCCTCTATGACCGGAACAGGGAGGTTGAACTCCTCGATATCATGGATATCCTGACGGTGAACGAGACCTATTTCTTCAGGGAGAAAAACCAGTTGATGGCCTTTTCGGAGGAGATCCTCCCACAACTAAAAGATAAAAACCGGTCCAGGAGAAGGCTCAGAATCCTCTCCGCAGGCTGCTCATCCGGTGAAGAACCATATACGATCGCGATGCTTGTCAAGGAAAGCGGTCTTTTCTGGAACTGGGATATAGAGATTGTGGGAAGCGATATAAACAGGAGGGTCCTCCAGATGGCCAGACACGGCGTTTACAGAAAAAAATCATTTCGGTGTACTGATGAGTATTTTCTGAGAAAGTACTTTGAAATTCAGGATGACCAGTCCTACAGGATTAAGGACGAACTCAGAAGCCTTGTCCATTTCGGTCATCTGAACCTGCTGAACTCGATGAAGGTCGGGTTCCTGGGGAGCATGGATGTGATCTTTTGCCGTAATGTCCTGATTTATTTTGATACCCCGTCAAGAAAGAAGGTGGCGGAGAGTTTTTACAGGCTTCTCAATGCCAGAGGATATCTCCTTCTTGGGCATGCCGAGTCACTGATAAACATATCATCAGATTTTACTCTGAAACATCTGAAACACGATCTTGTTTACGTGAAACCAGAGATCAAGGAGGATTAGAAATTGGGGAAAAAGATAAGGGTTCTGATAATTGATGATTCTGCCTACAGCAGACAGGCGATAAAGGGGATGCTTGAGAAGGCGGAGGATATCGAGGTGATAGGTGTGGCTTCAGACGGGATTGACGGGATTGCAAAGACACTCCGGTACAAACCCGATATAATCACGCTTGATATCGAGATGCCTCAGATGGACGGGTTCAGTTTTCTGAGATGGCTGATGAAGGAACAGCCGACTCCGGCGATAATGATCAGTTCCCGGTCCGATAACAAGACGATATTCAGGACCCTTGAGATGGGGGCTGTTGATTTTGTTGTTAAACCCACAAGAAGGGCGTCGCCTGAGATCGGGAGGATCGAACAGGACCTTCTTGACAAGATTCACAATATCACAAAACGGTCGCTCAGGAAACTCACCAGGAACCTGAACCATCTCTACAAGGGGAGGCCAAAGAGGCCGGTGGGGAAGAAGATCACTTCAAAATACAGGATACTCGGTATAGGTGCATCCACCGGCGGCCCCCAGGCCCTCCAGTACATACTCACCTCCCTGTCTGAGGAGTTTCCCCTTCCGATAGTGATAGCCCAGCATATGCCGAGGGGTTTTACCGGTCCTCTTGCCCTCAGGCTTGACAGGCTCTGTTATATCAGGGTCAAGGAGGCGGTGGACGGAGAGATACTCCAGCCCGGGGTCGCATATATCAGTCCCGGCGGCTATCACCTGATGGTGAAGAAAAAGGGGGGGGATGCGATGATTGACCTTGCTGAGGCTGATGAATCCGACAGGTATGTCCCCTCTGCAAACAGGCTTATGAGTTCTGTATCGGAGGTTTTTAAAAAACAGGCTATTGGTGTTATACTAACGGGCATGGGTAACGACGGGAAGGAAGGGATGAAGGAACTCCACAGGGCGGGTGGCTTCACGATAGCAGAATCGGAGGAGACTGCCGTGGTCTTCGGGATGCCGAACGAGGTGATAAAGGCAGGGGCAGTCCGGGAGATACTCCCTCTTCACGGTATCCCCGAGAGAATAAAGAAGATGATATTCCGGTGAGGAACATAATGAGATGAAGGAGGAGATACCCATATTGAGAAAGGCCGAGGAGTTTCTCCAGATATTCAGAAAGGGGGAGGAATTTACCAAATCACTCCTTAAGGAGAACGAGAGGCTACGGTTCAGGGTGGCCGAACTGGAGGAGGAGCTTGCCCAGAGTGCAAATGAGTCAAGGATAAAGAACTATGAAGAGAGGATAAGGATGCTTGAAGCGGAGATCACCTCGATGAAGGACCGTTTCAACGAGGTGGAAAGGGAGAACAAGGACTTTGCAAAGAGATACATAGAGGTGGAGGAAGAGAACAACAACCTCGCCAACCTCTATGTGGCAAGTTACCAGCTCCACTCCACACTTGACTACGATGAGGTGCTGAAGATAGTCCTTGAGATAATCATAAATCTTATTGGTGCAGAGGTGTTTGCGATCCTCTTAGTTGACGAGAAGAACAACCGTTTGATCCCCGTTGCTGCCGAGGGGATGGACAAGGAGTCAATCCCTGAGATGGAGATCGGGTCCGGTCTGATTGGAGAGGTTGTCACAGAAGGTGAAGGATACTTTTCCGAGGGGATGACCCGTCAGGATGAGATTGACCCCCGAAATCCGATTGTCTGCATTCCTCTGAAGATAAAGGAGCATGTGATAGGTGTGATCGCCTTTTATTCATTTCTGATACAGAAGACATCCTTCTTGAATATCGACTACGAACTCTTCAACCTCCTTGCAGGCCATGCAGCTACGGCGATCTTTTCCTCAAGGCTCTATACACAGTCGGAGAGGAAACTGAGCACGATCCAGGGGTTCCTTGAACTCCTCAGGGATAAACCCGGGAAATAAAGGGGAAGGGAGGTATCATGCCGAACATACTTGTCGTTGAGGACTCACCTACGATGAGGCAACTCATAAGCTTTGCAATGCGGAGGGTGCCGAACTCCCGTGTAATAGAGTCTACCGACGGTGTGGATGCCCTTAAGAAACTCTCAAACGAGAAGATAGATATAATCCTTGCAGATATTAACATGCCCGTTATGGACGGGCTGAAACTCGTCAGCCTTATAAGGAACAACGACGTCTACAGGAATATCCCCATAATCATGATCACCACGGAGGGGGCAGAGGAGGACAGGAAAAGGGCCCTTGCACTCGGTGCGAATGATTATCTTCCCAAGCCCATCCAGACGCAGCAGCTGGTGAAGATGGTGAAGGAATATCTTGGGATAAAGACCTGAACCTCAACCACGATATTCTGCCCGCAACTGGCCGCAGGCTGCAAGTATATCGCTCCCCTTACTCTTCCTTATGATCACTGTCATTCCCTTCTTTAAGAGGCTTTCCTGAAACCGGAATACCCTTTCTTCCGGTGAGGGTTTCAGGTCTATCTCAGGAGTCCTGTTAAGGGGGATGAGGTTCACCTTGGCAGGGATCCCTTTGAGGAGATGGTGAAGTCTTTCTGCATCTTCGGGTGTATCGTTAATTCCCGAGATCATTATGTACTCAAAGGTGATCCTCTTTCTCCTTTCAAGGGGGTAAGTCCGGCAGGCGGCGAGAAGCTCTCTGATGGGGTATTTCCTGTTTATGGGCATGAGGAGGTTCCGGGCCTTGTCGGTTGTTGCATTCAGCGAGACCGCCAGGTTTACGAGAGGGGCCTTTCCTGTCAGGCCCGTGAACCCGGGCAGGTAGCCTGCGGTGGAGAGTGTTATCCTCCGGCGGGAGATCTTCATGAGTTCCGTGATCCTCCGGAGTGCCTCGGAAACCTCATCGATGTTGTGCAGGGGTTCACCCATCCCCATCAGGACGATATTCGTAAGCCTCATGGGCCTGATGAGCCTGCTGACCTGGAGCACCTGATCCAGTATCTCATGGGCCTTCAGGTTCCTCTTGAGACCTATCCGGCCGGTGAGACAGAATCTGCAGCCCATTGCACACCCCACCTGGGAAGAGATGCAGAGGGTCAGGCGGTTTCCGTCAGGAATAAGAACACTTTCAATGGTTTCGCCGTCTTCGAGAGAGAAAAGAAATTTTTGTGTTCCATCACGGGAGGTCTGGCTGGTTATCAGTCTGAGGTTCCCTATCCTGGCGACTGAGGAGAGTTCTTTTCTCAGGTTCTTTGAGAATACCGTAACTTCCTCGAGGGAAGCAGCGCCCTGTTCATAGATCCAGTGTATCAACTGATCCACCCTGTAGGAGGGAAGCCCCCGGGAGGCGATAAACTCCCGCAACTGGCTGACAGAGAGTTCCTTCAGGTCAATCATGTAGTTAATCAGGTAATTGGTATATTGGTTATTGGGTTATTCAGCCTCAACCTTGACCTTAACCTCGATCTGTCTTTCATCCCTGCCCGCCATCCGCTATTTTCTCCACCTTAACCTTGACCTTGACCTGTCTTCGACTATGTCCCCATCTCCCAGCTTTCAAGGTAGTTCTTCTGTTCAGGGGTGAGGCTGTCGATCCGTATACCCATTGATTTCAGTTTGAGGGATGCTATCTTCCGGTCTATGGATTCAGGAACAGGATAGACCTCCCTCCTGAGTTTCCTGTGATGCCGGGCTATATATTCTGCACAGAGGGCCTGGTTGGCAAAGCTCATATCCATGACCGATGAGGGATGGCCTTCAGCAGCAGCAAGGTTTATCAGCCGCCCTTCGCCGAGGAGGTAGATCCTTCGGCCATTGCGGAGGGTGTATTCCTGGACGAAGTCCCTTATCTTTCTGGTGGCACGGGCGATCTTTCTGAGTCCTGCCGTATCTATCTCTACATTGAAGTGGCCGGAATTACAGATGATCGCTCCGTCCTTCATCAGAGCGAAACAGTCCCTGTGAATCACATTTATATCCCCCGTGACGGTCACAAAGAAGTCTCCGATCCTTGAGGCCTCCCTTATCGGCATCAGTTCAAAACCGTCCATTGTCGCCTCCAACGCCCTGAGGGGGTCGACCTCTGTGACAATAACCCGGGCTCCCATCCCCCTTGCCCGCATAGCCACGCCTCTTCCGCACCAGCCATAGCCACATACGACAAAGACAGATCCGGCGATCAGCCTGTTTGTAGCCCTCATGATACCGTCTATCGTGCTCTGGCCGGTTCCATAGCGATTATCAAAGAGGTGCTTGGTATGGGCGTCATTGACAGCGATGATGGGGTATCTGAGCACCCCTTCAGAGGCCATGGCCCTCAGCCTGATCACCCCTGTTGTCGTCTCTTCCGTACCGCCAAGAACCTCTTCCACTTCATCTGGATAGGACTTGTGAAGGGTGGAGACAAGATCTGCTCCGTCGTCCATGGTGATATGGGGCCTTCTCTGGAGAACGGCCTCGATATGCCTGTAATAGGTCCTGTTGTTTTCTCCCTTTATTGCATATACGGGAATCTTGGCATATTTTACTAAAGCGGCTGCCACGTCATCCTGGGTGCTGAGGGGATTGGAGGCACATAATGAGACTTCGGCCCCACCGTCCTTAAGGGTTTCCATCAGGGTTGCCGTCTCTGTGGTCACGTGGAGACAGGCGGCGATCCTTAATCCCCTCAGGGGTTTTGACTTTTTAAACCTCTTCCTTATGCTTCTCAGGACGGGCATCTCCATCTCAGCCCAGTCGATTCTTAGCCGCCCCTCCTTTGCAAGGGCGAGGTCCTTTACATCGTTGGGTGTCATCTCTTCTTTTCTCCTTTGATATTTATAGTCCGGCATCCCTCTTCAGGGTTTCCGCCATATCGGTCTGTTCCCAGGTGAAGTCGGAATCCTCTCGCCCGAAGTGCCCGTAGGCGGCTGTCTTTTTGTATATTGGCCTTCTGAGGTTCAGTTTCTCGATAATCCCCTTCGGGGTGAGATCGAAGTTCTTTCTCACGATCTTTACAATCTCTCCGTGAGGGATCTTCCCCGTCCCATAATGGTCGACCAGGATGGAGACAGGTTCAGGGACCCCGATGGCATAGGCGATCTGGACCTCCACCTTCTCGGCTATACCCGCTGCAACTATATTTTTTGCGATATACCTTGCCATGTATGCCCCGGAACGGTCTACCTTTGTCGGATCCTTCCCGGAAAAACATCCACCGCCGTGCCTTGCCACACCACCGTAGGTATCAACGATGATCTTCCTCCCGGTGAGCCCCGTATCCCCCATGGGACCCCCTATTACGAACCGGCCGGTAGGGTTTATATGGTAATTCACCTTCTCTTCATCCAGCAACTCCTCCGGGACGATAGGTTTGACCACCTTTTCGATAATATCCGCCCTCAGTTCCTTAAGGGTTATATCAGGGTTATGCTGTGCAGATACCACTATGGAGTCAATCCTGAATGGGAGACCGTCCCTGTATTCTATCGTGACCTGCGTCTTCCCGTCCGGCCTGAGATAGCCGAGGATATCCTTCTTCCGGACCTCTGCTAGCCGGAGAGCGAGTTTATGGGCGAGCATGATCGGAAGGGGCATGAGTTCGGGGGTCTCGTTACAGGCGAAACCAAACATCAACCCCTGGTCACCGGCTCCACCTACATCAACTCCCATGGCGATATCTCCCGACTGTCTGTCGATGGCGGTTATGACGGCACAGGTCTCATAGTCAAAACCATACTTGGCCCTTGTGTATCCAACATCCCGGATCGTTTCTCTTACGAGGTCCGGAATCGGTGCATAGCAACTTGTGGTTATTTCGCCGGAAACAAAGGCCAGCCCCGTGGTGACAAGCGTTTCACATGCTACTCTTCCGGTGGGATCCTCTGCTAAAATGGAATCAAGTATGGCATCGGAAATCTGGTCTGCAACCTTGTCCGGATGTCCTTCCGTAACGGATTCGGATGTGAAAAAGTAGTTTTTCCGTGGCATTGTTCACCTCCTTGCGATTTTTCCTGGAGCGGTCGTTGCTCCCTTCCTGGGACAGTAAAAACAGGAAGGTAACATTCATCGCCCCCCGTTCTCTCTGTTCGCTCCGATGAGAAGAGCCTTCAGCCCCATCCTGGATTTGGGCATGAGTCTGAAGTTGAATTATATTTTAACACCAGTAAGGTAAATATTGAAAGGATTTTGATAAAATATAGAGACAGCGGTTCTGGAGGTTTTTCGTTACAGACCTGGGGAATAAAAAGAAATCACAAACCTCCCGCTGGTAGAGGTTCATTTCTGATTGAAGGTGGGAGATTCAGGAAAGAGAGGTGTAATGATGAAGATACTCCTCGTGGAAGATGAAGAGAATGTGGCAGACTTTATCAGGCGGGGCCTTGAAGAGGAGGGGTTTGTTGTGGATGTCTCCTATGATGGAAAGGATGGGTTTGTAAAGGCCACTTCCGGAGAGTATGACCTGATGATCCTGGACATCATGCTTCCCGGTGTTGATGGAATAGATCTCTGTAAGCTGATCAGGATGAAGGAGATTATTACCCCCATCCTTATGCTTACAGCCAAGGATACCGTTGAGGACAAGGTAAAAGGTCTTGACAGCGGAGCCGATGACTATCTGACGAAGCCCTTTTCCTTTGATGAACTCCTCGCACGGATCAGGGCGCTTATAAGGAGGAAGTCCCTCTCGGTGGAGCCCCTCCATTGTGCAGACCTTAAACTCGATCCTCTGAAGAGGAAGGTCTCGAGGGCAGGAAAGGAGATATATCTGAGACCCAAGGAGTTTGCCCTTCTTGAATTCCTGCTCAGGAACAAGAACATGGTAATGAGCCGGGCAGAGATACTGAAGAATGTCTGGGGCTATGATTTTGACCCTTCAACCAATGTTGTTGATGTCCATATAAATTTTCTCCGTGACAAGATAGACAGGGAGTATGAGAAGAAATTGATCAGGACTGTCCGAGGTGCCGGATACATGATCCGGGAAGATGGTTAAGTCTTTAAGAATCCGGTTTGTTATAGTTTATACGATAGTCCTTGCGGTCATCTCTGCCTCTTCATATCTTCTGGGAATGTATCCAATCCCTTCGGGCTATTTACTCCTTCCCCTGGGGGTGCTTCTCTCGGCCCTTTTTATAGCAAGATTTTCCTTCATGCCGATTGAACGGATTGTCCGGAGGATCAGTCTCATGAAGGCTGGGAAGCCTCTCCCTGAAGAGATGAAAGAATGGGAGATGGATGGTATTTTGCAGGCCTTTATGGAGATGCAGGATGAGAACATGAAACAGATAGAGAGCCACAGGAGGTTCACCTCTGACGTTGCCCATGAGATCCGTTCACCTCTGACGGCCCTGAAGGGAAGTATAGAGGTTGCCCTCAGGAGGGACCGGACTGCTGAGGAATACCGGGATGTACTGAGGAGGAGCCTTGATGAGGTGAACAGACTTCAGGGGATTGCCGAGAATCTGCTCCTTCTCTCCCGTGCCGACTACAACATAATCGAGATGAGAAAGGAATGGTTCGATCTTAATGAACTTGTCCAGAGCATAGTGGACAGGCTTAAAGGGATGATTGCGGAAAAGGGGATAGTCCTGAGGGAGGAGTATCACGAGCCCCTTGAATTCTTTGGGGATCAAGGTTTTATCGATCAGGCGATCAGCAACCTTCTTGACAATGCGATCAAATATACCCCCCGTGGCGGGGTGATCAGTATACGGACCTCCTGCATCAACTCATCCATCCTCGTGGCCGTAAGCGATTCAGGGCCCGGTATTCCCAGGGAAGAGCAGGAAAAGGTCTTTCAGCGGTTTTACCGGCTTGACAGGGCCCGGTCGAGGGCGTCTGGAGGGGCCGGTCTGGGGTTATCCATCACCCAGTGGATAATTGAATCACATGGAGGGAAGATAACTCTTGAGTCTGCTGAGGGCAGGGGAACCACCTTTCTGCTTGCCTTCCCTCTTGAAAACGGAAACCGCTGTGAAAGGGAGGAATATCTATCGGTTTCATCCATCAGCAATTTATGAATATGCACAGTGAGCGCATGTGATAAAAATATCTTCAGTATCATATCTGTCCAGAACAGATTGGGCAGGGAGGCGGCAAGCCTTCCTCTGGCTTTCAGGATTATTTTGATAACATGAAAAAGTTGTGTACCTCAAAGAGCAGGTAG
>CAZITN010000054.1:0-19873 GCA_964542175.1 uncultured Thermodesulfovibrio sp. | reverse complement strand
CATTGTATTCTTGGAGCCTTGCCGCCTCTCCATAAAATTATTTTGTACAGATGTGTTGACAGGCATTACTTTAAAAAACTCACATTTCAGGGCTGACGCCCATGGCCTCTTCCAGCACTTCCATGACTCATTGAAAAAAAGAAAATTGACTTTCATAGAAATCTCTTGCCGCAGCCTGCCTTTCAGCAACATAGGAGAGTATCTCTTCATAATTCTCAAAAAGGAGGTTAACAATTCTGGTATCCAGCAGATGACGATCAGAAAACTGTTTAATGATTCGAACAACTTCTTCTCTGGACAAACCCTTTCTGTAAGGCCGGTCCTCGGTAAGTGCAGTAAATATATCTGCAACCATCATAATTCGCGCCCCTATGTTCAGCTCACTAGCGGTGCAGTGAAAAGGATATCCTGATCCATCAAGCCTTTCATGATGATAAGCAGCCCATTTAGCAATCTGTTGAAGCCCGCCAATGGTATTTATAACGGTATAAGTATAATAGGTATGTGATTTCATAACTGCCATTTCGCTTTTGGTCAGTTTTCCTGGTTTGTCCAGGATGCTGTTAGGAATCGCCAGCTTGCCTATATCATGCAGATTCCCTGCAACCCCCATAAGCTCTATTTCTGTCTCTGTCAGGCCGAAAATCCGTGATAGCATAGAGGCCGATGCAGCAACACCTGAAGAATGTGTTGAAGTAAAACGAGAGCGAAAATCAATTATGTTCCTGAAAAGTTCCGATATCAAGGAGATATCTGAAAAGCCTATTTCTATCCTTCTGAAAGGACCTTCATTAAGGAGGAGGGAATACAGCCTGTGAGAGACCATGTCCAGCCAGAATTCTTCACGATCAGATACTGTCATGAAAAGATCAACAACCCGGGGATGGAAATAAGAACCAGACAAGGATCTTATTTTAGAGATGGTATCTTCATGTTGATGAAGAATATACTGTTCCCGGTTTATATTGCGTTCCACGCAGTCAGCAAGGAATAATAACTGAGATTCGAAAACAGTAGGGTTTTCAATTGACTCATTCCACTGGTGCCACTCCTTGTGATGAAATCTGATTATTTTTGACGACTTCTTTAGCCATGGTATGTTTCTGAGTAGGCTTTCGCCACGCATGCAATGATTTTCCACATTTTCAGTCTCAAAGTTTCTGAGAGAGACTTTTTCCTCCAATGAAAAGGCACCAATATCATGAAGCAATGCAGCTATGAAGATCTGTTCCAATCTTTCACTTGAGAAGCCCGCAGCTTTCCCCATCTCCCATACTGCAAATGCTACCCTTTGTTGATGTTGAATCAATGAAGGATCAGCCAAATCCATGGCCTCAGAGAGGGAAAGAACAAGATTGCCTAAATTAACAGCGATGTGGCGTTGCATATGGTTCTCCTGCGGAGTTTTCCAGTTAACGACTAATTCTGCAACGACTTCAGCCGTCAGCATTAAAGGGTTGTTAACATTACCCACAGATACTACTGGATTATCAAAAATGCGAGCCTGACGGCACAATAACCGGCCTGGATTTTAAGAGGTTTTAGTTTTGTGAGATGTTTTCCGCTCCCTCCCGGCACCTGCTCATCATTCCCTCTTATCTGAACTATTCAGACTGACAGAATTATATCTCAATTAAAAATTTTGTGTCAATCTGCCGAACCTCAGAAGAAAATAGTTGTGAATGCCGGTGGCGGGGTCTTTCTTTTGAAAGAATGGCTGAGGATGGGCCAGGAGAGCGCCCTGTGGGTTCGGGCAGTCCAGGTAATGCCAGCTGTCCCTCGGAGAAAAGGCCTAAGATGTACCCCGTTGTCTCAAAATAAAATCTTGATGAAATACCTAACGTTGCCTCATAAAAAAATCTAAACGAAGGCCATCTGGCCAAAAAGGAGCAAGTTAGCCGGAATTTGACCTTCTCAGATGGTCCAGGATCGCTTTTTTCAAGCCGGGCAATACCTGGGCATACCTCTTTTTCATGCAACAGACCTGTTTTTTCTTGACTTGTTAGTTGCCATTCGGATGAGTTTGTCCTGTAGCCTTGTAATCTTTCTTTTCAAAGAAGCAGGGTTAAGTTTACTGTACTGTCTCTTTAACCTCCTTTTAACTGTTTCAGGAATCTCAGGACAGTTCAGTACCCTCTGATAGGGGGTCGTGGCCCTGTCGTGTTTCTTTATCACCTTGCTGCCTATTCTTGTCTTTTCAATGAGTTTCATCGTTGGCTGAAAAAAGTTGGTATAAAGCCTCAGATACTGGTATAGTTCATTAACCACTTTCAACTCCTCCTCTGTATCATACCTGAAATACCCTACAGCCCGCCTCACTACCGAGTAGTTCTTCTGCTCTACAAAGCAGTTGTCGTTCTTCCGGTAACTCCTGCTACGGGTGAAGGTTATCCCTTCCTGCTGACAATACCTGTACAGTTCATGATTTATGAACTCAGGCCCGCTATCTGAGTCTATCCCTAAAAGCTCAAAGGGCATTCTCTGCCGGATATCCTTTAATGCCTCAAACACCCAGACCTGCGCCTTGTTCTTTACCGCCTGTGTCTCCGTCCACGTGGTATATACATCCGTTACGTCCAGTGTCTGCATAAACTCTCCTCTCCCGTCCCCTCCATCATGCCCCACAAGGTCTATCTCCACAAATCCAGGCCTCCCTTCATCCCAGTCTGAAAACGTCCTTATCAGAAGCTTCTCCCTTGTCTCTTCGTTTAACGATATCTCTCCAAAAAATTCAAGTCTCTTCACGATCTCTTTCATCACCGCTGCAAGTCGCTTCCCGCAAATACAGTCCATTATGTACCAGACCTTGATCAGAGCCTTCTTTACTTCAGCCGTGTAGATCTTCTTCCGTCCCCTCCTGCCACAACTCTTCCTTACATCCCCCACCAGAACTCTCTTCTTCCCTGCCCTCTGCTTCTTCCCATGCCTGCTTAACACATATGAGGCATAACTCCGGTTGTAACCAGTAACTCGTCAAGTATCTTCCCCTTCTCCTTCTTCCCCGCCTTCTGATACCTCCCTGCCTGAATTGCCGTCAACTTCTTCCTCTCTACCATCGTTAACCTCATTCCTGCCTCCTTCGTTCTTCTTCCAAAGAAGACCCTTTTTTACCATAATTTCAATTAGATTTCTTTTTTGAGGCAACGATACCCTTTCCTT
This sequence comes from uncultured Thermodesulfovibrio sp., assembly GCA_964542175.1. Classification (GTDB taxonomy): domain Bacteria; phylum Nitrospirota; class Thermodesulfovibrionia; order Thermodesulfovibrionales; family JdFR-85; genus WFTX01. The sequence continues at coordinate 16,714 of CAZITN010000054.1, read as the reverse complement.
TAGATTTTTTATGAGGCAATTCGTGTACTTGACAAAAGAGTTGATCTGTAATATAATGTTGTCATTACATGTTATGACAAAGAGGAGACAGGTGAGATGAGAGTAACAGAAAGGATACGGCATTGATAATAGACAAGAAGTCACCAGTAGCTGCATACAAGCAGTTGAAGGATATAATCTACCGAAAGATCAAGGATGGCGAATTCAAACCCCACCAGATGATGCCCTCGGAAGCTGATCTCTGCAAGCAGTACAATATAAGCAGGACAACCGTAAGATTAGCCCTGCACAAGTTAATCGATGATGGTCTGCTATATACGATCAAAGGTAAGGGAACCTTTGTTGCAGAGCCCAAGATAGACCAGATAATGATCAAGATCCCCGACTTTTATGAGGACATGGCTGAAAGGGGGCTCAAGCCGGATGTAAAGGTCATTGATATTAAAATCATCGAAGCATCGCAGTTGATCTCTGAGAAACTGATGATACCCCTCAATGAAAGGGTGTTCAGGATAAAACGCATCTTTCTTGCCGACAATAAACCATATATTCTTGAGAAAAAGTTTATAGTCTGCAGGGACTGCAGGATACTCAGTTCATGTAGTGGTAATTTAGACTATAGTTTTGAGAACAATGAAGTCTTTGATGTCCTGGCAGGCAAGTGCCACATTTGCAGAGAGTATGCTGATGTGTCTATTGAAGCAACCACCATAAGACTCCATGAATCCAGACATCTAAAAGTGTCTGTGGGGAGTGTGGCCTTCTATGTAGACATGGTTGCTTACAAGAAGGACGACACCCCCTGTGGATGGATTGCATCTGTAATGCGGGGCGATCTATACAGGTTCAGGACGAGGGTGTTTAATTATCCTTTGAGAGAATAAGACAGATTTTCCAGAGAATATTTTTTTGAAATTTAAACATATTATAACATGTTATGATGTTATAACATGTTATAACAAATACGTTTCCATGAAAGGAGGTTAAACTGATGAAGCTGCCAAAAGAAATCGTTGATGTGCTTAAGATCAAGGAACCCGATGACCTGATAGTATATCTTACCACAAGCAGCATTGACGGAAAATGCAACATCATGCCCTCGCTTTTCACTGATGTCTACGATGAAGAGTTTATCCTGATTCCCGACCTTTTCGCTGTGAAAACAAAGATCAACCTCAACGAAAACAGGATCGGAGTCGTAACAATCGCCTATCCTGCTGAAGGGAAGCAATGGGCACTCAGAGGCCCCTGCGGCCACATTGAATGGGGGGTGCCTGATAATTACAGCTTTCAGGGAATACGCGCAGGGGATGTGCTCAGGAAATGGGGGGATTGGGAGGAAAAGGAGCCCTTTGCATCGCTGCCAGAGGATATAAGACCAGCAGTGGTAGCACAGAGGGGAGTGATTGTACTGAAGGTTGCCGAGTGCTATACCTATGAACCGGAAATGTCAGGGAGGAAATAAGTTTGTGTCTGGCTGTAAATTCGATATATGGGAGGTGTAAAAAATGAAGCTTACCGATGAGATGAAGGACGCCCTGTCGATAATTGGGGGTGGAGGAGCTGTGGTTCATCTCACAACATGCAGTGCTGATGGGAAACCGAATACTGTTGCTGAGAGGTTCGTCGGGGTGTTCAAGGATGAGTACATTGTAATAGCTGACATGTTTGCACAAAAGACACGGGTCAATCTCTTTGAGAATCCAATAGGTGTGATAACGATAGCCCATCCTGTAAAGGGCCGCACCTGGGCATTCCGTGGTCCTACGACCATACTTCAGGAAGGGCTGCCACCTGATTATGAGTTTCATGGTGCTGTTGCAAAGGAAGTTCTGGATGAATGGGGGAACTGGGCGGAAAAGGAGCCCCCTTCAGAGGTGCCGCCGGACATAAAGCCCCCCCGTCTTGTACAAAGGGGTGTAATAATCATGAAGGTAGAGGAGTGCTATAGCTACCACCCTGCCGAAGCAGGCAAAAAAATTCTTTAAATCCCAAAGCATGGAGGTAAGGAGGAAAACATGGCAAAACTGACTCCAAGAATGAGAAACTGGCTTGCTGGGCTCGGAGCCCACATTGGTACGGCCACAAAAAAGGGATTCCCCACAGTAATAGTTGTGGAAACAGCAAAGGTTGAAGGTGACAATATTGTGAAGTTCCAGCTCTCGGATGCACAGGTAGAACAGATCAAGCAGAATATCGAAGAAAACCCGCGGGTTGCTATAGGTCCCGGAGGTCTTGGAAGTATACGCGCAGCATACCAGCTCAAGGGACCTGCCAGGCTGGAAGGGAATACCCTGATAGTTGAAGTAACCGAAATTTACTGTACGAAGCCAGGGCCTGAAGCGGCATTAAGGATGGATGTGCTGCCTTATGAAAGTGTCATCAAGTTTGAGACTACCCGCTGGAGGGATACGGGGCCTCCAAAGTAGAGAAAGAGCCTCTGAATTTTAAGGCTTTAGTGAATACTTCATTGAAAGGGAGGTAGCAACATGGAGGCTTACAAAAAAAAGGTGGTAGCCGGGACTATAAATCCAAGATGGCCTAAAAAGAAGGTCGTCAAATGGCTGGAACTTGGTGCCATTCCTGCTATCGTAGGTATGTGGTTTCCTGATTGGGCAGGACAGTACATCCATATGATGTCCGGCGAGCCGTACATCTTCCCTCCTTCACTTGCCTTTCCCCCAGTCATAACCTACATAGGAGCGGTAATACTTTTGAATGCATGTCTTGAGGGTATCAAGGATATGGGATGGCATTACAGGGGTGCCAAGATCTCTGGTACCCTTGCCATTATAAGTGCAGGACTGAGCGTCGTTTCCCACTTCTTTATCCAGCAGGGCTCCATGGTTGCCTTTGCCGCTACAATTCTTTTCATAGGACTGGCAGCATTTTTTGCTACCGGCTTTTTCTGGTTTACCATCGCTAAGGTGGCAGAGATCAGTATCGAGACACGAACTGAGGTTACCAAATATGTTGTGCTTGGGTTGAATATAATTGCTATCATAGTAGGGGCGATAACGGTTATCTCAATTCTTGCTGGTGCTTCCAGCTGGCCGACGCTACTCAGACTTACAGTTATAATCTTTACCGTGGCATTCCTGTTCTGTCGCTATGGAGTATACTGTTATAAAACACAGAAATCCATTGGAGCAGATTTTGTTGTACCGCCGGAAGAACAGTTCTGGATATAGTGTTGTCAGGGGCTTAGGCAAGGAATAGAGGTTTATGGGCGGTAACGAGGCCAAAGATTTAAAGATTTAGAATACACTGCTGATAACAAGGCTTTAACTCTTCAAGAAAGGAAGTGTAAGCAATGGAAAGAGAAATTATAGCAACCTTCAGGGCTGCAACTGCCAAGCCGGATTACCTCACCACAGAGAAGTTTGATGCCATGCTCGGGGGGTGGGGTGTATTCAATCTTGGTGTATGGGCTGCAGCCAATGTTATAGCCAAGGAGATCAAGAAGGGCAAGAAACTGAAACTGGAAGTGACAAATGAGCCTTACACTGATGTGGATGAAATTGCCAGCAAGGCGATTAAGGTGCTGATGCAATGCGGTGCAGACCCTGCAAATGCGGCCCTGGCCACAGCCACCCTGCTTTACTGGGCCGGTGTTAATGTGCAATGCGGTATCCCTTGTCCAAACAGAAAGCTTGGAGCAGTGGCCAGGATGGCAGCTGGTATTCCTTCAGGCCGTGTCTCTTCTATTCCGACAGAGAAGCTGAACAATAAGATCTCAGGCTTCGCCGCCACCCTTGCTATTTATCAGGCGCTGGAAAAGGAGCATCTTGCACCCTTTGATTCCAAACTCCTGCCCCTGGGAATTGGTGGAAGCCCCTTTGTCGGCCACACATCTATTGGTGAGGACCACCTTTTCCCTAAACTGGGACAGAGGCTGGCCAGAATCGGCACCAGGGCCATGATGAAGGCCTATGAATCAGCAGGCATGCGCACATGCCGCTGGATGTCAGCACTTCTTGGTACTGCAGCAGCCCTGGAAATAATACATCCCGATGCATATGTGGGTGAGGAATACGGCCAGTTTCTTGTAACAAGAACTCCTGAGGTTGTGGCAATGGCAGCAGTCGAGGAAGCAGGCATTCCTGAGGTGATACATATTCGTGGAACTGATGAAGAGCTCAGAACAGCACGTGTCATGGGTGATCTTGCAATAATCCTGAAGGATTCGGGTACACCCACTGTTGTGGGCATGATCATGTTCAATGAGATATGTTCCATAATCAAAGAGGGTGCTGCCCTTGGCGTTGGACGGGCCGGAGGCCCCCTGCTGCTGCCGTTGAATCACTGGGTTACCGCGCCCTCTCTTGCGCTGTATCTCTTTGGCAAGGGTGCTACCCAGGATGAGATAATTTCCATAATACAGAAAACAATGGGAGGGTATTTCCAGCAAGAAGATGTTACTGTGGCCACAAATATACTTGCCAGGCGGGCTGAATTCATAGAAAGAGGGCCTCTTACAGATGCAATAATCAGGGCCACAGAACCGGGTATGACCAACGCGATCACAAAAAGAGCCATTTATGCCTATGAGCAGATGAAATCCGGAAAGTCCCTTACAGAACTGCTTGAAGATGTTCAGAAGAAACATATTGAGGCGATCGCCAGCTCGGTTGCAAAGACTATGAGCAAGGTATTGAACAAGAAGATCGAGTACATCAAGTTCAAGAATGTGCGGCCCGGTGCCGGAAGGCGGACCCATAAATTTGCCCAGCGGCATTTTGCCTTTGATGCCTATGTGGATGTAGAGGTGAAGGTGGACGGAAAGGTATATGAATGGGAAAATCTGCTCGCCAAGGTGGCTCCGGAAGCTCTGATGAAAGGTGACAAGGAGACGATGGATGCACTGGCGGCCGTTGGTATGGCTGTCACGGAGCTTCTGAATGCAGGGGCATGCTCCATGGATGTAGTTGTCTGTGCATGTATGGCTGCTGCCATGGGAATGGATCCCAAGGAGTCAGCAGAGAAGGCAGCAGAGGTGGCGAATGTAATCATTTCCATGCCCTCTCTGGGACTGAAGAAGGCTGCACAGCTGGCCTCTGACATAACGAAGGGGCTCGACTTCTGAAAGTGAAAGTGCCGGTTGTACAAGCATGATATCAAGAGAGGATTATTTTGACAGGGTAATGGTTCTTGGCCAGTATTGTTATCGTGAACGGGCCGTGGAGGCAGTATCCCTGGTAATGTCCTGTTTGAAAGAAGTGATTCCTGAGAAAGCTGTTCAGGACTTGGAAAAAGTACTTCCGGAACCTGTCAGGGGCCTGTTGAAAGAATCCCTCTTGAATGACAACCATGCTGAAGATGAGATCGACTGTATAACACTGGTAAAGCAACGTGGCAATTTCCCATACAGGGCAGCGGCTGAAAGGACCTTCGAGGTGGTTTTCGCATCCATAAGAGAGATCACCGACGAACAGAACAGAGAGAGGGTCAAAGCGTTGCTTCCTCCCTCTGTCCAGACAATTTTTGACAGAGCAAAGTCATGTGCTATTGATGGCTCTGCAGAGGACTTTCTTTGAAGGTGACGGGGTTGCTAAGTTTTAGCAACAAACACTGAATAGAAGGAGTATTAAGTTCCATGGAAAAGGATGCACGGATTATCCTTGCACAGGTGGATCACGTCTCAGGAGAGGTCATCGGGTTTGCGATAGAAAAACTCATGGAGATGGGGGCCCATAATATTCAGCTTATCCCTACCATTACCAAAAAGAACAGGCCCGGAAACATAATGATAATCGACACTGATGAAAGACATGAGGCAAGCATTGCTGATTTCCTGAGCAGGGAACTCAAAGTCTCCGGTTACCACAGGATCCATACCAGACATGTCTTCTTCATGGTGACATTTGCTGAGAAGTCCCTCCGTCTGAACATTAACGGAAAGAGTAGAACGTTAAAGTGTAAGTTCAAGATTATAGGAGATCCCTCTGATCCGATTTCCGTAGACATTGAACATGATTTTGTTGTTGAGGTTCAGAGTGTGATCGAGAGTAATTCAGACACCTATATCTCACTGAATGAACTCAGAAACATCATAGAGGCATCCTTCAGTGATTCGTCTGACGAGATAGAAGTGGAAATATAAGTCCGGGATAGGTACAGACTTGTTGGAAATACAGGAACTGACATATACAGAACAGAAGTTCTCTCATCTTAAGGAGATACTCTCCAGTATGGGTAGTGTCTGTGTAGCATTCTCCGGAGGGGTAGACAGCACTTTTCTCTTGAAAGTATCCAGGGATCTCCTTGGAGATAAAGTCTTAGCCGTGACAGCCACCTCTCCCACCTACCCTGAGAGTGAGCTTCAAGAGGCGATTTCCCTGGCAAGCGGCATGAATGTAAGACATATTGTAATCTCTTCCAATGAACTCGAGATCCCTGGGTTTTCTGAAAACAATACAAATCGCTGCTATCACTGCAAGAATGAGCTTTTCCGGAAATTAAAGACAATATCGGGAGGATATGGAATAAGTAATGTTGTGGATGGTTCCAACCATGATGACACAAGGGATTTCAGACCTGGCAGAAGGGCAGCAGAGGAACTGGGGGTGAGGAGTCCATTGGCAGAGGCAGGACTTACCAAGAAGGAGATTCGATATCTCTCAAGACGGTTGGGGTTGAGGACATGGAATAAGCCTTCCTTTGCATGCCTTTCATCACGATTTCCCTACGGAGAGAGAATTACAGAGGCAAAACTAAGAAAAGTGGACGAGGCGGAGAGATTCCTGAGAAGGCTTGGGTTTACCCAGTTCAGGGTTCGGCACCATAATGGAATCGCGAGACTGGAGTTTCTACCTGAAGAGATGTCCTTCTTCAATGATGCAGACATGAGATTGAGAATCGCCACTGAGCTTAAAAGCATTGGATTCGACTATGTTACCGTTGATCTGCTCGGTTACAGGACAGGATCCATGAATGAGGTACTAAAGACAGATGAGGCATGAATATCTCAGAGAGTTGATGGTTAAGGTAAAGAAAGGGCAGATCGAGGTTGATGATGCCATCAACATGTTGAAGACCCTGCCCTATGAGGATATAGGATTTGCAAAAGTTGATAACCATCGGAGCATCAGACAGGGTGCACCTGAAATCATTTTTGGTGAGGGTAAAACTCCCGAGCAGATTATCTCTATAATCAGGGTTCTGACAAAAGGGGGAAATGATGCTATTGTGACAAGAACCACACGGGAGGTATTCAGAAAGGTAAAGGCTGTATATAAAAGGGCTCTTTACAATGAACAGGCCAGGATGATAGTCGTAAGAAAGACTGCCAGACAGGCAAGGAAGAACAAGGGGATTGTCCTTATAATATCGGCTGGCACATCAGACATACCTGTGGCAGAGGAGGCAGCAGTAACAGCAGAGACTATGGGTAATAAAGTGGAGCGTCTCTATGATGTTGGTATTGCAGGTATACACAGACTGCTTGACAACATAGATATCATAAAGGCTGCGACTGTCCTGGTAGTTGTTGCAGGTATGGAAGGAGCCCTCCCCAGCATTGTTGGCGGCCTTGTGGACAGGCCCGTAATCGCAGTCCCCACCAGTGTCGGCTATGGAGCGAGTTTCGGTGGTATAGCCGCTCTGTTAGGCATGCTCAATTCATGTGCTTCAGGTGTTTCGGTAGTAAACATAGACAACGGTTTCGGGGCAGGGTATATGGCAAATTTGATAAACAGTTTACAAGGATAATTCAAGTTTCAAGGATAAATGATAGAAATTTTTTGAAAGCCGTACAGGATCAAGAGACAAACTTTGTTACATAAGGGGAGGAAACATGCCTGATTGTCGGATGAGTGGTAACAAGGCTGCAGAGCAGCTTATCCAGTGGGGAAGGTCATACTGGATGGAGACATGCTTTGACCGTGCACAGGCACTCAAGCCCTGCCCGTCAGGCGCTACAGGTGCATGCTGCAGGATATGTCATATGGGACCATGCAGGTTTGTCCATGGTAGTGAAGACCGGGTGGAAAAGGGTATATGTGGTTCAAAATTAGCCACGGTTGTGGCAAGGAATTTCCTGCGCATGGCTGCTGCAGGCACAGCCGCACATTCAGACCATGCCAGGGAACTGGCACTTATGCTGCTGAAGGTTGCAAGAGGTGAAATCAAAGAGTTCGATATAAAGGATGCTAAAAAGCTCTCCAGAGTGGCAGGCATGCTCGGGATTAAGACAGAGGGAAGGGATAAATACGAACTTGCTGAAGAGGTGGCGAAGGGAATAATAGATGATTTCGGGAGGCAGTGGGGCATCCTGAATTACATAAAAAGAGCACCCCTGAAGACGAGAGAAAGATGGGAAAAGTGGAATATTATACCTGCTGGAATTGACAGGGAGATTGCAGAGGCCCTCCATCGTACCAATATCGGTGTTGATCATGATCCTGACTCCCTGATGTTAAGTGCACTCAGGATTTCAATTGCTGATGGATGGGGAGGCTCTATGATTGCTTCAGATATTTCAGACATACTTTTTGGAACTCCTTCCCCGCATAAATCAGAGGCAGGATTCGGCATATTCAGTGATGAGATGGTGAACCTGCTTGTTGTAGGTCATAATCCCGCTCTATCAGAGAGACTGCTGGACGTGATATCAGAGCCTGATATCATAGAATATGTTCACTCTAAGGGTGCACAGGGGATCGTATTGGGAGATATCTTTGGAATGAGACACGGAATTCCTTCAGCAGGAGGATTTACCAACCAGGAACTATGTCTGATTATGGGTATTATTGATGCAGTAGTTGTGGATGCGCAGTGCGTAATGCCCACCATTCCTGACCTTGCCTATAATTTTCATACAAAGGTGATAACGACATCCAGGAAGGCACATCTTCCAGGGGCACTGCACATACCTTACGATGCTCATAAGGCAATGGAGACGGCAAGGGAGATTGTCACGCTCGCAATTGATAATTATCCCAACAGGACAGGCATGGGTGAAAAAGTAAAAGAGAAAGCTGTTGTTCTTTCTGGCTTCTCACTGGAATGCCTGGAAAATATCAATGGTGACATGATTAGGTTCTCCTTTTCGCAGCTTAACAAGGCTATCAGAGAAGGAAGAATCAGGGGTGTGGCGGGGCTGGTTGGCTGTGACAATCCAAGGGTGGAGGCTACAGGTGTGCATACATGTCTTGCAAAGGAACTTGTTAAGGATGATGTTCTCATCCTCACTACTGAGTGCGGGGCAGCAGCCTGTTCTCTGTCAGCGCTTCTGGACCCTGATGAGATACTTAAAGAGGCGGGGCCGGGTCTGAGAAGAACTTGTGAGGATTTGTCAATACCACCGATATTGCATCTGGGTTCATGCAATGATAATGCAAGGATACTGAACATGCTCTCATCCATTGTTGCTGAAGGTGATCTGTCTGACGAGATCGGCGGGTTGCCGGTTGTTATCATTGCACCAGAGTGGATGGCTGAAAAGGAGATCGCTGTGGGATGCTACTTTGCCGCTTCCGGAATTCCTGTTATCATGGGCGGGCCATCACCTGTGGAGGCCAGTCAGGATGTGGAGAAGATAATGACAGAGGTGTGGTATGAGAAGTTTAATGGCGCAATACACTTTGAGCCTGATTATGAGAAAATCTATGATCTTGCCATTGAGTATATCGACAGGGCAAGGGAGATGCTCGATCTGGAGGCCTATGAATTTGGCAGGTAAGGGGCCTGAAGCCCTTTCCTGAAAATGGCAACAGGAGCTTGTTCAGCATCACTCTGTACATGTTTTTAGAGGAGAGGATGAGAGATGGAGAGCCTGAAAAGTGTAGAGGAATTAAAAACCCTTAGAGCCAACCTGATAAAGGAGATGGATAATTCAAGCAGGAAGACTGTGAAGGTATGTTGTGGTACTGCATGCAGTGCCATGGGTGCCAAGAAGGTTGTCAGTGCCTTTGAGGAGAGGGCGGCGGATTTCCGGAAGGATATCGAGGTCATTAAGACGGGTTGTCAGGGACTCTGCCAGAAAGGACCTGTCCTGATGGTTGAACCCCATGGGTACTTCTATCAGAAGGTGAGCCACACAAGGGTCAGAGAGATCTTAAGTAAAACAATCTCTGCTGATGCCCCCGTAAGGAGACTCCTGTACAGGGAGTCTGTCTCTGACGATCCAATCGAGAAAATGGAGGAGATACCCTTTTATGAAAAGCAGGTCAGAATGGCTTTGAGGAATAATGGCCTGATAGATCCCTGTAACATATATCATTATATAGCACGTGACGGATACTCCGCCATTGAGAAGATTCTTTCAGACATGTCTCCCGAAGAGGTGCTGGATGAGATCAAGAGATCCCATCTGAGAGGCCGCGGGGGAGCGGGCTTTCCGACAGGCACGAAATGGGAGGTGGCAAGAAATGCCCCGGGCAGAATAAAGCTTGTAATAGCCAATGGTGATGAAGGCGATCCCGGGGCATTCATGGACAGATCACTTATGGAAGGTGATCCTCAGAGTATCCTTGAAGGTATGATTATCTGTGCCTACACTGTTGGAGCCAGTTACGGTTTCATATACGTGCGTCATGAATATCCTCTGGCGGTGAAGAATCTCAGGGTAGCCATCCGGCAGGCAGAAGAGCTTGGCCTGCTCGGTGACAATATACTCGGTGCTGGATTCAGCTTCACAGTCGATATCAGAGAGGGTGCCGGTGCATTTGTCTGCGGTGAAGAGACTGCCCTCATAAGCTCGATTGAAGGAGAGAGGGGGTTCCCGAGGCCGAGGCCTCCCTATCCGGCGACAAGCGGGTTATGGGAGATGCCAACAGTGATAAACAATGTGGAAACCCTTTCCCAGATACCACTGATTATCCTGAAAGGTGCCGAGTATTACAGAAGCATAGGGACTGAAACCAGCCCTGGCACCAAGGTCTTTGCCCTGACAGGCAAGGTTGTCAACACAGGACTGATTGAAGTGCCGATGGGAATTACACTAAGGGAGATCATCTTTGAGATAGGCGGTGGGATAATAGGCGGAAAAAGGTTCAAGGCTGTACAGACAGGAGGTCCTTCAGGCGGCTGTCTTTCAGAGGAACACCTGGATCTTCCAGTCGATTTCGACTCCTTGGCTGAAGCTGGCTCAATGATGGGTTCCGGGGGAATGGTTGTTATGGATGAAGACAACTGCATGCTTGATATAGCAAAGTTCTTTCTCTCCTTTACACAGAAGGAGTCTTGTGGGAAGTGTCCTCCCTGCAGGATCGGCACCTATCAGATGTTACAGATACTTGAAAAGATAACGTCTGGTTGTGGTGAGGAAGGTGATATAGAAAGGCTTGAGGCAATAGGGAACATAGTTAAAAAAGGTTCGCTGTGTGGTCTCGGCCAGACCGCTCCCAATCCTGTGCTTTCCACCATCAGACATTTCCGTGAGGAGTATGAGGAGCATATTAATGACAAGATCTGCAAGGCAAATGTCTGTACAGGTATTGGAGTTTACAGGATTGAAGGCTCTGAATGTTTTCTCTGTGGTCTCTGCAAGGAGGTGTGTGCCCATGATGCCGTAAAGGAAACCATAACGGGATTCTATATTGAAACAGACTATTGCACAAAGTGCAAAGCGTGTTACACGATCTGCCCCGTAAAAGCAGTTAAGATAGGGAAAGAAGTACTTCCCTGGGTCATTCCGGAACAATGTGAGGGGTGCTCGGACTGTGTTGATGCCTGCATTGTACATGGTCTCAAAATGTATAAAACCAGCAAGGAAGGTATTTATCTGCCATGGCTTGAGGACCCTGATATTTGTGTAAGTTGTGGCAAATGTGCTGCCGTATGTGCTACGGGTGGCATCATACTAACAGTACATACCGAAGATGCAAAGGAGAGATTCCTGCACAAGAGACCCCTCGGACTTAAGGTGGATGAGAAAGCATCATCGGATGTCTGCGAAGAAGCAACAGAGCAGGCTGGAACAAATTCTGCAGATGATGAGGGTTCGAGAGGCTGAAGGAACCACTTCACTTAAAGTCACGATCAGGCCTTGGGCCTTGAAGTTTCTAACTATAAAGCTTCAAAAAAACAGATTGAGGAGGTTCAGCGATGGCAAAATTGGTCGTTTTGGTTCTGTCGGGTCCTGAAGACAGACGAAAGGTCATGACAGGTTTGATGTTTGCGAAGATGGCAAAGGAGAGTGGCGAGTTGGAGGATGTAAGGCTGATAGTCTCAGCACAGGCGGTAGATATATTCAAGGACGAAGCTTTTAAGAATTTGATCCAGGAGGTGAACGCCTCGGTTTCAATGAAGGCATGCAAGATGAATGCAGAAGGTGCGGGTGTTGCCGACGATGTTGCGGCATCAGGGGTCCCACTTGCTCCTGTAGGTAAGGAACTCATTGATTTTATAAATGAAGGGTATGAAGTGATAAGCTTTTGATCCCGTAAAATTCTTCCATAACGGAATGTGGTGAGCCAGGTTAAGCCTGGATGCTCTATTCAAGAAGAATGCCGGAGAGCCGGAGGATTCTGTCAGAGTAACAGAGATGTTGTTGAATTGGGACACAAAAGAAAGGAGCCCTGATGAAATCTGCAGATAAAGAGAGCCTGGAACAGGTTGAAGCAACAGTTACCATCCTTGTTGACAATACGGTCATGGAGCTGATAGCCGACAGTGAGTCTATTGAGCGAATTTCGAGGCCGGAGAGGAACTTCATAGCTGAGCATGGGTTCTCAGTGCTCATTGAGACAGAAGAGAAGAAAATTCTGATAGACACCGGAGCGACCGGGATAGCCCTTGAGCATAATCTGACTCTTCTGGGACTGACGCTTGATGACATAGACGTTACATTTCTTTCACATGGCCACAGTGATCATACCGGCGGGATATATAAGATCAAAGGCAGAATAATTGCACACCCAGACACTTTTCATAAGCGATTCATAGAAACAAGGGATGGTGGCATGGTTGATCTCTCTGCTCCTGAAGGTGACTTCGAAAGTCAGTTCATCGAGATGCACAGGGAGCCCGTAAAACTTGCTAAAGGGGTTATTACAACAGGCGAGATACAAAGAATTCATGAATGGGAAGAACTGAAGGTATTCAAAATAAGCAGAAACGGCAAGATGGAAAACGACAGAGTCCTTGATGATCAGGGTGTTATCATCAATACAAAGAAAGGCCTTGTCGTTATTGCGGGCTGCAGCCATTCAGGAATTGTCAATACTGTTGAACAGGCGATTAGAATCACCGGGATCAGGGAGATATATTGTGTGATAGGCGGCTTTCATCTCATAGGACCTGGTGAGGATAAAATCGACAGAACAATAGACGAGTTCAAACGCCTGAATATAAAAAAGGTCGTACCGCTTCACTGTACAGGGTTTGAAGCGATCAAGAGGATGTCGATGTCTTTGTCGAAGGAGTTTGAATACGGCACAGCAGGTTGCAGGATGGAATTTTAGCTGCAGAAATTCCATTATGCGGCCTGATGGATTTTTAAGCAGTTGGTGTTTTGCTATCAGGAACTTATCACTAATCGCTGTCCCGGAGGTTTAGATGGAGATAGAAAAAATTGATTTAGACGGGGAGATAGGCAGGACAACAGGTCCACACCTCTCTGTACATGACAGAAAGAAGGGACTGTTGATCCCCTTGCTTCACAGGATACAGGAAGAGTATGGATATCTTCCGGGAGAGCTTCTGGAGAGGCTTTCCATGAAGCTTGAGTTGCCCCTTTCAGAGATGTATTCTGTGGCAAGTTTTTATAATCAATTTTATTTTGCACCCCGGGGCAGAAAGATAGTAAGGGTATGTATGGGCACAGCCTGTCATGTGCGTGGAGCCGGGAAGTTGCTTGATAATCTGCAGCAAAGGTTCAATGTAGAGATTGGTGAAACCACTGAGGACATGGCGATGACGCTTGAGACAGTAGGCTGTGTAGGCTGTTGCGGTCTTGCACCTGTTATTACAGTGAATGAAGATATTCTGGGTGAGGTAGGCTCGAAGAACCTGGAACTACTTTTAGAAAGTATAGAAGAGGATTAGGGGTAAAGATGGAAGAAAAACTGACGGTGAAAGTGGAAGATATAAAGGCCGGGGCTGACGAGATGGTCTGTCCGGTACAGCGGGCACTATACTACATAGAAGAGTTTTTAAAAGGCCCAATGTGTGGGAGATGCTTCCCCTGTTCCTTTGGCACCTATGAAGCTAAGCTCAGGCTTCATGGGATAATACAGGGTGAGGGCAAGGGAGATGACGTAGATGCACTCATAAGGATATCAGAGAATATGTTGGTCTCATCGTTTTGCAGGAAGGGCAAAGAAACGGCGAAGTACTTGAGAGAGTATTTAGACACCGGCGTTTTCCAGGTGCACATAAAAGGCATCTGCCCGGATACAGAATGTATAGAATACATCAGGTACAAGATTATACCTGAGAAATGTAACAACTGCGGTGTCTGCAAGACTGTGTGTGAGGAGCATGCAGTATCCGGACAGGAGAGGAAGGTCAGGTTCCAGACAGGTTATCCGCCCTTTGAAATAAGAGAGGACAAGTGTAACTGCTGTGGACAGTGCATGCCTGTATGTCCGACAGGTGCCATAGTGGTGACAGAGAAGACGACAGGCAGGGTTATAACAGGGAAGGAGCAGGAAGTAATAGTTTAAGGAGGTGTTGGATGTCGGAGAAAGTAAGCCTGACAATAGACGGCAGCAAGGTAGAGGCTGTGCGAGGCGCGACGGTACTTGATGCTGCCCTTGAGGCTGGCATAGAGATACCCAACTTCTGCTATCTGAAAGGGATGAAGGGGATTGGAGCCTGCAGGCTCTGCCTGGTTGAAATAGAAGGCTTGAAGGCACCCATGACCGCCTGTACAGCCAGGGTGAAGGAAGGCATGGTGGTCTGTACCACCAATGAGCAGATAGAGGAGATCAGGAAATATGTAATAGATCTCATACTCAGCATGCATCCCCTGGACTGCATGACCTGCACTAAGGCAGGAGTGTGCAACCTGCAGCGATATGCCTATGAATTTGAGATAAAGGAATCCTCCTTTACAAGGAAGAAGTTTGGTTTACCGGTGGATGAAGGCAACCCATTCATAAAGAGAGATCCGGACTACTGCATACTCTGTGCAAAGTGTGTAAGGGTCTGCAAGGAACAGGGGACTTCAGTGCTTGGTTTCCAAGATCGCGGGATAGAATCCAGGGTTGCCACAGCTCAGGACAGACCGCTCCAGGAAGCAGGCTGCACATTCTGTGGCAGCTGTATAGATGCCTGTCCGGTTAATGCGATACTTGAGGCTGACCGGTGGCGCAGAGGGCGTGAATGGGAGTATGAGCGTGTCGAATCAACCTGCCTTTTCTGTGGCAATGCCTGCTCCACTATGGTAAGTATCCACAAAGGGGAAGTGGCGAAAGTAAATGCCGGGGGAGACGATGGAAGAAGAGATTATTACATTTGTGCATATGGAAGATACGGTTTTGACTATATAAATGCAGACACAAGGGTGCCAGAACCTTTTAAGCGAGTGAATGGGGAATTTATTCCTGTTGAATGGTCAGAAGCATTAGAGATTTTATCAATGTTTTTTACGAGCAGTGAAAACCCGGGCATCATTGCGTCTGGCAATCTTACAAATGAGGACTATCTTACAATCAGACACTTCGCCGCTGAAACAGGTATAAAAGACATCGACAGCACTGTCAGTCTTTATGGCGATAAAGAGAGCCTCATGGGGGATGAGGTAGACCTCGATCGTGCAGATCTCCTGGTTGTAGTTGGACTTGACCCATCGCAGTGGGAAAGGGTGTTTCCGGCACTTGATGCCATGGTAAGAAGTTCACTCTCAAGGGGGGCCAAACTGATTGTTGTAAACTCCAGGATGACGGGGCTCGCTGAAGAGGCTACTGTTAATTTCAATTCGGACGAGATGGATGTCCTCAGGGGGATAGCAAAAGCCTTAAAGGACAGATCGATAACTGTTCCAAAGGGGCTTGAGATTCCTGACTGTGAAGTTTCAGAAGATACAGATAGGGCAGCTGATCACTTTGTGAAGGCTGAAATGCCTGTTATAATCACATCTCCTGTCTTTTTTAATGCATCAGCAAATATTTCTCTTATGAAGGGAAGGGTGCTCTCTGTGCCTGTTGAGGCCAATGCCCGTGGGGCAATCATGATGGGCATCAGGGGCGAAGGAAAGGGGCTAAGAGAACTTCAGTCGGCCGGTGCCGGGATGCTTTATGTTATAGGTGATGTTAATATGAAGCGGCCGGAAGGGGTGAATACATTGGTGGTTCAGACATCACACATGAATGCCCTCGCAAGAGAGGCGGATATTATACTTCCCATGACCACACCCTTTGAGACGGAAGGTACCATTGTTGACTTTACAGGGAGACTGAAATCTCTTGCCCGGGCCATTGAACCCTTTGCAGATGCAAGAACTCCATCCGATACGATAAAGGCCATCTCCAAAAAAATGGGGTTGAAGATAAAAGTTGCAAAGACATCTGATGTGAAAAAGTTAATAAATACATTCAATGTGGATATAAAGCCCTCGGATTTCAAAAGAAGAGATGACCTTCAGTTCTGCCCGGAGAAGCTAATCCCTTTACTGAATGAGGCCATGATAAATTGCTCAAGGCTACAGTGGCTTGAAGGGATGTCAAGACCGGTTGCCACCCTTGAAGAATAATAGACCCTCTCCCCCTTTGTTTGAATATGCACAGCGAGCTCATTTTTAATCGTATCGATCACCGTGGTCTTGCCA
>CAZITN010000053.1:0-20079 GCA_964542175.1 uncultured Thermodesulfovibrio sp. | reverse complement strand
CCTCTTTGCTATGATGCTCAGCTTCTCCCCAATTACTAACATGGCTTCACCTCTCCTTTTATTCTGAGTTGTTACAAAATTTCACATTGAGCTCAGAGCCCTCTGTCACCAAACCATACGGGGACTCAGTGGGAAGTAAAATACCTCACTGAAATTATATTTATTTATCAATAAGTTATGATTCTGCCTCATATAAAACCTCGTAAATATAAGCATAATTTATGCCACTATAAATCATTTTCTGTACATTAACAGTGTCCGGCTCATAAGTAAAGGCAATAATAAGAGTCTATTGATATGAGTAAGTTTTACAGGTAGCGGAGCTCCATTTCAGCTCTACAAAAAAAGACATTTCTGGATCTCAGACACTGGAAAGCATAAGAGGCCTGATCAGATGACAATTTGCCCTGGAGTGAGGATATTTTTAGAAATGCAAGATCATCAACTACATTATTACAAGACAAGACCAGTAGGAGCCTGAACCTTCAATATAACCTTGAACAGGACATACAAGACTCCGACAAAAACTGCAGAAATAAGAACCTTAACAAAAACCCGGCTCTTACCATTCCTTAGATCAGCACCTGACAAATTTGAGAAAACAATGTGAAAGACAAAGGATGTTGCATAAAAACCGATGATATTAAGAAAGTACAGATATGCAATGGTCAACAAGGCCGAAACCGATATTCTGGAGAAAGGAAACTTTACCACCCCCATCCTTTTACCCATCCCTTCAGTCCTCAGACCTATAACGGTTAATATAAAAATCAGCAGAGCCAGACCCCCAAGGATGACAAGCATCGCCGTTGGAAAAATTGCAGACATGGGATCTGAAACATCGAGCGTTTTATAAATCCAGAGACTTAAAAAGAAGACAAGGGGAGCAACTATGAGGTCCCTTCCCTCCACCCCTTTCTTGTCTTCTTTTCCCTTTCTGCTGCTGTAAATCCCGTAAACCAAAGAAGCAATACAGAGTAAAATAACGGTAACATTTATCCAGCCGGTAAAGAAATACGAAAACATGTTCTTGCCTGCACTTGCCAGCAACATACCCTTGAGAAAGTTATTCTCCGCAATACCTCCCAGTATGTACCCCATAACCACCGGCAGGGCTGAAAAGCCTGCCTTGCTTCCAAGATACATGGTTGTGCCAATCACAAACATAACAATCACATCATTAAAGTTGTTATTGACACAATAGGTGCCAAAGGTGGCAAGCACAACTATCGAGGCCGCCATATAAAGGTCAGGAACCCTCATCACCCAGTTCGAGTAGCGTGACAGGAGGATTCCAAAAACCAACATAAGAAACTGCGCCAGAAGGAGAGATCCTATAAAGGTATGCACGACATCAGGATAAAGGCGGAAGAGGTCCGGGCCGGGAAAGATACCATGAATCAGGAGACCTCCCAGCAAGACTGCAGCTGTTGGACTGCCTGGAATACTGAGGGTAAGCAAAGGAACGAGGGAAGGACCAACCATTGCATTGTTTGCTGACTCTGCTGCTGCAATCCCGTCTGGTATCCCCGTACCAAACCTGGAGGGATTCTTCGAGAATTTCCTGACCTGGTCATAAGAGACGATCCCTGCTACCTGTCCTCCTACTCCCGGGATCAAACCGATAACAGACCCTATTACAGAGCCGATACTAAGCACCCTGGTCATCCGGAGCGTACCGAGAAAAGTCTTTTTCAGTATCCCCTTTTCTCTTTTCAGCTGGAAAACCGTGCGTTCTTTTCCATAAGATTCGACAAGGGTGAGAATCTGGGGAACTGCAAAGAGACCAATCAACACAGGGATGATGTGTACTCCTCCAGTTAATATGTCATGAAAAATAAACCTGAACTCACCCGTAACAGGATTGGGCCCTATGGTACTCAGCCAGACTCCGAATGCACCGGCCATCAATGACTTTATCATGGTTCCAGGCTTACCGAGTCCGGCTACAACAGTCAGGCCAAGAACAGCCACCCAGAATATTTCAGTAGACTTGAATTTCAGGGCAACTTCTGCAAGAGGCACTGTAAGGAGGATCATGACGAACATGCCAAAAACTCCACCTATGAAAGAACTGATAAAGCAGGTATAAAGCGCGGTTTCCGCCTTTCCCGCTTTTGCCATCGGATATCCGTCAATCAGGGTCGCAATGTTTGCTGGAGCTCCTGGGACATTAATCAGGATAGCGGATATCGCTCCTCCGGCTACAGATGCCGTATATACTGCTCCCAGAAGAATTAAACCACTGGAAGGCTCCATATAGAAGGTCAGGGGAACCAGGAGGGCAACTGAAAGGGTTGGGCTGACCCCTGGGAGTGCTCCGAGGATGATCCCACCACAGACCCCTAAAACGAGCAGCATAAAGTTGTAGAAAGTAAAAAGATTTCCTAAGTTTTCGACGACACCTGTCAGTCCCTCTAACATACAATAGTTCCCTGTCTCGTATTAGTCTGACAATCACTCTTGTCAGGTATATTTCTGGAACAGATCCAGGAAGGCGGCATGCCGGTATAAAATGACCTAACTACAAATCCACTCTGGCCAGCTCAGCCATTCAACAACAAGAAGAATCTTGAAAGTTGATTGCATTCCCTTGAATCAAGCACCCTTAACACATAGAATAAACACTCTTTATTGAGTTTCTATTCCAGCCCACTGGTGTCCAAAACAATCTGACACGACAGGGAGAGGCGGTATGGCGGAAAGAATACCAATGCTCGACACCTTAGAAAATTAGGGTTTATTGTACCACACAGACCTAACCAGACACTCAGGTATAACACCTGTAGAATCAGGTTGCTGTCCCATAAATCCTGTCGGTTGCATTGTATTCCTGGAGCCTTGCCGCCTCTCCATAAAATTATTTTGTACAGATGTGATTCCAGCCATCATTGAAGTAGATGCTATCAACTCCTCCCTTGAATATGCACAGCGAGCGCATTTTTAATCGTATCGATCCCAGTGGTCCTGCTTGCCCGTATCGTGGCCGCAGGGTTCTTCATTACAGAGAGAAAGCGGGGAAGATTTTCACCTCCCCCGCCTTTTTATCTATCTGTCGCCAAGACCCTTCAGAACATCCTGCAAGGTCGCCTCTGTCTGCTTCCACATCTCCTGCGTTTCTTCTCTTGAGAGGACCTTCATCCCGCTCCCGGTCAGTTTCATCTTTCCTTTGACTTTCTTGTCATTGAACATCTTCATAAAGGTATCAGCCAGTTTCTTGATTATCTCAGGCGGAGTCCCCTTGGGTACGGCTATACCCCGTCTGTTATTGCTGGCATCGTCAACAGCAAAACCAAGTTCCTTGAAAGTGGGAACGTCGGGAATAAAGGAGTTTCTTTCAAGATCGGCAACGGCCAGAATCTTCAGGCGGTCCTTGCTCCTGAAGGCATCAGAGGTGTTGTTGAAGCCTGCCATTACCTCACCACTCATAACAGCCAGGAGTGCGGGTACACCACCCTTGTAAGGGATATACCTGGTCTTTATATTCGCAGACTTCTGAAACTGCAGCAATGCGATATGATGACCGACATAAAGACCTGCGCCTGAGAACGTTACCTTACCGGGATTCTTTTTCGCATAATCAACAAGGTCCTGGACCGAATTAAAGGGGCTGTCCTTCGGAACAACCAGAACAGCAGGGTCTGTACCCCAGTTGGCGATAGGCTCCATATTATTTATATTGTATTTCGCCTTTTTGGGGAAGACAATGGATTGTGCAATAAAGTGAGGCACGTTATACGCGACCAGGTCATATCCGTCTTTGGATGCCGATGTTACGAACCAGTTCCAGCCAACCATCCCCCCTGCACCTGGTTTGTTGATAATAACAATCGGCTGCCCCAGATAAGTCTGGGCCCTCATGGTGACTATCCTTGCCTGAAAGTCAGTCGCTCCTCCTGGTGAGTACGAAACCGTCAGCTTGATGGGTCTGTCAGGATATTCTCCTGCCATTGCAGGACCAGACACCGTCAGCAGTCCTATTGCAAAAACTGCCAACAAGACCAGTAATTTACTCGCCTTTCCCATGGTACACCTCCTCCTTGAAATATCTTTCCCGGTAAAGGGAAAGACTTCTTGACAAAACCTTCTCAATGCTCCACTTACTGAAATGCCTACTGGCATCTGCCACGTTCTTCATCTCTGAGGACCCTGCGCAGGATCTTGCCGGCAGGAGAGAGAGGCAATTGATCACGGAATTCAATCTTGCGCGGTACCTTGTAGGAAGACAAGTGTCTCTTGCAGTGAGAAATAATATCATCAATATTCAAGGTCCCCCTGGACTCATCGGTCGTAACTATAAAGGCCTTCACATTTTCACCCCTGTACGCATCCGGGACCCCGATCACTGCACACAGTTTAACTCCAGGGTATTTGTAAAGCACCTCTTCGACCTCCCGGGGCCAGACTTTAAAACCTGATGCATTAATAAAATCCTTAAGACGGTCTACAACATAAAGATAACCCTCTTCATCCATACGGACCACATCACCGCTCCGGAACCAACCGTCCTGGATCGCTTCAGCCGTTGCATCAGGCTTCCCGAGATATCCCTTCATAACCTGCGGTCCCCGTATTAAAAGCTCACCCTCACCGCCCTCCGGCACTTCCTCCCCCGTCTCTATATCAACAATTTTCACATCAGTATCCGGTAAGGGTATCCCGATGGAGCCCGCCTTGGGACGGTCAATCGGATTTGCAACAGCCAGAGGACTTGTCTCGGTGATCCCATAAGCCTCCACCAGAACCTCCTTCCCCGCCACTTCATCGAAAGCCTTTTTTATCTGTACAGGCAGGGGGGCAGCACCGGTTCTGCAAGCCTTGAGGGAAGAGTAATCGCACTTACAGGCCTCTTCGTCATTCAGCAGGGCGGCAAAGAGTGTATGTACGCCGAACAGCCGGGTAGCTTTGTACTTCTCTACAACCCTTCCGATTACAGGAGGATTCGCCCTCTGCATCACCAGAAGGGTAGCGCCGCTGTAAACAGGAACATTCATTACTCCTGACATCCCACCGCTGTGAGACATGGGAATCACACAGACACACCTCTCCTCACCAGGCTCAAAGGCGTACCACTCGGCAAACTGGATGGTATTGGTCACAATATTCCTGTGAGTCAGCATTGCCCCTTTAGGCTCACCCGTGGTCCCTCCAGTATATAATATCACTGCCACATCTTCTTCAGGAGAGACAGGAACAGGAGAGGGAGAAGCCTTGAAGTCAAGTATGGTTTCCAATCGGCATGCATCATCAGACAGCTCATCAATAATAGTCCTTCCAACTGAAGCAATGATTGTCTGAATATCAAGGCCATCAACTGCCTTCCGGACCTCAGGAAGTGATTGTTCACTTGCAATGACGACTTTTATCTCAGCGTTTATAAAGGTCTTGCGGAGCTCCTCTCCCTTGGCCATCGGATTATTCGGGACTATGGTGCCACCCGCCATCCATATACCATAATAGCTCTGAATAAGAGGGGGACTGTTCG
The DNA here is from genome assembly GCA_964542175.1 of uncultured Thermodesulfovibrio sp. Lineage (GTDB taxonomy): Bacteria > Nitrospirota > Thermodesulfovibrionia > Thermodesulfovibrionales > JdFR-85 > WFTX01. Next base: position 14,594 of record CAZITN010000053.1, on the reverse strand, counting down.
GCAGAACAGTAGCTATGCGGTCGCCCCTTTCTACTCCAATATTGCGCAGGCCTTGAGATAAAGCAACACTCCTTTTATATAACTCGGCATATGAAAGCCGGTCTATCTCTCCCATATCCTCATGATTGATGAATATAACGGCATCCCTGTCCCCGAAGAGTTTGATGTTTTTCTCCAGCAACCACCATGCCGGGACAAGTGGATACTCAAGACTTTTCGGCAGGTGCCGGGGCCATACCTTAAACCACGGCCTCTCACTGGTTACAACACGCCCATTTTCCATTACTGATATTCCTCCCCTTTATAACTTTCTGGAAGCAGCTCAGTTACCGTCGATAAAAGAATACCCTGTCTCGAATGCCCGTTTATTCTCCTCCTGATACTTCGGAATCACGTGCATGATGCTCTGAAGCACTATATCACGATCAAGCACTTCAACCATCCTCGCCGTCACACCAAGCATGATGGTATTCGCAAAAACAGCCTTCCCAAGATTCTCCACAGCGAGATCCTTGGCTGGCACGGCTATCTGGGTACACCTCAAAGTCTCATCTATCTCCACTACAAAAGCAGGATCATAGAGGATAACACCGCTGTCAACAAGGTGTTTGAAGGCATTGTATGCGGCAAGAGAGAGGGCGATGAACAGATCGGCATTCTCTACGATAGGACTGTCTATCGGCTCATCCGAAATCACCACCTGGCTCCTGACATACCCTCCTCTCATCTCAGTACCATGACTTTTGAGCATTGTGACCCGGTAACCCTGCTTCACAGCCGCCTCACCCAGTATCTGCCCGAGCCTTACAACACCCTGTCCTCCAAATCCGCTGGCAAGGATTTCTGTTCTCATAATGCGGCTCCCCTCCTTATCCTCTCAACGTTCTTGTGAATATTTTCAGAAAACTCAGGCCTTGAGTTGCTTGCATCATGATAAACCCCTGTAGCCCATACTGTGTTTTCATCTTCCTCTCCAAGAGGGGCTGCCCTGCTCTCAATCCACTCGTAAAGCTTTATCGTGTTCCTGGTCCCCAGTTCACGGCTCCCGAAATTCGTGGGGCAGGGATAGACCATATGAATCAAAGAGAAGCCCCTGTTCCGGATTCCCTTTTTTATGCTCTCTACAGCCCTCTGGCCGTCCATTGATACATGCCGGGCAATAAAAGTGGCACCTGCATGCTTCAGCATACTCAGAACATCGATATCATCACTCATCAGGTTCTGTTCATACATGCCGTAGGGGCTGCTGTCCGTCTTGCTGCCAAGGGGGGTGGTCCACCCATACTGGCCGCCTGTAGACATGTATCCAAGATTATCATTGACAATAACGGTAAGATCAGCGTTAGAGCGGGCAGCATGTATGAGATGAAGCAACCCTATCCCAAAGGCATCACCGTCACCGACAGTGAGTATTATCTTTTTCTCCGAGGGAAGGGCAAGCCTCAGACCCCTTGCAATCGCATATACACGGCCATGCGTTCCGGCAAATCCGTCGCCCTTCCATGTACCAAAGGTCTGCCGCCCTGCACAACCTATGGAAGTACCCCAGACTATATCTTCGACCTCAAGGCCAAGTTCATAAATGGCCTGAAGCACCGCCTTGTGGTTAATGCCCAAGCCACACCCTGAACAGGCTGTACTTGGTATCTTCCTCGGTCTCGTATACTTTTTTGCCAGATAATCCATCTTACCATCCCTCCAATTCCCAGCCACGCCGGGAGAGTGATTGTCCTTTCAGAAGTTTCTCAAAGGTCTCGATCAGATCCTGTACTGTCGGAAGATCTCCACAGCTTCCAAGAAAATGCACTTCGGCATCCTTGGGAGCCGCCCGTTGCACTTCACGCACTAACTGGCCGTCCCAGTTCAGCTCGACGGAAAGGTACCTGGTGTTTTTCTGGAAGTGCTCATCCGGGAAAGGCCAGAGGTTTATCAACCGGAGGGCCCCAACCTTCAGACCTCTTTCTCTTGCCTTTTTCACCGCCGTATTCACAACGCGGGAAGGAGTACCATAGGAGACGACAATCAGGTCCGGATCATCATCTAAAAAGGTCTTCTCATAAAGATTACTGAAGAGATCCCTGTGGTTCCGTATCTTATAGATCAACCGGTAGGCGTGTTTGTGATGCGCGGCCACCTCCTCAATATCATACCCTTCCTCCGTTGGAGTCCAGTCTGAACAGAGTGCACCTGTATTGTGGCCAAGAACAACGGGAGGAATATCGATTTCATCTGTAGGCGGATAAAACTCCGGACCCTTGTTGATTTTCCGTGACCATGTCCTGAAGCCCATTTCCTTCATTTCCTCTTCATTTTCCGGCACACTGATGTCTTCGAAGCCATCAGTAATCAATTGATCGGCAAGTATTGTAACCGGCGTTCTGAACCGTTCGGCCAGATAAAATGCCTCCACTGTGATCGCCATGGCTTCCTGGGCAGAGTTCGGGGCGAGTACAATCGTCTCAAAGTTCCCGCCTTGCGTGGGATATCGTGTCAGATAAAACTCTCCCTGACCGGGAGCCCCCGTTATACCGCTTACAGGTCCGACCCTTCCGGAATTGAGAATGACAAGGGGGATCTCACACCCGATCGCCCACCCATAGGGATCAGCATAAAGAATGTATCCGGGGCCTGATGTCGCCGTCATGGCCTTGTACCCACCCAGAGCGGCTCCAATGCACAGATGGAGAGCCGCACATTCATCCTCGCCCTGGATATAGATTCCGTCGACCTGGGGCAACCTGTAAGACATCGATTCGGCGAGCTCTGTTGCCGGGGTAATCGGATAGCCCGCAAAAAAACGGCATCCGGCAAGGATTGCACCTTCTGTAATGGCAAAGTTTCCAGTCTCCAAGTATCTCTTCATCTCTATTCCGCTCCTTTTATTTCTATACAAAAATCCGGACAGTTATAGAAGCATTTCATGCATCCTACACAGTTCTGGGGGCTCTTAACCACATAAGGACGGTATCCTTTGGCATTAAACCTCTCACCTCGAGCAAAAACCTCCATCTGGCAGACCCTCTCACAATACCCACACTCCTTGCAGGCTTCGAAATCAAGTTCCACAACGAACTGCCGGTAATCACACCAGAGGCACCGGTCAGCCTCTTTTCTGGACATAAGAGGATTTAGTGTCTTCTCAACAACATTGAAATTGGTTATCCTTTCGCCAACAGGAAGAGTTGGAATCTCAACAGGAGGCGACTGAGGTTCATTATAGAACGCCATGCTGACTTCTGTCTCTTCCGGAACCAGCCTGAAATAAATGGAACCATCCCCGCCCAGATATCTGTCGATTGCAGAAGCCGCCCTCTGTCCATGGGATATGGCATCTATGATCGAAGACGGTCCTGAAACAGCATCACCTCCGGCAAAGACCCCGTCCACATCAGTAGAGAAATCCGTCTCTTTCACCTGTATGATCCCCTTCTCACTAAGGGGCACACCGAAATCATCCGCCAGATCAATCTCCTGCCCGATGGCAGCAATGATTGTATCAAAAACCTCACTGTAGTTGAACCCGAACTTGCAAACAGGCATTGGACGGCCGCTTCTGTCCGGTGGTCCCAGTTCCATGCAGTCAAAGGTCACCTTGTATCCATCATCAGCCTTTTCTATGCGGGAAGGAGCAGACAGGAATTCAATCCTCACTCCCTCTTCAATGGCAGCATCAATCTCATCAGGATATGCAGGCATCTCACTCCGCGTGCGCCGATAAAAAATCTTCACCTCTTCCGCTCCAAGACGGACAGCGCTCCTTGCCGCATCTATTGCAGCGTTGCCCCCACCGATCACAGCTACGCGTCTTCCTGTCTCAACAGGATTTCCCGAATTCAGACTCACCAGAAATTCTATGGCGCCTATTACCCCTTCTGCATCCTCACCATCTATCCCGAGGGTAGAGCTCTTCTGGGCCCCGCAACTTAGATATACAGCCGCATAACCGGCCTTCTTAAGTTCGTCTATGGAATCAACCTGAGAATTAGTATGTATTTTCACTCCCAGCGCCTCTATCTCCCCTATCTCTGCCCTGAGGACCTCCCGGGGAAGACGATACTCCGGGATTGCCCACCGCATCATTCCACCGGCCTCGTTTCTCTGTTCAAAGACTGTCACATCATGTCCCTTCAATGCAAGGAAGTAGGCAGCAGTCAATCCACTCGGGCCTGACCCAACAATCGCGACTTTCTTATTCCCCAGGCCTCTCTTTCCGATATTTTCCTTCCATGTATCTCCACCCCTTTCAGCAGCAGCCCTCTTCAAGGCCCTGATGGCCACGGCTCTGTCAAACTGTCCTTTCCCACATTTCCTTTCACAGGGAGCAAAGCATGCATAGCCACAGATTGACGGGAAAGGAATGGCTTCTCGAATTATGGCAAGGGCCTTATCGAACTTTCCATCTGCAATTGCCCTTATATACCGTGGGACATCAATGCCGGCAGGACAGGCCCTTTGACAGGCAGCCACCTTCCGCGTCATTCTTAAACACTCAGTGCTTTCCATTCCAATCACACCTCCGGATAAGTTCACTCTATGAATTCATTAAACATTGAGAGTCAGTCAGATCCCTGTCCATTCCGTTTTACGTCATGAAGTTGTTGACAGTCTATAAAAGCAAATCACGTGCCAGAGGAAAAAATAGATCTCTCTCTTCTCTTCTAATGGTTCTAAAAACCCATGACATCAGGATTAGCCTTCTATTCCCAGTAGTTTCATAAGATTTACACATTTCAAAAAAACACTACAATCTTGTCTTCTTGTCCTGTGAGAAGAGATAGAAGTGTAAATTTTCCAGACATGTCTGGATTTCAAACAGACACTTGTGGTATGGTAAAAAAGAAAGGAAGAGAGTGATGCCTCCAAAAAACAGGAGAAATTTCACACAGGGTCATCTCGCTGAAATTATTCTGAACAATCTGCCCAGTGGCATAATTTTTTGCGACAGCGAATGCAAGATCCGCTTTATCAACAGGACCTATGCTGATTATCTTGGAGTAAACCAGGATGAAGTAATAGGTAAACCCATCACAGACTACATACCTGGATCAAGGATAAGCAACGTTATCCAGACAGCACAACCTGAGTTTGGTTTCAAGTGTTCCGTTGGAGAAGGCAAGGAAAAGAAGATCCTTATTGTTAACAGGATCCCCGTCCTTGACTCTGACGGAGTTGCTGGTGTAATATCGCAATCCCTCTTCGGGGACATCGGGGAGTTGAAAGACCTCTCTGACAGGCTCTGTCTCCTTGAAAAAAAGATAAACGTCTACAGGGAAAAAATGAAGAGCGTGCTCTCGGCCAGATATACCCTTGAGGATATAAAAGGCGTAAGTGCTGGAATTATTCAGGCAAAAGAATTAATAAAAAACTTCGCCATTACCGACTCGCCTGTGCTGCTTCTGGGAGCAACGGGCACGGGAAAGGAACTCTTCTCCCATGCCCTGCACCAGGAAAGCCACCGACAGAGAGGACCCTTTGTAAGCATCAACTGTGCTGCAATTCCTCAGGAATTATTCGAGTCTGAGCTCTTTGGATACGTCCCTGGTGCCTTTACGGGTGCAAAGAAAGACGGCAAGATCGGCCAGATAGAGCTGGCGGACAGGGGAACCCTCTTTCTTGACGAAGTGGGGGATATGCCTCTTCATGCCCAGGTCAAGCTGTTGAGAGTACTGGAAGACAAGACTGTCTACAGGCTTGGAAGCACCCATCCCCAAAGGGTGGACTTCAGGCTGATTGCTGCTACTAACAGGGATTTGAAGACAATGATAAGGGAAGGCAAATTCAGAGAAGAGCTTTATTACCGCCTCAGCTCCATGACAGTTAATATACCTCCCCTGCACAGGCGCCGGGAAGATATCCCCGTTCTTGTACGTTACTTTCTGGACAGAATGCACCGCAGGGATATCTCCTGGACCGAATCTGCCATGAAGGCATTGAGGGGCTATGAGTGGCCGGGCAATGTTCGAGAACTGAAGAATGTGATAGAACGCGCTGTGAGCCTGTGCAAGGGATCCCTGATCGATATCACCGAGCTTCCTCCGGAAATTACAGAGGCCTGTCTAAACGATAACACCTGGGATAGACAAAACAGTCAGACCCGGCTGCCGACACTGGCTGATAATGAACGCAGGACAATCCTCGCTGCCCTTGCTGAGACAAACTGGAATATGTCAAGGACAGCAAAGGTTCTGGGCATATCGAGGGCAACCCTCTACGAAAAGACGAAGAAATATGGAATATCAAGGAAACAGGGCGACAAGCTGTCCTGAAACTTGCCTTTCTTTCTCATGCTGGACAGAGCAGCCCTGTCAGGAAGTCCGAGAGAGACTCTGCAAATTCCCTGTATAATGCACGCCGGAAGTGGAGTCCGTCAAGGTAAAGATCTTCCCTGTCATGATGATTCGAGACAAAACCCCAGAAGTCATGAACAGGAATTTCAAATTCTCCGGCAATCTCATAAATGATTCCGTTGTATGACATTATACGGAGGTTCCTCTCCCCGTCTTCTGCAAGAATGGCCTCTGAAACAGGTGGGACATTGGAGAGCACAACCCTTGCATCAGTACGAGAGGAGATCATACTGACAATCTTCTGAAGGTTAGACCTGAACTCCTCCGGAGTAATAATAGGCCTTCCATTATTATCCAGCATTAGATCCCTGTGCCCTGAGTAAAGGTGCACAACATCCTGGCCTTCCAGTGGCCAGTCATGCAGAGAGTCAAGTATCTCGTCGGTTCTTCCCGCATCGTAGGGCAGTTTGCTGACCGTAGCTACTCCTTCCAGATACCTCTTTACAAAGGGATAGAAAAACCTGGTGTGTGAACTCCCGGCGAGCAAGACTTTCTTCATCTCAGAGAGTCCTTCCTGGAAAAATATGGCCTGCAACTTGTCATATAACCAGATCAGAATGTCAATCTATCTTCAGACTCTCCAGAATTCCATAAACAGCGCAGAGCGACGGAGAGTCTGCAGGCAGTTCAAAAAGGGGCTTTCCCTCGAGATCATACTCAAAGATCATCCCGTCCTGCGGTACAGAACCAGCCACTTCAAGCCCGAGGTCAACAGCATAATCCCTCAGTTTCCCGCCTTCATCTCCAGCAACCCTGTTTATAATAAGGACCCTTCTGTCTATATCCAGATTGAGCTCATCAATCAGACTGTCTATCCTTTTTGCCGTCTGGACACCCTTTACGGTGGGGTCACTCACCATAAGCAGAAGATTTACCTTATGGGTGGTCCGCCTGCTCAGGTGCTCCATGCCGGCCTCGTTGTCAATCACCACATAGGGATATTTTTCGGAGAGCATATCCGTGTATTTTCTTATTATGTTATTTGCGGCGCAGTAACAGCCCGGGCCCTCGGGCCTTCCCATGACAATGAGGTCAAAACCCTTTGCCTCGATAAGGGCCTGGTTCACCTGATACTCGAAGAGTTCCTCCATGCTCAACCCCCCGGGCCTTGAAGCACCAGAGCGAATTGTCTCCAGGGAAGACTCCCTCAACTGACCGACAGTAGCATGAACCTCAACACCAAGGGCCTCATTAAGACAGGCATTACTGTCTGCATCAACTGCAAGGACTGGCCCACGCCGTTTCTCTACCAGATATCTCACAGTCAATCCCGCTATACTCGTCTTTCCTGTGCCACCCTTACCGGCAAGTGCAATCAAATAAGACATCTTCTATTCTCCTTGAAATTTGTTATTTGTACCCAAATTGAGCTATTCTTTGAGAGACAACACATGTGGAGGCAGAGGGGTAATGGGCCTGAACGGTTTTGATCATCCGATGAGCCTCACCCGGACGGTGAGGCCTGATGATCGCCTCGGAGACGGGCATGGAGGCCCGTCGAGAATGATGTGAAGGCCCTTTGCCCCTCTGCCTATACAACAGCCAAAATCGCTCAATTCAGGTTGTATATTGGTATATTGGTGTATTGGGTTATCAGGTTACTCAACCTCAGCCTTGACCTTAGCCTCAACCTTACGTTGTTATATCGGTGTATTGGTCACTTCTCGCCCTTTCCCTACCCGCTATACGCTGTCTTTTAAGCCTTAACCTTGACCTTATCGTCTTCTGAAGTAAAGATAGGCCCCTATCAGAAAGGGCTCGAACCTTATAACCATATTATCAACAAAACCCCACAGAAATTGCCAGAACCCCAGCTTGAGAACTCCCATCTCCTCATACCCCCGCTCCATCATTATCCTTGTAAGCCTCTCCCCCTCAAGGGAAAGGACAAAAAGTATATGAACACAGAGCAGTATCAGACAGGACTCTGCATAAATTCTTAAAAGTACGCGGTAGGGTCTTTTCTCACCACTACTGAAAAGCCTTTTTCTCAGAGGGATAAAGAAGGCTGCCATTATTGCAAAGGTAAGGGGGGCGTTGAAAGTATAAGTGGAGGTCTTTACGGAAACATCCACCACAAGCATGGACCTGAACCGTTCAGGGCTCATGGTAACAACATACCGGTCGCCAACTGTCTTGATGGCGTCCACCTTGACATCCTTGACAACCTGCAGCCCCTTTGAAGCAATCACCGTTATGAAATAGCCATAGCTGTCTTTCACTGACATCCACAGAAAGAGAAAGAGCACATAGGAAACAAGAAAAACAAGAATGATCCTGAAGCTCTCACCTTTAAATACGGGCTTCATGTCTCCTGCCGGTGTACCTCAGGTACAGGAGGAATACGCCGAGGGCGACTGCAATCATCACCCCCTGGGCTACATATATGTGAATGAGGTCAAAGAGTTTCCTGTGATAGACACCTGAATAGGCAAGTCCGGCTATTCTGAGCACATTTATTACCTGTATCAGAAAAAACCCCGCCGCTATACCGATCAGTTTGTCTTTCCAACGGGCCGGAAAGGCTACTATGGCAACAGAGTAGATCATGACCGCCTCAAGCCCGTTACACCCGAATTTTACATCTAGTGCTATCGAGGGAAGCCTGATTATGGAACCATCCACACTGGCGGAGATGTCAAAAAGGGCGATTATCTTTGCCGTGACAAAGACTATCGCCCTTGTGTAAAGACCGTTCAGGTCAATAACCTCCTGAATGGGCCGGAAGCTGATCAGGAAGAAGAAACCACCCATCAATAAAATATAGGTTATGGCAAAGCGCCTGACACTTACCTTTGTGTTACTTTTTTTCTCCTTAGCTTTCTTTTTCATCCTCTCACCCTGGAAATACCGGCATTCAGACAACCCTCTTCATTCAAAAATATACCACAGAGGAACACGTTATAGCAAAAATCCGGTTTATGGAACAATTTCTCAGAGAAAAATCAAAAACTTGACAGTTTCAAATATATACTGTTATAATCTATTTTAACTTTTTTCAAATTCAACCAAAAGAGAGGAGTGTGGTTTCTTAATGCCCTCAGTGAGCGTAAAGGAGAGTGATTCCTTTGAGATTGCCCTCAAGAAATTCAAGAAACAGTGCGAAAAGGAAGGAATACTCTCAGAGATCAAGAAGAGGGAGCACTATGAGAAGCCGAGCGTAAAGAGGAAGAAGAAGATCCTCGCCGCACGGAAGAAGGCGCTCAGAAGAATGCGTATGATGCAGGGTAGATAAATGGCCCTAACAGAAAGGATTGAAAGCGATCTCAAGGCTGCCCTTAAGGCCTCTGACAGACTAAGGCTTTCAACCCTCCGCCTCATCAAGGCAGCCCTCAAAAACAAAGAGATAGAAAAAGGCTCCACCCTCAATGACGACGAGGTTGCAGGTCTTCTTTCATCCCTGGCAAAACAGCGAAAGGAATCCATATCGGAGTTCCGGAAAGGGGGCAGGACCGACCTTGCTGAAAAGGAAGAGGCTGAGCTCAGGATTCTTCAGGAGTACCTTCCTCAAGAACTCAGTCCTGAGGAACTTGACCGTCTGATCAAGGAAACGATCTCCGAGGTTTCTGCCTCATCCACTGCTGACATCGGCAAGGTGATGAAGGCCATAATGCCCAAGGTGAGGGGACGTGCTGACGGCAGGGTTGTAAATGAAAGGGTCAGGGCCGCCCTCTCCTGAGAATTCCTATTTAAAGCTCCCTCTCCCCGGCAAAATGGGGATGAAAGCACTCTTCCTGAACAGACTGATCCTTAACTGTTGCATGAACTTGGAACCCCTCTGCACTGACCGTAGAATTTGATCCAACTGGAAGGTGATCTTACCGGTGAAAAAAAACCATTACCATACAAGGAGGCGATGATGACAGTAGGCGACATCTACACCCGGGCCATAACTACAGGAATGGAAAATGACCCGAGAGGACTCCAGGCAGTAAAGGATGAACTGAACAGAAGGGAGAAGGCCTTTCAGGAAATGAAGGAGAAGGAAAGGCGTTTCTTCGACGAGGAGTCCCTCAGAAACCCCTATTCTGATACACGGATATTAAACGGCCCCGTTGACCGGGAGGTAAGGAGCCTCCTCATCGGCATAGACATCGAGGTGGGAGAGATCCTCCTTTCAGAAAGACTCCGCGAAAGGGGCAGGCCTGTTGACCTTGTGATCGGGCACCATCCAGAGGGAAGGGCCTATGCCAACCTGTATGATGTTATGCGGATGCAGTCCGATATCCTGAGCAGGTTCGGAGTCCCTATAAATGTGGCGGAAGGGTTGATGGATGGGAGGATAAAGGAGGTGGAAAGGCGGCTGATGCCGGTAAATCATACCAGGGCGGTTGACGCAGCCCGCCTCCTCGATATTCCCTTTCTCTGCCTTCATACACCGGCTGACAACATGGTTGCATCCTACCTCCAGGGCCTCTTTGAGGAAAAGAACCCCTCAAGCCTCTCTGACCTTCTCGACCTTCTCCTTGAAATACCCGAATATTCAGAGGCAAAAAGGATCGGTGCAGGCCCGACACTCCTTCTTGGCTCCCCGGAGAGAAGGACCGGAAAGGTTTTTGTTGACATGACCGGCGGAACGGAAGGCTCAAAGGACATTTTCGGCTCCCTCACCACGAGCGGCGTCAATACCATTGTTGCCATGCATCTCAGTGAAGAACACCGTAAAGAGGCTGAAAAGCACCACCTTAACGTAATAATAGCAGGACATATCGCAAGTGACAACCTCGGTCTGAATCTTCTCTTTGACAGTATCCTCAATGATGATATCGAAGTGATGGAGTGCTCCGGTTTCAGAAGAATCAGCCGGAAATGAACCGTCCTGCGCAAGGGGCCCTGCAAATAGTTTTTTCCACCGCCGTTATGCAATAATTCTATATGGATATCGGGCAGGCCTTAGAAGAGATCAAGTCACGCCTTGATATCGTGGAAATCATCTCCGAACATCTTGACCTCAGACGTTCCGGAAGCAACTACAAGGCCCTCTGCCCCTTCCACAACGAAAAAACACCCTCCTTCATGGTCAGTCCCGACAAACAGATATTTCACTGTTTCGGCTGCGGCACCGGAGGCGACCTGGTCACCTTCGTGATGAAGTACGAAGGACTTCCCTTTGTTGATGCAGTCAAGACCCTCGCCTCAAGGGCCGGCATCAGCATAGACGACAACTACAGGACCTCACACGGGAAGGGAGGTGTCTCCCGTGATGAACTTATCAGGGTTCACAAAGTTGCTGCCGAGCACTTTGCAAGTGAGTTGCATAAAGATAAAAAGGCCCACAAGTACCTGAAGGACAGGGGGATCAGGGATGAAACCATCCGGACCTTCTCTCTGGGATTCGCCCCTCCAGGGAGGGACAGGCTCTTGAACCTGCTGAAAGAAAAAGGGTTCTCAGAGGCAACCGTCCTCAGGGCAGGCCTCTGTAAGGAGACTGACCAAGGAAAGACCGACACCTTCCGGAACCGGGTAATCTTCCCGATAACGAACCTCAATGGCGAGATCATCGCCTTTGGCGGAAGGTCAATCCAGAAGGACTTTCCCGGCCCCAAGTATCTCAACTCCCCGGAGACCCCGATCTTCCACAAGTCTTCCTCTCTCTTCGGGCTTCACCTTGCCAGGAAGGAGATAGTCAGAAAGGGATATGCCATTCTGATGGAGGGATACCTTGATGTAATTACAGCCTTTCAGGCTGGCATCAAGAATGTCCTCGCCCCCCTCGGGACTTCTCTCACCGAGGGACAGACCCGACGGCTGAAGACCATCACCCGCAAGGTACTCCTCGTATTCGACTCTGACGAGGCAGGTATCAAGGCGACCAGAAGGGGGCTTCAGATCCTTTACAAAGAGGGAATCACAGGGAAAGTGATGTTGCTTCCCTCTGGTGAAGACCCCGATTCCTTCATCCGGGAAAGGGGAGCCGAGGCCTTCAAGGCGCTGTTTCCGCAATCAAGGGGATTTGTAGACTTTTTTCTCTCACTGAGTGAAGAAAGGGTTGACATAATACGGGAAATACTATTTATAATTTCTACTATAACAGATGCAATACTGAGGGGTGAACTTATTCGGGAACTTGCTGAAAAGGCAGACCTTCCAGAGCCGTTTTTGAGGGAAGAGCTTTCCTCCATAAGGAAATCTCCCGCAAGAGAGTCAGCCTCTATTCCTGTCACACTGGAAACACCTGAGAGTCACCTCCTGGGAATATATCTCGCTTATCCGGAGTCAAGGCCTCTCATAAATGAATCATTGAATACTGAGGACATCCCGACCCCTCTCTACAGGAGTATTTTTGAAAAAATAAGAGACCTTTCCTTCAAGGAGATAAGCCAGATTGAAGGGCATCTTACAGGGGAGGAGTTTTCTGCCGTCACTTCAATACTCATGAAGTGCGATATCGACAAGGGAGAGATAGAAAGGAACATTCACGACTGCATCAGCCGTCTTGAGGCAACAAAGAGGCGCAAAAAGATCAAGGAAATCGAGGCAGGGCTCAGGCTTGCCGAAAAGACGGGAGATGAGGAAAAACTTGAAAAGCTGAAAGTCCAGCTGGACAACCTGATCAAGGAGGGAATCTCATGACCGAATATTTTGACTATTTTGAAGAACTTCCGGATCTCGAAGATGAAACCGAAATCAGCGAGGAGTTTCTTGACCTCAGTGGGGTCATCCAGCCTTCTGAAACCGAAGAATACGACCCCATCCATTCCTACATGAAGGAGATGGGGAGTGTCCCCCTCCTGACTAAGGAGGGAGAGATTGAGATCGCCAAGAAGATAGAAGAGGGGAAGAGGCGTCTGATGATAGCGGTATTTTCCGTCCCCTTCTCTCTCAAGAAATTGATCTCCCTCGGGGAGTATATTGAAAGCGGGGAGGCCCCACTGCATGAGATCATCCAGATTGAGGAGGATGAGACCGAAGATGACCTGATAAAGATTAAACACTCCATATACCTCCACACCAAGGAGATAGAGGAACTTTTTCAGGAGAGAATAGCCCTCCTGAAAAAACAGCATGCCAGAGGGGGAAGGGACCTGCAAACAAGGGAGCTTCTCCGGAAAAACAGGGGAAAAATCCTGGATCTTGTCAACAGCCTCCAACTGAACGACTCCACCATCTTCACCTTTGCTGACGAACTCAAAAGAATCAGCGCCCAGTTCCGTGAGTTGTCAAAGGAGACCGGTATAGTCAAGAGAAAGCTCAGGAACAGGGGTATTGATATCTCTTCAGCCGATTTTCAGCATGCTGGCAACCGGGGTGAGAATAATGATCTCGCTCTAAAGGAATTAATAGACTCCTATAAAAATCTTGTTGATGAAAGACACTCCCTTGAGGCAGCAATAGGTATGAGAAGCGAGAGGTTCAGTGAGGTCATAAAGACTATAAACAACGCAGAAAAAATAATCAACTCAGCCAAGTCAAAACTGATCGAGGCCAACCTGAGACTTGTGATAAGCATTGCCAAGAGATACATCGGAAAGGGCCTAAGCTTTTCGGATCTTATCCAGGAGGGAAACCTCGGGCTCATGAAAGCGGTGGAGAAGTTCGAGTACAGAAGGGGATACAAGTTCAGCACCTATGCCACATGGTGGATCCGGCAGGCCATAACCCGCGCCCTGGCCGACCACTCAAGGACGATCAGGATTCCCGTTCATATGATAGAGACCATAAACAGGATCACCAAGGCGGCGCGGGAGCTTGTTCAGGAACTGGGCAGGGAACCCTCCAATCATGAGCTGGCCGAGTATGTAGGCCTTCCGGAGATGAAGGTGAAGGAGATTCTGAGAATAACCAAGGAGACCATATCCCTTGAATCACCCGTCGGCGAGGAGGAAGACAGCAATCTCCGGGACTTCATTGAAGATGAAATGGTAGAATCCCCTCTTGATGAGGCCATAAGGGGTGACCTCCGGGACCATATCGACATGGTACTTTCCAGCCTCAACCCCAAGGAAGCAGAGGTGATACGCCGGCGATACGGCCTTGACGGCACGAATCTCCCCCATACCCTCGAGGAAGTGGGAAAGGCGATGGAGGTGACGAGGGAGAGGGTAAGACAGATCGAGACAAAGGCGATCAGGAAACTCAAACATCCCTCCAGAAGTAAGTGGCTGAAGGGCTTTATAGAAAGTCCTTGACCTTCAAGGCCTGAGACTATTATAATTAAGTTTGTCCTTCAGGGGCCCATAGCTCAGTTGGCTAGAGCTACCGGCTCATAACCGGTTGGTCCCAGGTTCGAGTCCTGGTGGGCCCACC
>CAZITN010000052.1:1385-20215 GCA_964542175.1 uncultured Thermodesulfovibrio sp. | reverse complement strand
TCCGGACGGCTGCCGCCCGCTCAAATGCCTGGATGTTATCGGAGTTTGAGGCGAAGAACAACACCTATCTTAAAAAACTCGTCTCTGAACAGAGGGTCAAACTCCTGATGTTTCCGGATGATGTGCTGAAGGAGTTTAAGAAACTCTCAAAAGAAGTGGTCTCGGAAATAACCGGAAAGGACAGCCTCAGCAAAAAGGTCTATGAGGCATTCTCAAAATTCCAGAAAGACATAAGTGAATGGGGGCAGGTCTCTGAAAAGACCTTTTATGCCATATAGTCAAACTTGAAGTTTATTTTAGTATCTGCTAAACTTATGTGGTAAGTCACATATAAAAGACTGTATGTCTTTTTGTGCTCGCTCTGTACCCAGCTTTCATGTTGGCCTCTTTCAGACAAGGATGAACCTTTTGTGCGGTAAAGACCACTAATTATTAAACGTTAATGAAAAGGGGACAACATGAAAGAGAATGGAAGGTTATTTGCAGCAGTAGCAGCGCTTATATTTATTATATGGATCGGCAATGCCGGTGCCGCTTCCCTCACTGTTATCTACCCTGACGGGGGAGAAAATCTGGTTCCCGGCAGTATGGCAGTTATCCGTTGGAGCAGTTCAGGTCTTACAGGAAATGTAAAGATCAACCTGAGAAGGGGAGGCAGTGTTGTCGGCACTCTCACCCCAGGGGGAGGAGTCCCGGACACGGGTTCTTTCTCATGGCATCTCCCTTCAGACATCCCTACAGGCAATGACTACAAGATCCTTATTAAGTCGGCGGACAACACCGTCAGGGATATAAGCAATAACAACTTCAGAATTGATTTCGTAAGAGAGCTTCACCCTTCAACAGACCCTTTTTTAGAGGTAATAACCCCCAATGGCGGAGAGACTTGGAAGACAGGGCATACCTACACCATCCGGTGGACCAGCCGGAATGTTTCGGGAGACGTTGAGGTTAGATTAAGTGCTGAAAATGGCAGTTATGAAGGCAGGCCAACTTTTGCAAGTGCTATTTTAGCACGTGTACCAGCAAGTGCAGGTAGTTATTCATATGCCATACCAAGTGATTACCGCCCTTTCCCCGATGGATACAAAGTCAGCATAAGGGCTTCCAATGGTACTGCCTTAGATTACAGTGATGGAAATTTCAGGGTTATAAAAGATGACCTCTCCCGTTTACGCAACCATGTTCCTATAGTTCCGGGCATAGCTCTGATGCCTGTTGAACTCAGCATTCTAAGCATCGACCATCCTTCCATGGCAGACATAGGTGATATAGTCGTTATTACCCTGCATGTAAAGAATTCCAGCCCGAGAGAGGCAAAATTCAGGGCAGCCTATATAGATGATGCAGGCCAGATTAAGGTAGGAGAGGGGTACCAGACAGCCCCACCCAACGAGACTGTAAACATCCCCCTGAGAATAAAAATCGGTGACAGACAGATAGGGAACGGGGTCCGCAGGATTCAGGTATTCCTGGCTAAATATACCCCCTCCGGAGGCAACCGTGGCCTCTTTAATGTTATGTGGGAAGACAGTAATGCTGCAGACCACAATAAAGTGGTTGAATTACAGGTAAGGTTGCCTGATCTCTCGGCTGGACCGATATCTTCCATAGTCTCCCATCCGTCGCCGAATTTTTCCTTTGCACCTGGCTACGACTTGGTAACCATCCGGATTCACAATGCAGGAGGGGCCTCTCCTTCAAAAAACATTCTCAAGGCACATTATGTCGGTACTGTGAGGGTTGGGCCGGAGGCGGGTTCTCCTGTTTCAAGCCCTGAACGTTCTGTTGAAATACCGGCATTACCATCGGGGAAGTCAATGGAGTGTACATTTCTAATGTTTATTGGCAACATTGCTACTTTAAAAGAAACGGGCAGAACTGTAGGGGGAAATCCTGAACTTGCAGCCATGGGAACAGTGGTGGTCACAGTAACTCCGGGTGCTGGTGTAAAGGACTCAGACCCCTCCAATAACACCAGGGAGTTCCCAGTTAATAACGTACCCACCCTCCTGGGAGGCGAGCCAAGTCTTAGCGGAGGCAGGGGTGCCACTGCAGGATGTTCCATTCTTTAATGCTTTATTACAAGGTGCAAATAAAGAGGATCCTGAATACCTCCGTAACCTTGAACACTGGACTCAAAAAATGGACAGTGCCTTCAAAATATCCAAGCGGTCCAAGGGCCTGGAAAAAGAATTCTGGGAAAAGTATACAAAACATTGTGAATACGAGGCGATAGAGGGAAGTGACCCGTCTAACCCAAAATATATGGACATAAAACAAACTGAATTTGGAACTTCAGTAAACTTTCATGATGGCACCATTTATACGGTGCACAGGAATCATACTGTTACAAAAATAGAATACGGACCTCCCATCACAAAATTACCCATCATAAAATTACCTGGCATTGAAATAAACCTGGACAAAGGGAATAAAAAGCGGCCTGTTGAGCCGGGAGAAGGTGAAGGTGACTGTGTTGAATCCGATGCTCAGAGGCGTGCAAGGGCAATCCACAACTGTATTTTCGGAGGCTCCCCTGACCTCTCGACCGGCGGTTCCCTTGATCCGCTGGTCCGCCCCTCAGGTCCCGCAGGCCCGCCTTCACCGCAGACGTGCAATGAGGTAAACATGGCAGCCCTCTGGGGAAGCAGCACGGCCTCCGGCGGCGGGGCAACAGACCCTCGAGGACCGGAGGACCTGAACAGACGCGGCCCCTCAATCTTTGACACATTCGTTCCGGCCCGTGACGGGGTGATAGACCCTGTGAAGGCTGAAACACCTGTCAATCATAGTAGCTGGCAGGGAAAAGAAAGGAGTGCCCCGGGCCAGGATGAGCCGCCGACGGGCAACCCCGGTGATCCCGATTTTTAGGCCCCGGCTACTTTCCAAACCAGCCGGGAAGCCATGTTACAGTCTCCGGGAAGAGTATTACCATCAGAAGCCCGATCAACTGTATCACGATAAAGGGGATTATGCCACGGTAGATATGGCCGCTAGTCACACCAGGGGGTGCAACTCCCTTCAGGTAGAAGAGGGAAAAACCGAAGGGCGGTGTCAGGAACGAGGTCTGGAGGTTCATGGCAATCAGTATCCCGAGCCAGAGGAGGTTGATATTCATCTGCTGGAAGATCGGTGCCACGACCGGGACGATAATAAAGGTGATCTCTATGAAGTCAATAAAGAACCCGGCTATGAATATCACTACCATCACAAGGGTAAGGAAGGCATGAGGACCGAGGTCTGCCTCCATTATAAGGTCGGTTAAAATGATGTCACCCCCCATCCCCCTGAAGACAAGGCCGAAGGCTGTGGCGCCAACGAGTATGATAAAGACCATGGAGGTAAGCCTGGTGGTCTCAAGCATCACGGCCTTCAGGGTCTCATAACTTAACCGCCGGTGAAGCAGGGTAAGAACCGTTGCCCCCAGCGCCCCCACAGCCGCCGCCTCGGTGGGAGAGGCCACTCCGGCGAAGATGGAGCCAAGGACTGCCACTATCAGGAAGAAGGGTGGAACAAAGGCACGGAGGACCTTCCCTGCCATTTCCCGCCCCACAAGGAGCTCTTCCTCGGGCATGGCCGGTGCTGCATCAGGTCTGAAAAGGGCCACTATCCCTATCCAGATGAGATAGAGAATAACAAGTATAAGCCCCGGAATCACTGCACCCATGAAAAGGTCACCTATGGAGATGTTCAGCACACTTCCAAGGAGTATCAGCACGATGCTTGGGGGGATGATCTGCCCGAGAGTACCGGAGGCTGCAATGGTCCCGGTTGCCAGTTCAGGGCTGTAGTTTCTCTTTATCATCGTTGGAAGACTCAGGAGGCCCATGGTCACGACTGTAGCTCCCACAATCCCGGTGGAGGCGGCAAGGAGTGCTCCTACCACAACGACGGAGACTGCCAGACCTCCCCTCACCCGCCGGAACAGGAGCGCCATGGTCTCAAGGAGTTCCTCGGCAATCCCCGATTTCTCAAGCATCACACCCATATATACAAAAAGGGGTACGGCGATAAGGACATAGTTCGTCATGATTCCCCAGATCCTCAGTGGAAGGAGGTGAAAGAAACCGAGTCCAAAGGTGAAATACCCGAATATGAGGGCAACTCCTCCGATGGTGAAGGCAACGGGGAATCCGAGCATCAGGAGAAGAAAGAGGGTCCCGAAGAGCAGGAGGGGCATCAGATCATCCATCTTTTCCTTCCTCCCCTTTTCCCATAACCGCAAGAAAGGACTTTATTGTCAGAGAAAAGGCCTGAAGCAGAAGAAGCAGAAACCCCAGAGGTATGCACGCCTTCAGGAGGTATCTGTAGGGAAGCCCCCCCGGGTCAGGGGATGACTCCATTATCCTGAAGGAGTTGGTGACAAAGTCAATTGAACTCCAGATAACGAGCAGACAGAAGGGTATGAGAAAGACGATGGAGCCCAGAAGGTCTATAGCTGCCTTCATCCGGGGAGAGAAACGGGCATAGAAGACATCCACCCTCACATGTCTGTCGTGCTTGAGGGTATAGCCGGCACCAAGAAGAAAGATTAATGCGAAGAGATGCCATTCAAGCTCCTGAACGGCCACACTGCTCTGTCTCAGGACATACCTCGTAAAGACATCATAGCATACAACCAGTACCATGGCGGTGGTGAGCCATGAGACTCCGGCACCAACCTTCTCATTGAACCGATCAACAACCGCGGCGAGTTTTTCAGGCAGATTCATTTGAGGTCTCCTACAAAAAATTCCAGATGGACACAATTATACCACATCAACGAAACTGCTAATCATTACACCTGCACGACCTGATCTGACGGGAAGATATATCAAGTATGCTAAAATATCCATCATGGTCTCAATCGAAAAAATTCTTTACAGGTTCAGAGAGCTTCTTGCCAGCAAGGATAATGTATTGATTTCTTTTGTCTTCGGCTCTGCCACAAAAGGCCGGTTGACTGAAGAAAGCGATATAGATATAGCCATTCTGTTTACTGAGAAGCCCTCGCCTTCAGACATTCTTGAATTTAAAGATGCCTTTGAAAACATATCAGGCATTAAAACAGATATAGTAATCCTCAATGACGCTTCACCAATCATACGTATGCAGGTACTGAAAAACGGTGTCCTGCTCAGCAAAAAAGATGATGCCACTTATAATGACTTTTTTATGAGGACAGTCAAGGAATATGACGACCTCAAATATACAAGAAGAGAGGAAGAGGAGAACATCCTGAAAGGACGCATCTATGCCTGACATGGACGTGATTCTTGCCAAGATCGGAAACATCCAGAGATGTCTCAATCGGATCAAGGAGACAACAGGACTTGATCCTGAAAGTCTCGAAGATATAGACAAACAGGATATCTTTGTTCTTAACCTTCAGCGTGCAATTGAAGCAACAATTGACATGGCTACCCATATAATCGCCTCAGAAGGACTGGGGCTGCCTGCAACCATAAGGGAAAATTTTCTGATCCTGAAAGAAGCCGGTATAATTGATGATGAACTCATGAAGAAGATGCAGGCCATGGTAGGGTTCAGGAATATAGCAGTACATGACTACACCACAATAGATCCAGAAATTCTCAAGTCAATACTGGCAGAAAACCTGCAGGACGTAGAGGACTTCTATACAGTGATACTCAGGAAGTTTAGCCCATCTTCACAAGACTGATAATATTATACTATCACCAGTTAACCTGTGATTATGAAAACAATCGACTTTCATACTCATATTTTCCCTGAAAAGATTGCCGAAGCAGCGCTTCGTCAACTCTCCGAGCACTCCGGCGAGTACAGGCCCTGCACGGATGGGACACTTAATGGGCTTTTTGACTCCATGGAAGGGGCAGGGATAAGATTGAGCGTAGTCTCAAACATAGCCACAAAACCGTCACAGGCATACCCGATCCTGAGGTTTTCAGAAGAGATAATCTCAGAAAGGATATACCCGATGATCTCGATTCATCCGGAAAACAGCCTCTCCGAGGCAGAGGACATCCTCAGAAAGGCGGAGGGACTTGGTATCAGAGGGGTCAAGTTCCATCCCATGTATCAGGATTTCGAGATCGACAGCCCTGAGATGTCTCCCCTCTACCGGATGATCAGTGAGAGGGGGTTCTTCCTGATGTTTCATACCGGCTATGACATCGCCTTCCCCGGAAACACAAACGGAGACGTGGAGCGCCTGAAAAGACTGGCTGAAGCAATGCCGGAACTCACGATAGTTGCCACCCATCTTGGGGGATGGAGGCAGTGGGACCGTATCCACATTCTGAAGGGATTTGATAACATCTACACGGAGATATCAATGACCCTTTCAGAGATAGATGACGGGACTTTTGTGACCCTCCTCTCAAACTTCAGGGAAGACAATATCCTCTTCGGGACTGACAGCCCCTGGACAGACCAGTCCGAAATGGTCCGGAGGGTTATGGGACTCCCCATCCCGGAGGATTTCAGGGAAAAGATACTCTTCAGGAATGCAGAGAGGTTTCTTCAGCGTTTCAGATATCCCAGTAATACCAGAGAGACGGGTGGAGACGGTGAGTAATCCCCATTTGAGCAATACACCATTGTCAAAACATCAACTACCTGTCTTCCATCCATTGGCTAAAACACCTTTCTCATTTTCTGGATTAGTATCTATTGCCTGTAATGGGGTTACGAAACGCCTTCACCCGTCCATACCTTAAGCATCACTCACTGAAGTCAGAGTTTCCTCTTGTCGATAACCCTTTTTGCCTTGCCTTCAAAACGCTCGAGTGTCTTCTTCTCGACAAGTTTCACACTCACGGAAATACCAAGCTCTGAAGCAAGCCGCTTTTTTATCGTCTCTATCAACTGGCTCTGCTTCTTCATTTCATCAAAGAATATATCCTCGGAGACCTCAACAAGAACGGTTGCCTGGTCAAGCGCCCCCTCACGCTCTACAACGATCTGGTAATGGGGCTCGGTCCCCTCAATCTCGAAAAGCACTGCCTCTATCTGGGAGGGAAAGACATTCACCCCCCTTATTATAAGCATATCATCCGTTCTCCCCATCACGCGGTGCATCCTCATCAATGTCCTTCCACAGGGACAGGGCTCAGGGATAAGACGGGTCAGATCCCTTGTCCGGAAGCGTATCATCGGGAAGGCCTCTTTCGTGAGGGTTGTAACCACCAGTTCCCCTACCTCACCCGGCTCAACGGGTTCGAGGGTTTCAGGATTTATCACCTCTACAAAGAAATGGTCCTCGTTTATGTGAAGCCCCTTCCGCTCCAGACACTCCCCTGCGATCCCCGGGCCCATGATCTCACTCAGGCCGTAATTGTCTGTGGCTATTATCTTCAGTTTTTCCTGAAGCTCCTCCCGCATTCCCTCTGACCAGGGCTCGGCACCAAAGAGGCCGTATTTCAACGAGAGGGCGTTTACATTTATTCCCATCTCATACATGGTATCCGCAATAAGCATCGCATAACTGGGGGTGCATACAAGGGCGGTGGTCTTGAAGTCCTGCATTATCTTTATCTGTCTCTTCGTATTCCCGCTCGATATGGGAATGACTGAGGCCCCTATCCTTTCGGCCCCGTAATGCAGTCCGAAGCCTCCGGTGAAGAGGCCATATCCGAAGGCTATCTGGACAACATCATCCTTCGTAACCCCGCCTGCAGTCAGCACCCTCGCAACAAGGTTCGACCATGTCTTTATATCATTTCTTGTATAGCCCACCACTGTGGACATCCCCGTGGTACCGGAAGAGGCATGAATCCTTACCACCTCTCTCAGAGGCACGGCAAAGAGGCCGTAGGGATAGTTTTCCCTGAGGTCGTCCTTTGTGGTAAAAGGCAGTCTCCTTAAATCATCAACGGACTGTATCTCATCTGGATCAACACCTAATTCATCAAACCTTTTTCTGTAGAACGGGACATTCATATAGACCCTTCTGAGGGTTGCTTCAAGCCTCTCGAGCTGGAGCTGTTCAAGCTCCTCCCTCGGCATACACTCCCTTTCTTCCTCCCAATACATGGCTGACCTCCTTATGTTATAAGGCTCAAGTTAAGACTATAAAACGTGCAGCATATAGCATGTAGGTAGTAGCAATAAAAGCACCCGTAACTTTATAGATTTTCTTCTCTCCGGTCCACAGGAGCAGCACCAGGCATTCAGGTTCTAAGTGCCTGGCATCACTGCTATCGGTTAAAAGCGAGTGGAGGCGGTGAGTAATCCCCATTTCAGCAATACCGTCATGACGGTACACCAATTGCCAGACTTTGCCCTGAGAGGCCATCAACAGTTCCCCTTTTTAGAATTGAATCCTCTTTGCCTTAAATGGGATTACGAAGCGCCTTCACCCGCTTTCCCGGAATCCTCCGGTTTGCATTGTGTCAAGTACTCAACAGGGTTGTGTGTTCGATATATTTTCGGAGCTCCGCAGGATTCGTATAAAACGTGCCGCCTCCCTCACAAATGTTTTGGATATTTATGAAATAAGGCAAAGTTCAGACCTCCACATCCAGATCCTTCCCGAGATATGCCCTCTGGACATCCCTGTTGGCAAGAAGATCCTCGGCATCTCCCTGGAGTATGATCCGGCCTGTCTCAAGAACATATCCCCTGTCTGCGATCCCGAGGGCAGCCCTTGCGTTCTGCTCTACAAGCAAAACGGTCTTGCCTTCCTCTCTCAACTTATTTATTATCGAGAAAATGTCCTTCACAATCAGAGGGGCCAGCCCCATTGAGGGTTCATCCATCATGATCAGTCTCGGCCTGGACATGAGTGCCCTTCCTATGGCAAGCATCTGTTGCTCACCACCCGAGAGTGTTCCTGCAAACTGATCTTTTCTTTCCCTCAGTTTCGGGAAGAGGGAATAGACATGTTCAAGTTCCTGAAGTAGTGCTTCCCTCCCCTCCTTCTTCTGGAGGGGAACACCGCCGAGGATGAGGTTTTCCTCAACAGACATGGTCCTGAATACCTGGCGCCCCTCAGGCACAAGGACGGCTCCCATGAATACCCTTCTCTCAGGTGGAATCCCCATAAGATCTTTTCCATCAAAAATAACCTCACCAGACCAGATTCTGAGAAGCCCGGCGAGTGTATTCAGAAGGGTGGTCTTGCCCGCCCCGTTTGCACCTATTATCGTTACCACCTCTCCGGGATTGACGTGGAGAGAGAGCTTTCTCACCACCTTCAGCCTTCCGTATCCCGACTCGAGGTTTCTAATCCTGAGCATCGTTCTCTCCCAGGTATACCCTGATCACCTCAGGGTCCTTCTGAACCCTTAAGGGGAGATCATCGGCGATCTTCTCTCCGTAACTCAGAACAAGCACCTCATCGGATATATTCATTACCAGGCTCATATCATGCTCAACCAGGAGGACCGTGATGCCCTGCTCCTTGATCTTCCGGATTATCTCAGCCATCTGGACGGTCTCCCTCATGTTCAGGCCTGCAGCAGGCTCGTCAAGGAGCAACAGTCTGGGGCCCACCGCAAGGGCCCTCGCTATCTCCAGTATCCTCTGCTGTCCGTAGGGAAGGCTTAATGCATCATTATACATGTATTCATCCATTGAGAGAAATCCCAGCACCTCACAGGCCCTCTCCCTCAACCGCCGTTCCTCTTTCCAGGCCCAGGGGAGATTGAGCATTCCTGCCAGGAAACCTGCCCCGCCATGGATATGGCATCCTATCATCACATTCTCCAGCACGGTCATACCAGGAAAGAGCCTTATGTGCTGAAATGTCCTGGCAATACCCATCCTGGCGATCCTGTGGGGAGGAAGTCCTGTTATCTCCCCGCCTTCAAGCATTACCTTCCCGGTATCGGGCCGCAATGTCCCGGAGATAAGGTTGAAAAGGGTTGTTTTCCCGGCCCCGTTAGGCCCTATCACCGCCTTTATCATCCCCTCATGGACGGTGAAACTCACATCCTTCACCGCCTGCACCCCCCCGAAACTTCTGTTGAGGCCCTCAACCTGAAGAATCAACCCTGGGCCTCCCTCTCACCCCTGAGGGCTCCGATAACTCTCGTAAAGAACTCTCTTCTCAGAGGCCCCTCTGGTGCGAACAGCATTATTACTATAAGGATACCACCGAATACAGCATCGTCGTAGCTCCCGAAATACCCTCTCAGGGATAGAAAGTTAAGGAGAAGCCCCATGACAAGGGCCCCCCAGATATTCGCCATGCCTCCTATTGCAACTATTGCAACATACCTGACCGACTTCATCACCGATGCCTCGGAAGGCCCTATTCCACCATTGTAATGGGTGAGAAAGACGCCTGCCACCGCTGCATAAACCGCACTCAGAATGAATGTCCTGAGCTTATATCCCGATGTATCAACCCCCATAGCATCAGCAGCGTCCTCTGCACCATGAATCGCCCTCAGCGCCCTTCCAACTCTGGAGTTGACAAGGTTTATCAGAAACAGCACCCCTATCAAAAGGAGTCCCCAGGCTATATAATAGTTCATCACCCTCTCGGACATATCCCCGCTCACCCGGAGCGGACCTATTATCCCAAAAGGTGGAACATCGGAGATCCCATCGGCCTCACCGAAAAGTGGGGTGCCCAGCACAACACGATAGATTATAATCCCGAACCCCAGGGTGGCCATCGCAAGATAATGCCCCTTCAATTTCAGAACGGGTATGCCTATCAGATATGCCGCAACTATCGTAAAGAGAACCGCAAAGATCCCGGCATATATGGGCCTTACACTCAGGATATCAGTCCCGTACAGGTCCTGCCACTTCGAAAACATCCCGAGCATATCCATAATCTTCATGACAGGTGAATCTGCATATGGAAGGAGATTGAAAGTCGTAAGGACCGCCGTGATATACCCACCCATGGCAAAAAAACCGGCATGGCCGAGGGAGATCTGTCCGGCATAGCCCATAAGTATACAGAGCCCCACAATCAGTATGGAGTAATAGACTGACATCGTTATCTGGGTAAGAAAGTATTCCTTGCCTGACGTCTTCAACACGACCTGCAGTATAAATACCAGGATTGCAAGAAGCCCTACTGGCAGATATCCTGCAACATTCCTTCTCATCAAAACTCCTTAAGCGCCATCACGTCGGATTTACCGAAAAGTCCGCTTGGTTTAAGAAAGAGTATCAACAGCAGGATGGCTATAGCGATTGCGTCCTTGTACGCTGCAGGCAATACCCAGATACTGAAGGATTCAAGTATCCCCAGGATGAGTCCTCCCACGACTGCCCCGACGCTGCTCCCGAGACCTCCCAGAATGGCCACCGTAAACCCCTTTATGGCAAGGCCCGTCCCGATATTATACTGGGTGTAAGTTATGGGTGAGACCACACAGCCTGCCACGGCTCCGATCCCGGCACTCAGGACGAAGGAGAGAGTGACCATGTTCCCGGTACTGATACCGCAAAGGAGGGCGGCATTCCTGTTGTCTGAAGTGGCCCTCATCTTTCTCCCAACCATCGTATACCGGAAAAACAGGCTGAGCCCGGCCACCATTACCGAGCAGACCCCAACGGTCCATAAGACCTGGGGGGATACCCTCACCCCGCCGAAGGAGAGGGAGGTAATCTCGTTACCTGTAAAATAAGGAAGCGCCCTTACGCTCTCTCCCCATATATGAAGAGCCACCTCTCTGATCAGGATTGAAAGCCCTATCGTTATTATTATCATCCTGAGAACCGAAGGGGAGCGGAGCCACCGGATGAATATGATATCCATCAGTGCTCCGATTATCATGGTTATTATTACAGCACCAAGGATAGCAAGCGGAAGGGGAAGGAAGGCATTGAACGATACCGCTATCATGCCACCGAGCATCACAAACTCCCCCTGGGCAAAGTTTATAATACCGGTGGTGTTATAAATGATATTGAATCCTATGGCAACAATCGCATAGATTATCCCATAGGTAAGCCCTGCAACAATATACTGAAGTAGAAGTTCCAGGCTCATAATATTCACATGATACCGGGAGTATCCCCGGACAGGGGACACTCCCGGAAGGTTTAAGTGACCTTTGGATTACTCTTCAAGAAGGGTAAACTTGCCGTTCTTGACGGTAAGCATGGCAAAGGAGTCCATGTCAAGACCGTTGTGGTCTGTAGGGGAGAAGTTGAATATACCTCCCGTCCCGACAAAGCCTTTCATGTTCTCTATGGCATCCCTCACCTTTTCTTTGTCAAGGCCGGCCTCCTTGATCGCCCTCACAAGTATCATGAAGGCATCATAGGCATGACCTCCGAAAGTGCTTACAGCTTCCTTATACCTTGACTCATAATCCTTCTTGTATTTAAGGAGCACCTTCTTCTGAGGGTTTGAGTCAGGAAGGACGTCAGCAACCAGAAGCCTTCCGGCAGGAAAGATGATCCCCTCGGCAGCAGCTCCTGCAGCCTTGACATACTTGATATTACCAAACCCGTGGCTCTGGAAGAGCGGCACATTCAGCCCGATCTGTTTCATGTTCTTGGCAACTATGGACTGGGCAGGCACGATGGACCAGTTAACAACAGCCTCCACGTTTTTCGCCTTCAGCTTTGTGACAAGGGCGGTAAGGTCAGTGGCCTTCTTGTCATAGACCTCGCTGATGAGGATCTTGATCCCGTACTCGGGAGCGATCTTCTCAAGCTGTTTCTTGCCGGCCTTTCCAAACCCTGTATTACCTACGACCACACCGATCTTCTTTATCCCCATCTTCTTCATCTGCTCGTATATCTTCCTGACGGCAAAGCTGTCCTTTTGTGGTGTCTTGAAGACATACTTTGCAACAGGATTGACAATGACCTCGGCTGCAGCACAGGAGAGAAGGATGGTCCTGCCCTTCTCTGCGATGTTCTTGATTTTCATTGTCTCACCCGATGTGGAAGGCCCTATTATCGCAAAGACCTTTTCCTCCTCAATCAACTGCTTCGCAAAGGAGATGGCCTTTTCTGGGTTGGCACCGGAGTCCTTGATGATGAGTTCAATTTGCTTTCCGTGTATTCCTCCACTTGCGTTTACCTCTTCAGCAAGCATCTGGAGTGTTTTTGACTCAGGTGCACCAAGAAAAGATGCCGGCCCTGTCACGGCCAGTATCGCCCCCACCTTGATAGTATCACCCGCCAGGGCAGGCGATACAAGGAATGCAAGAACCAGAATAGAAAGCAGAATAACCCTGAATACCCTCATACAAACCTCCTTTGATAGATATCATCCCGTAAAACGGGTACAAAAGATATGTTATAGGCCCCAACAATCTAACTTTATCACACTTAATATTATATGGTCTCAAAATAATTACAACAAAGAACAGGTTGCAGGCGGTGCTGGTGAGGACACCAAATTTAGCGATACCTCCAGTGCCGTTCAACAATGTATTGTCCATGGTATTAAACCTCACAGGACCGGAACTGTGTAATTAAATCCCATCGCATTAATTTGTGTCCGAAAAAGTACCGCCTGTTATACTATAAGGCATACACCTCCTCGCCCCTGAGTATCCTGACTCCGGCCTTCTGGAGCGCACTGATCGCCTTTTCCAGTTCGTCAAACCGGAATATTATTATCGCATTTTCACCGCTCCGTTGTACAAAGGCATACATATACTCCACATTGATTCCCTCACCTTCCAGAGCGTTCAGTATCCCGGCAAGCCCTCCAGGCCTGTCAGGAACCTCCACCGCTATCACCTCGGTCTTCCCGACGGTGAAACCCTTCTCCTTCAGGAGTTGCTTTGCCTCTTCCGTCCTGTCAAGGATGAGCCTCAGGATGCCGAAGTCCGCAGTATCAGCCAGAGAGAGGGCCCTGATGTTTATCCCGGCTTCAGAGAGTATCCGTGTTACCTCTGCCAGCCTTCCATACTTGTTCTCAAGAAATATGGATATCTGTTCTACCTTCATTTAAGCCCTCCTTTCAGATTTTCCTTTTATCTATAACCCTCTTTGCCTTTCCTTCACTCCTCTGGATCGTCCGTGGCTCAACCAGTTTTACCTTGCATGATACCGCAAGGGTCTCCTTCAGATCCTGCTCAATCCTTTTGGCAAGTCCTTCAAGGACCTTGATCTCGTCAGAAAAAATCTCTTCACTAACCTCCACCTGAACCTCCATCATATCGAGGGCACCTTCCCGATCGACAATGATCTGGTAATGAGGCTCCACGCCCTCAGCACTCATCAGTACATGCTCAATCTGGGAAGGAAAGACATTCACGCCTCTTATTATCAACATATCATCAGACCTGCCCGATACCTTCTCCATCCTGTAAAATGTTCTTCCGCAGGTACAGGGCTCAGCGATAAGCCTGGTAATATCCCTTGTCCTGTAACGTATTACCGGAAAGGCCTCCTTCGTAAGGGTGGTAAAGACGAGTTCACCCTTCTCGCCGTAAGGCAGGACCTCTCCTGTTTCGGGATCTATGATCTCTGGGATGAAGTGATCCTCAAATACATGAAGCCCCTCCTTCTTCTCAACACACTCCACCGACACACCAGGACCGATTATCTCGCTCAGCCCATAAATATCAATCGCATCTATACCTAATTTCTTTTCAATCTCCTCGCGCATCTTCGGGCTCCAGGGCTCGGCTCCGAATATTCCCACCTTCAAATTGAGGTCTTTAGGATCAATCCCTGAGTCATATAGCACCTCGGCAATATTCAGGGCATAGGAAGGTGTACAGGTAAGAACGGTGGAACCGAAGTCCCTCATGATCATTATCTGCCGTTTGGTATTCCCCCCTGAGATCGGGATGACCGTCGCTCCCAGGCGTTCAGCACCATAGTGAAAACCGAGCCCGCCCGTAAAGAGCCCGTATCCGTAAGCATTATGCACCACATCTCCGCTATGCACCCCTGCTGCGGCAAGGGTCCTTGCCATGAGCTCCGCCCATGTCTCTATATCCCGTTTCGTGTAACCCACAACGGTCGGCTTACCCGTTGTCCCTGACGATGCATGAACCCTCACAACCCTCTCAAGCCCCACAGCAAACATCCCGAAGGGATAATTATCCCTCAGGTCATCCTTTGTTGTGAAGGGAAGCCTACCGATATCCTTCAGTTCACGGATATCATCAGGCTTCACCCCTGCCTCGTCCATCTTCTTCCGGTAAGGTTCAACGGTCTGATAAACCCTCGCTACAACCTGCTGAAGCCTCTTCAACTGAATCGACTCCAGCGCCTCCCGGGGCATTGTCTCGTACTCTTCATTCCAGATCATTCTCGCCTGACACCTCCTTCACCGGTATTAGTTATTTGGAGTACTGGTTACTCGTTTTTACTCAACACCTGTGGTGTTATCAAAATAATCTTGTATGACGGGAAGCGGTGGTATGGCGGAGAAAGCAGCAATGCACGACACCTTAGAAAAAGAAGTTTTCAGGTGTTTAACACACGTTCTCAGAGAGTGTGCTATTACCCCTGCTGATTCAGGTTCCTGTCCCGTAAATCCTGTCGATTGCATTGTGTTTCGCAGCCTTGCCACCGCTCCTCTAAAATATTTTGGACAGATATGACTCAACACTATTGCCAACCCCTACACGCTTCACGCTAATGTAACTCCTTCAACATCCTGGCCATCTCCTCCCTGCCGCGACTGAAAGCCCTGAGGTTAACATCAACAAATCTCTCCTTCACCCTCTCTTTTATCACATCAGTATAAACCTTCTCATCAATGGGAAGGAAGCAGGAAAGTCCACCGGTCATGATGGTGTTGACGACCCTTACCTCACCCAGCTCACGGGCGATCTCAAGGGCGTTCAAAGGGAATACACTCACACCCATATTCTTCATCTCTGAGACAGGATCAGAGGGATAATCCTCATTCCCGGCAGCAACTGACGGAGGAAGAATCTGCTGGGTATTCACCACTACCTTTCCTCCATCTTTGAGATAGCCAATATGTCGTAAAGCCTCCAAGAGTTCAAAGGAGAGGAGGAGATCCGCCGTCGCAGGATCGATCACAGGCGAATATACCTTGCTGCCATAGCGGAGATGGGAAAGCACTGATCCGCCCCTCTGTGCCATCCCATGGACCTCACTCTGCTTGACATCAAAGCCAGCACGGAGGAGGACGGACGAAAGTATCTCACTTGCCAGGATTATCCCCTGCCCACCGACTCCGGATATTATTATATTTCCCTTTTCGTTCATTCTCAATCAGTCCTCGACCTTCTCTATAGCCTTGAACTTGCAGAGCGGGAAGCACTGACCACAGCCGTTACAGAGAATCGGATCAATCACTGAATATCCCTTCTGTTTCTTCTTAAACCCGAGTCTCTCTGCCTCTTCAGGAGTCACCGAAATCCATCTTATAGCAGGGCATCCTATGCTCAGACAGGCCCTGCATCCGGTACATTTTGCGGTAATAACCTGATATTTTGGCCGTTTTGCCCCCCTGACCTCTGGAAGAAGGGCACAGGGAGCCTTTGTTATGATCACCGACGGCTCGGGTCTCTCAACCTCCTGTTTTACAACCCTGTAGGTCCTCTCTATGTCATGGGGATCAATCTCTATTACATTCTCCACACCCACAGCCCTGCAGAGGACAGCCAGGTCGAGCATGCTAGTTTTCTCACCAGTAACAGTCCTGCCCGTTGCCGGGTTTGCCTGATGCCCCGTCATGGCTGTAGTCCTGTTATCAAGTATTATGACGGTGGTAATACCCCTGTTATAGACCACATCAATAAGCCCGGTAATCCCCGAATGAATGAATGTGGAATCCCCTATTACTGCAACCACCTTCCCGAGGGCCTCCTCACCGAGAGCCTTCTCCATTCCCAGGGCATTCCCGATGCTGGCCCCCATACAGACACAGGAGTCCATGGCAGAAAGGGGTTTCAGGGCACCCAGGGTATAACATCCAATATCACCTGAGACAAAAACCCCAAGCCTTGAGAGTGCATAAAAGAGCCCCCTGTGGGGACAGCCCGGACACATGTTGGGAGGTCTTACAGGAATCTCGGGAGGCCGATATGCAACCTCCTCAGCCACTCCCTCCACCGCCTCTTTCACCCTCGAGGGGGAGAGTTCTCCAATGGATGGGATGAGTTCTTTTCCCTTGCAATCAATCCCTAAAGCCTTTATATGCGTCTCAAGAAAGGGGTCGAGTTCCTCCACAATGATGACCTCTTTCACCCCCTCTGAAAACTCTCTTATCAACCCTTCTGGCAGGGGCCATACCATCCCTAGCTTGAGTACCGATGCCTGCGGAAAGGCCTCCTTCACATAGAGGTAGGATACTCCTGAAGTGATAAAACCTCTCTCCCTCGTCCCCCATTCTATCCGGTTCCCTGGAAATCCTTCAGCATACTCTCTGAGCCTCTTCATCCGCTTTTCCAGTTCGACCCGCCTCTTCCTTGCGTTAGCAGGAAGCATCACAAACTTACCTGGCATCTTCTCAATGGAAGGGCTGACCGGAGAGACTGCCGGTTCCCCGGGCTCCACAACCCCCTTTACATGAGAGACCCTTGTGGTCGTCCTCAGGAGCACAGGGGTGTCAAACTCTTCGCTTATCCGGAAGGCAGCCTTAAGAAACTCCTTCGCCTCCTGAGGGTCCGAGGGTTCAAGCATGGGCAGCTTTGCCGAGAAGGCGTAATTCCGGTTGTCCTGCTCATTCTGTGAACTGTGCATGGAGGGGTCATCAGCAGTTATCACGACCAGACCTCCCCTCACTCCTGTGTAGGAAGATGTAAAGAGTGGGTCAGCCGCCACATTCAACCCCACATGCTTCATGGACGCCATCGCCCTCACTCCACCAAATGAGGCCCCTATGGCCACCTCAAGGGCCACCTTCTCATTAGGAGACCATTCGGTATAAACACCTTCGTACCTGGAAAGGTTCTCCAGTATCTCTGTGGAGGGAGTCCCTGGATAGGCTGTAGCCACCTTTACACCGGCTTCATAAGCCCCGAGGGCAAGTGCCTCATTCCCGGATAATAATACCTTTTTCCCCATTCTACTCCTTATATAAGGAAGAGTTAATGAAGATATCCTGCGGCAAGCCGCAGGGTATCTTCGATATGAAAGGAAGATATTCTCTATTACATCCGCTCGCTAAGATCTGCCGATGGCAGATTATGCGCTCGCTGTGCATATTCAAAAGAGTTAAATTTTAACATTACCCTTTCTGACCTGTCAAAAAAGCGGGCAGGGAATAAAGGACAGAGTTAGGTTAAGGTTGAGAATAAAGCGTATAGCGGGTAGAGGGTAGAGGGCAGGAAGAGTAAAAGGCGAGAAAGGTGGAAGGCGAGAAACGCAACAAACTCAATAAACGCAATTAACGCAATCAACTCCGTGTTCATCCGTGTCCGGATTGTTTTGATATTTGGTTATCTTGAATTTGTTTCGGATTTAGAATTGAGTGCTCGCAGGATTTGTTTTGATCTGTGTAAATCCTTTTTTTCTGTGTTAATCTGTGTTCCACTTACATAAAAAAGAGGCGGTTGCCTTTATAGGCAACCGCCTCTTGAAGATCAAATCAGATCTGATTTAGAAGCTGAGCTGGGTGACGAGCCTTGCACCCCATGCATCGTCGGAGCTTCCATCGGCATGGTTATAGGCATCGCCCACTACAAAGTAACCACCCTGGAGGGTGAGGGAGAGGTTCCTGTCAAGCATGTACTTGACCTGGCCGTCGAACTCCCAGCCGAGATCATCATCAGGAGTGCCGCCATTGAGTGATACATCCTCATCCGCCTTCAGGTAGGCGATTGAACCTGCAACTGAGAGGTCCTTGCTGACCTTGTGGTTTGCACCCACCTTGAAAACCATGGTATTGGAGATACCACCTTTACCGCCGGAAGCGGTCTTCATCCTGTAGTGATAGAGATAGCCGGCATAGTCATAGACCACTGCACTGAGGGAGGTCTGGAATGCCTCGATGTCGT
>CAZITN010000052.1:0-1285 GCA_964542175.1 uncultured Thermodesulfovibrio sp. | reverse complement strand
TTGTAGTCACCCCTGAGATAGGCTGCCCAGCCTGAAAAGTCAGGGCCACCGACAACATCAACCTCACCGGTCTGGATCTCGACATCACCCTTAAGGGCAAAACCGGCGACATTCACATTACCCCTCAGGCCGAAGTTCCAGAGGTGGATGCTGTTCTGCTGGTCATCCACATAGGTGACATCACCACCTACGCCGAAGTTGCCAGCATTGTAACCGGCGCCCAGGACATAGGCATTTGCATCATCGTTGATACCGCCCACAGCCTCGTCAAACTTGGAATAAAGACCAAAGACGTGGGTCTGCTTGTTGGGGCTCATTGAGAAAAGGACTGCATCATCACCCATCTCCCTGTGGTCGAAGAAGAGAAGATTACCAAGGGCAAGGGGCATATGACCAATCTTGATATTAACAGGACCGGCCTTGTGCTGGATCCATGCCTCGATGAACTGGCCACCCTTCTTGTAGGCACCGACTGTGGTGTTGCCACGGTGATATGTGCCCTGTGCGGTATCATCAACACCCCAGACCCAGTCGTTTTCAAAGTGGATTCTACCACTGGTGTTGTCGGAGACTTTTGCGTCGATCTTCAGCCTCACCCTGGCGTCAACCTGAGCAAAATGCTCGTCACCGGAGCCGTTGTCAAGCTGGTCAGTGAGGTTGTCCCTGTAGTCCATCCTGAACCTGATGTCACCGCCAAGGGTGATCTGTGTAGATCCCTTAGCAACGACTGCCTGTGTCTCTGACGGAATCTCTGCATGGATCGCAAAGGCACTGGCAGCAAAACCCAGAACAAAAAGCATACCGATTACTATTGCCAGATATTTCTTCAATTCCTAACCCTCCTTCATAAGGTTAGCATTCTGCCCTGTAAAACAGGGGTTAAACAAAGAACTTTTGAATCCCGTAATGAATACTGAAACCCTGACTCCTTAGGATATCACCTCCCCACATTATGGGATTAGCAGAACAGTCAAACCTGCCCAATTTCTTACCTTTTCTCTTAGAAAGCCTGCCTGAGGCCAACAACTCATCAAGATACCTGTCACTACCTTAGTGATAAAAATATAAACCCTATGCAGAATTTATATCATTATCTGACGATTTTGTCAAGTGTTTTTTCTAAAAACCAATTAATTCTATTATCTTTGCAAAAAACATACCATCACGAACACCCTGATTAATCAGCATTCTGTTTGAAAAACTGTTGCTTTTTTTCCACATCAATGTTGAATCCAACACACCAGCCGATAACAAAAATAACGAATTTCCGAGAGTTTACCACCTT
>CAZITN010000051.1:0-20517 GCA_964542175.1 uncultured Thermodesulfovibrio sp. | reverse complement strand
AACTGACCGGACATGGCCCCCTGCCTCCTTATGCAACGTTGAGGTTCATTAAGCCCGTATACGACACGGTTATCCCTGATCCTTCCCATCCTCACCGACAACGGGTCTTACAACAACTCCCCTTTCTGACAGAAAATCCTTGACTTCCCTGATGGTCAGCTCCCTGTAATGAAAGAGGCTTGCTGCAAGGGCAGCATCCGCCCTCCCCTCAGTAAGGGCCTCAAAAAAGTGCTCGAGATTTCCCGCACCTCCCGAAGCTATAACAGGAATTCCTACCGATTCAGAGATCATCCTTGTAAGGGAAATATCAAAGCCCGCCTTTGTCCCGTCTGCATCCATTGAGGTGAGAAGAATCTCTCCGGCCCCCATCTCCTCCATATAGACAGCCCACTTTACAGCGTCTATCCCACGGGGCCGTCTGCCCCCATGAGTATAAACCTCCCAGAGAGGTTCATCAGATTCAAAGTCCACGGAGAGACGTTCCTCAAGTTCCTTTGACTCCCTCAGCCAGTCAGGAATCTCTCCTGGAAGGGGGAGCTCAAACCTTGAGGAGGTTACCCTCTTTGCATCGACAGCCACCACTATGCACTGGCTCCCGAACCTCTGGGCGGCCTTTCCTATGAACTCGGGATCCCTTACTGCGGTCGTGTTTATGGAGACCTTGTCACACCCTGCGTTGAGGAGATCCCTGATATCATCAAGACTTCCTATCCCACCCCCTACGGTAAGAGGCATGAAAACATCATCTGCCGTCCTCTCAACGACATCAAGTATTATCTTCCTCTTCTCGTGGGAAGCCGTGATGTCAAGAAAGACCAGCTCATCTGCCCCCTCAGCATCATAGTAGATGGCATTTTCAACGGGATCACCGGCGTCACGGATGTTAACAAAATTAACACCCTTTACCACCCGGCCGTCTCTGACATCAAGACAGGGAATTATCCTTTTGGCAAGCATTCTGATCGACTCTCCAAAAAAAAGCCTTTAATTATAACAATACCGCTTTGAAAAAATGGAGCCCATAGGTTAAAATTCCCTGTTGATTGAATATGAATCAAATAAAGATCAATGCTGCCCAAGATAATTTTATAATCTAAGAGAGGCATGCCGCCTCTTTTAGATAGAGTTTTAAACAGTTATTTATGGAGACAGAATATTGAAAACACTTAAAGTCGAACTGGGAGAGAGAAGTTATCCGATCCATATTGGTGAGGGCAGCCTCAGGCTCCTTCCTGACCTCCTGGAGTTTTCCTTTTCTCCGAAGGCCGCCCTTGTGAGCAACCCTACCGTCTTCAACCTCTATGGAGAGACCGTAATGAAGGGGCTTGAGGATGCAGGGCTGAAGGTGGAACTGATCCTGATCCCCGATGGAGAGGAATACAAGGATTTTCTCTGGGCCTACCATATACTGAGCAGGATGCTCCGTGCCGGTCTTGACAGGAAATCCTGTCTCTTCGCCCTCGGGGGCGGTGTGATCGGAGACATTGCCGGGTTCTCTGCCTCGACCTATATGCGCGGGATAAGTTATGTTCAGATCCCTACCACACTCCTCTCACAGGTAGACAGTTCCGTAGGTGGTAAGACCGGTGTTAATCATCCCATCGGAAAGAATATGATAGGCACATTCTACCAGCCAAGAATCGTCCTTATAGACCCATCCACCCTCAGAACCCTGCCTGAAAGGGAGTTCCTTGCCGGTATGGCCGAGGTTGTAAAATACGGGGTCATCAGAGATTCTTCATTTTTTGACTATCTCCGCAAGAGATATGAGGAGATTCTGAACCTCAACATGGACGGCCTTGAATACATCATAGAAAACTCCTGCCGTATAAAGGCGGATGTGGTCTCAGAGGATGAAAGGGAAGCCGGTCTCAGGGCCATCCTCAACTACGGCCATACGATAGGGCACGCCATTGAGACTGCCACATCATACAGGCGCTATCTGCACGGCGAGGCTGTCTCGATCGGGATGGTAGCCGAGGCCCGGATAGCTGTCCTGATGGGTCTCATGCAGGAGGAAGAGGCCGTTGAGATAAACAACCTCCTTGAGAGATATGGTCTTCCAGTCAGGACAGAAAGGGACATTTCTCCAGACTCGATCATTCCCCACCTTTCCATGGACAAGAAGGCCGTCTCGGGTGTGGTAAAATATGTACTGCCGGAACGGATAGGAGAGGTGAAAATCCATTCAGACATCCCTGAAAAGGCCCTCAGATCAGCGCTCTCCGCTGTTATGGAGAGTTAAACCTCTAAGCCTTTACTATCTTCCTCTTCGCCCTGATCCCTGCTGTGGCATTCCTCGTGTCTATAACCAGGCTGGCGTGTTTCACGATAAAGGGATAGTCGTAGAAACTGTGATCAGTGGCAATGACTACACAATCATACCTTCTGAGCTTTCCCGCCGAGAGTTCCACAGACTTCATTTTGAAATCATATTTCCTCATCCTGTGGGTCTCGGGGATATGGGGGTCGTTATAATCAACCCGGGCCCCCTCTTTCCTGAACAGTTCTATCAGTTTCAGCGAGGGAGATTCCCTGATATCATCCACGTCCCTTTTATAGGCAAGGCCAAGAATCAGGATCTTTGCCCCTCTTATGCTCTTGCCTCGCTCATTAAGTGCCTTGACAGTCTTCTGAAGCACAAAATAGGGCATAAAGGTATTTATCTCCCCGGCAAGTTCAATGAACCTTGTGTTGAAGTCATACTCCCGGGCCTTCCAGGTAAGGTAAAAGGGATCAATGGGGATGCAGTGTCCTCCCAGTCCGGGACCGGGATAGAAGGCCTGAAATCCGAAGGGTTTTGTCTTTGATGCCTCTATAACTTCCCAGACATCTATCCCCATCCTGTCAAAGAGCATTTTCATCTCGTTGACAAGTGCGATATTTACCGCCCTGTAGATGTTTTCAAGGAGTTTTGTCGCCTCGGCTGTCTTTGTTGATGAAACAGGGACCGTCTTCTCAATTATTGTGCCGTACAGGGTCTCAGCAGCCATCAGACAGTCTTTTGTGTATCCCCCAACCACCTTCGGGATTGTCCTTGTGGAAAATTCCCTGTTGTTAGGGTCCTCTCTCTCAGGTGAATAGGCGAGGAAAAAGTCCTTTCCCGCTTTTAAACCGCCTTCCTCAAGGATCGGCCTCATCACCTCATCAGTAGTGCCCGGATATGTTGTTGATTCAAGAATTACGAGCTGACCCTTCCTGAGATGCCCGGCCACCGTCCTGGTTGTGGAGACCACATAGGAGAGATCCGGTTCACGATGCTCATTCAGGGGTGTGGGGACACAGATAATTATACAATCCACCTCCCTGATAAGGGAAAAGTCATCGGTCGGGGTGAATTTTCCTTTTTTTACGCACTCCCTTATCTTGGATGAAGGAATGTGACCGATATAGGAGATCCCTCTCCTGAGTTTTCTCACCTTGGTGCTGTCAAGATCAAAACCGGTCACATCAAACCCGGCCGATGAAAACTCAACCACAAGGGGGAGGCCCACATATCCCAGACCGATGATGCCTATCCTGGCATTTCTCTTCCGGATCAGATCAATGAGTTTCATGCATATTCCCTCCGTAGCAATTTATCTGAGTCTCTATCTTACACCAGAACCCCGGGAGCAGGCAAATCCCTAAGTGACTGAATTCAGAATTGACTTTTACCGGCTCAACCAGGCAATATAAAATAGTAATAAAAGCATTATCATTATTAATAAACAGCCATGTCTACCTTAACTGGATCAAATAAACCTTCCTCCATAATACTGAGCATTCTGATCATTGTCGCAATTCATACCCCCTACATTCACCTTCATTTCCTGAATGGCAGCACCCATAATCCCGGATATGAACATCATTCAGAGTCAGATTATCATGATCCAATAAGCCATGAACGCAACTCGAACACAGGCCTGCTGGCAGAAAAGACATTTGAGTTCACCCGTGAGGGTGTGGAGCAGCACCTGCATTTTGTGCGGGAATTCTGTGGAACAAGAACGAACCGTACAAACAAAGCGGATGATCACAGAAACCCGACGTATCATAATGCAGGCATTTCCATGGCTTACAAACATGAACTCACTGACACTCCGCCTTTTTTTCATACCATTAAAATCAGTCCACTATCCTCAAAAGCCTTTTCCGGCCTTTCTCCCCCTGCTTCCTAACCTCTTCCCGGAATTGCATTCAAAGGGTAATGTATTCCATTGCATCACAGGCATGCATTGCCGGTGATTTCAACATTGTTAAGGAGGTAATTATGTTTGCAAAAGGCATTGATGATAAATGCCCTGCAACTATAGGGCTGTTAACATTTCTTGCTTTACTTTTTACTGCCGCCATTGCATTTGCAGGCGGAACGGGACATGCCCACGATGATGAGGATACCCACGGCATGGAGATGCCCGGGAAATACCGTTACCTCAAAAACCCCTACTGGACAGATCTTGAGGCAATCATTGCCGGAAGCAAGATCTACAAAGAAAAGTGTGCCAGCTGTCACGGTCTCAAAGGTGACGGTAAAGGCCCCCGTGCTGAGTCCCTGAACAAAAAACCGTTCAGCTTCGCCGATAGCGCTCACATGTCCAGAATGACTGATGGATACCTCTTCTGGAGGACAGTGAAGGGCGGAAAACATCCTCCTTTCAATTCTGATATGCCAGCCTTTGAAAACACTCTGACAGAGACAGAGGTATGGCAGGTCCTCTCATATGCTCACGCCATCTCCCACAGTCATCTTCTCGGTCACGTAGCTGGAGAAGATATTACGATGGGAATGGAATCGGACCACGACAACAAGCACGGGCAGGAGTATCATGCTCACTAACAGTTTCTGTTTCCTGAGTTCTTTATGTAAATAAAGCGGGAGACACCCCCGGGAAGCGGACAGACACCGGTTAAGTCATAAAGCCCATCTGTCCGCTTCCCCTGTACTCCCTGCAGGTAACCACACGTGTCTTTGCCCCTGATCCTTCTATTCTTACTGAAGCAGTAAACTCACCTCCTTTATCAGGAGCTGATGCCGATATTCATGTCCGGGGCTCAACTTATATTTATTCAGGGCAGACCTTATGGGCCTTTTTCGGAAGGGATTGTTTTTATGGCAATTCTCCCAGGAATGCCCGTTACAAAACGATACCCTCAGAAAACTCGGAGGTCAGCCTTCATCCGCACCCTGTTTCTGATTTTGACTTCTGGATTTGTTATGGACTTCGTTATCTTGACAGCATGGCTGCTTTTATAGGAAAATTCCTTATAACCTCTTAAGCCAGTATTGGGGCGTAGACAAACGGCAAGTCAGGAGATTTTGGCTCTCCCATTTGGAGGTTCGAGTCCTCCCGCCCCAGCCAGTTTATGCTATTTTTCAGCATGTTAATTCTTTAGACTTTGGTGCACAATGGTACAAAAAACCCCGTCATCGGAGGTTTTGCTTCAGAAGAACGCAAAATGGACAGGCCCTTTGATATGTAAATGCCTCTTTTGTATAGATGTCAATTTTAGGATTATCCTACCGCATATTGGAAGAGAATACAAACTAAAATATCCGTTCTGAATTCCTGATTTTTATTTTTCGTCTTCAAGAAGTCCTAGCACCTGCTCTGGCTCTGCCTCCATAGGACCAGTGGTAAGAACAGGTGCTGCCTTAATCTCTTCAGCATCAAGGATTGATACAATTCTCTGAAGGGCGGAAAGAATAAAGGTTTTTTCCCAGTCCTGAAGTTTCGAAAGCTCCTTAACAAAATACTCCTGGAGCATTGAAGGAGAGTCTTCCAGAAGCGACTGACCTTTTTTAGTGATAGAAAGCAGGACACTTCGACCATCTTTCTTGTTTGGCTTCTTTTTGATCAGCTTCTTTTTTTCAAGACGATTTACAATGCCTGTAACAGTTGCATGACTGAGATTTATCTTCTGTGAAAGCAATCCTGGAGTAAGGGGTTCTTCAGATTCAATATACTTAAGGCATAGCAACTGCGGTGTGGTAAGACCAAAGTTTTTAATAAGATAGGAAGACTGTCTGTCGATTGCTCTCATGACCCTTCTGACGCTTACGAGTATCTCTTCTTCGTAATTAATCATTTAATAATCACCTCAAAAGATTTTTTGACATGATCACAATATATTAAGTATACTAAACAAGTTTCAATTTGATTGTCAAGAATATTTTTAATTAACCTCTATTTTTTACGACAATATAGATGTAAGGAGGATAAAATGGTTAAGAAAAAGTTTAAAATGCTAAATAAAAAACTCTCCATCTATCCTTTAATTTTACTTTCTCTACTTTTCGTAGTTCTTATGATTGATAGCTCCTCAGCCCTTTGCGTAAAAGTTGAGACAGCAAATCTTCGCTCCGGCCCCGGAACCAGATATGAAAAGACCTGGCAGGTCTTCAAATACATGCCACTTAAAAAATTGAAGAAAAAAGGCAAGTGGTACAGGGTACAGGATGTGGATGGTGACACCCACTGGATATATGCACCACTGGTAGCTAATAGATATTATTGTGCGGTAGTAAAGAAGGATAAGGTTAATGTGAGGACAGGTCCCGGCACAAAATACAGAAAAGCACACTGGAATCCAGCAATAAAATATGATTCCTTTAAGGTCATCAGGTTTAAAGGCAAATGGGTAAAGGTCTTGGATGAATTCGGCCAGACAGGCTGGATCTACAAGAAATTA
Organism: uncultured Thermodesulfovibrio sp.; assembly: GCA_964542175.1. GTDB lineage: Bacteria > Nitrospirota > Thermodesulfovibrionia > Thermodesulfovibrionales > JdFR-85 > WFTX01. The sequence goes on along the minus strand of CAZITN010000051.1, from coordinate 13,845 downwards.
CTATGGATTCAGAAATAAAGGAGTGAAAGATCATGTGCACAGTATGCGGACATTTTGTCAGGAAGGGGAAAATTCCCTCTCATGATATTCATGATATGCTAAAAAAGATGAAACACAGAGGGCCAGACACACACGGTATCTATTTAGATGGAGTTATAAAGAGGGCTGAGGATATTGATTCATTAATACCATACTTTGACAGCAAGGCACATATTGCTTTTGGCCACTCAAGATTAAAGATAGTGGGAACGGAAGAACGGTCTCAGCCCTATACCTCATGTAACGGTCGTATCAGTCTGATACATAACGGAGAGATATATAATTATCAGAAGTTACGTTCTCTGTTGATGAGAGACCATGTCTTCAAAACAACAAGCGATAGTGAGGTGATAGTACATCTGATAGAAGAGCTTTACAGGGGCGAACTTGTAGATGCAGTAAAACGGGTTCTTGGACTACTTGATGGAATGTATGTACTTGCCGTAACTGATGGATGTAAGATAGTTGTGGCAAGGGACCCGGTTGGAAAGAAGCCACTTTATTACATACAAAATGGAGATACCACATACTTTGCATCCGAAAAAAAGGCATTGTGGAATGGAAAAGATAACCCTGCTCGTCTTATGCCGGGCCATATACTCGAGATCTCCGACAGTGGTGTTAAACAGATCTCAGGGTATGAACTGTTCCTGCCACAGATTGATATTGTTGACTTCCGAGAAGCTATAGAGACATATAAAGAAGCTATTGTAAATGCAGTTAGAAAGAGACTTACAGGACTTAACGAAGATGTCCTTGGCGTAATTTTCTCAGGTGGTATTGATTCTGTACTAATAGCCCATCTCCTTCAACGAGAAGGCAAACATATCATCTGCTATTGTACAGGGACCGAACACTCAGGTGATATTCTGGCAGCTGAACAGGTAGCCTCTGAACTGGGGCTTGAATTAAAGACAACCATTATTGACGACAGGACTGTGGAGAGCATTCTTCCAGAGGTTATAAGAAATGTCGAAGAGTGTGGCCTGTTACAGGTAGAGGTAGCAATTCCTATGTACCTTGCAGCACAACTTGCCTCTGAAGACAACATAAGAGTTATGTTTACAGGTCAGGCAGCTGACGAATTGTTTGCAGGTTATCCGTGGTATAATGATGTGGTAAGGGAGGATGGTTACCTTATATTACATGAAAAACTCTGGGAAGACCTGAACTATCTTTATACGGATACCCTTGAAAGAGAGGACAAGTTGACCATGTCTCATTCAATAGAGTTAAGAGCCCCTTATCTTGACAGAGATGTAATAATCACGGCCATGCGCATAGCACCAAATCTAAAAATAGACGGGCCTGAAGATAACATAAGAAAGAGGGTTCACCGTCAGGTAGCGGTTGAGCTTGGTGTGCCACCGTCAATTGCATTCAGAAAGAAAGACCCCGCTCAATCAGGTTCGGGCATACACGGAATAATCAAGAGACTGGCAAAGAAAAAGGTAAGCAAGGTAAACGAGATATTTGTAATGGAGAATATAGATCGTGACAAGGGAAGTCTCTATCGTTACGGTGATGAAGAATATGGTGATGATATAGCACGTTCATACCTTCAGGCCATCGAGGAAGAAATAAAGCGGAAATACATTCCTCCCTATCTGAAGCAGGAGACTCCGTGTCGTTGAAAAAAAGAATAACCCTTGCCCAGATAGGCCGATACCGTGACCATTCAAGGCACATCAAACATATAAAAAAGATAATCCGAGAGCATAGAAACTCAGACCTCATAGTCTTTCCCGAACTCATACTTCATGGACATCCTTCCCTGGAGAGACCCGAGGGGCTTTTATACAGAGAGATGAAGCTCTTTTACAGAAATATGGCCAAGCAGTCTGACGATCTTTATCATTTCATTAAAGAAACTGGTGCAAGAGTAATATTCGGAGAATTGAGGGGAAAACCAGGGACTTTCTATAATACCGCCACATATGTTGACAGAAAAACCATATTTCACTATGACAAAACCCACATCCACTGGACAGAGAATTTTATCCCAGGGAAAAGACTGGATGTAATTGATACACCAGCAGGCAAGATCGGAATCTGCATCTGTTTTGATGGCGCATTCTCAGAGGTCTGGAGATCTCTTGCTCTTAAAGACGCAGAGATTGTGGTAAACATATCTGCCACACCTGAAGATTTTAGGCAGGAGTATATCCGTCGTCGTCTCCAGGGAGCAGCAATCTTAAATCAGTTTTTTGTGGTTTATGTAAACAGACCGGACAGGATTTTCTCGGGACATAGCATGGTGATTGACCCGCGAGGCGAAATAATCGCTGACATCGGAAGCAAAACCAAAATCCAGACCGTTACCATAGACCTTAAGGAGATTACGAAGTGGAGAAGGATAGAGAGTATTTATCCCAACAGAAGACCACAGATTTATAGAGATATTGTAAGGAGAAAAGGTCAATTCCAGTAAAATGGAAAACAAAACTATGTATTATGCAAACACGTTCAAGACCTTCATTTACAAAACATCTTATAGTGAAAAAAATAACTAATTGAAAATAAAGGCAATTTTACTTCTTTGCGGTGCTTCGAGTCCTGCCGCCCCAGCCAGAAAAGCACTTTGATGAGGGACCTCCGTCATGCTTTGAAACTATCCGTTATGATACTTTATCTGTAAAGGAGATTACCGTGTCTGGGAAAAGAATCCTTGCTTATATAGCTACACTCGGTCCCCTTGGCTTCGCACCTGTAGCGCCCGGGACAGCCGGGAGTCTCTTCGCCTGGCTGGTCTGCCTTGTCCTGAGGCCCCAGATCTGGCTCCTTCTCACCATGGCTCTTAGCATCTTTATTCTGGGGATTTATGCGGCTGATGAGGCAGAACGCAGGCTTGGAGAAAAGGACAGTTCCCATATCATTATTGATGAGGTGACAGGTTACATGGTCGCAATCATCTTCCTTTCCCCGACCATCCTGAACCTCACGGCAGCACTCATCATCTTCAGGCTCTTTGACATCCTCAAGCCCCCTCCTATAAGATATTTTGAGCAGAGGATCAGTGGAGGGCTGGGGGTAATGTTTGATGATGTCCTTGCCGGGGTCTATACTAACCTGGTTCTACAGGTCTTCATCTTAATTAAGGGGTAAGAGGTGAGAGAGATACAGAAGGCCGCCTCAGAGGTCCATGCACTTCTTTATGAAAAGGGGTACACCCTTTCAGTTGCCGAATCCTGCACAGGCGGAATGATCGCAAATCTGTTGACGGATATACCGGGAGCAAGCATGTTCTTTGTTGCCGGAGTAATAACCTATTCAGTGAAGGCCAAAATGATCTTTCTGGATCTTCCGGAGTCCATTATCAAAGAATACGGTGTGGTAAGCAGTGAGACTGCTCTCAGGATGGCTGATGGAGCAAGGGTGAGGGCAGGAACCGATATAGGCCTTGCCACTACAGGGAACCTTGGGCCAGACAGACTTGAGGACAAGCCGGCAGGACTCGTGTATGTGGCGGTATCTTTTCGGGGAGGGCACCGCTTCCGCGAGCTCAGGCTGAGAGGCAACAGGATTGAAAACAAGGAATCCGCCTCATCCGAGGCCCTCAGACTCCTCAAGGAGGCAATTGAATCCATGGGGTAAGGTGTTTTATCGCCATAGATATCCCGCCGGGAGTCAAGGAAAATGTCGGAAGGCTAATCAATGACTTAAGGCCCTACTCAACCGGGGTCAGGTGGGTCAGACCGGAGGGGATACATATAACACTCCGGTTTCTGGGAGAGGTGAAGGAGGAACTCCTCCCGGAACTACATACCTCAATTGCAAGGGCTGTTGAGGGAATCGGCCCCTTCCGGATACACCTGAAAGGAACAGGTGTATTTCCGGACTACCGGAGGCCCCGCGTTCTATGGATAGGGATTGAGGAATCTTCTGGCCTTTCAGCCATTCATGAAAAGACTGAAGATGCCCTTGCCCGTCTTGGATTTCAGAGGGAGACCCGGCCCTTCAACCCTCACCTGACGGCAGGGAGGATAAAATCACCACGGGATATACAGGAAGTTCTCAGAGGATGGAGAGGCCATAAAGGTGTTGACTTTGGTAAAATAGACGTATCGGAGATTCATCTGATGAAGAGCACTCTCAAGCCAACAGGTGCCGAGTATGAATCTCTGTATACAATCAAACTGAACGAAGGAGGGTTGGATGGAAAAGGATAAGGCCAGGGCGCTGGAGATGGCGCTCACCCAGATTGAAAGGTCCTTCGGCAAGGGTGCAATCATGCGCCTTGGTGCTGATGGAGTAGTTGAAGGAATACAGGCGATCCCCACAGGCTCCCTCACACTCAATATTGCAACCGGTATTGGAGGCTTTCCGAGAGGAAGGGTAGTGGAGATCTACGGACCCGAGTCATCCGGAAAGACCACCCTTGCCCTGAGTGCCATAGCCCAGGCACAGATGATGGGTGGTGTTGCAGCCTTCATAGATGCAGAACATGCCCTTGATGTTACTTACGCCCAGAAGATAGGGGTGAATATTGAAGACCTCCTTGTATCCCAGCCTGACACGGGAGAGCAGGCCCTTGAGGTGACAGAGGCCCTTGTAAGAAGCGGGGCCATTGACCTGATTGTGATAGACTCAGTGGCGGCCCTTGTCCCCCGGGCCGAGATAGAGGGGGAGATGGGAGACAGCCTCCCGGGACTTCAGGCGAGGCTCATGAGTCAGGCACTCAGGAAACTAACGGCAGCGATTTCTAAATCCCAGACCACGGTGATCTTCATAAACCAGATAAGGATGAAGATCGGGGTGATGTTCGGAAACCCCGAAACCACTACGGGAGGGAACGCCCTGAAGTTTTACTCGTCCATGCGCCTTGATATAAGGAAGATTGACAACCTGAAGACCGGCCAGGAGATGGTGGGCGGCAGAATGAGGGTGAAGGTGGTCAAGAACAAGGTCGCCCCACCCTTCAAACAGGCGGAGTTTGATATATACTTCAACGAGGGTATCTCAAGGGAGGGAGAGCTGATCGACCTTGGTGTGAAGGGAGAGATAGTGGAAAAATCTGGCGCCTGGTACAGTTACAACGGGAAAAGGATCGGCCAGGGAAGGGAGAACGTAAAGGAGTATCTCAGGGAGCATCCTGAGATCGCTGAAGAGATTGAGGCCAGGATCATGGAGGCCTTTAACATCCGGAGGAAAGATGGAGATCAATGATCTTTTAAAGGAGACCTATGAAAAGCAGGCATCGGACCTTCATATCAAGGTGGGCTCACCACCCATCATCAGGGTTCATGGTGAACTTATCCCCCTTGATAAGGAGAAGAGGATTACACAGGATGAGGCAATCAAGATAGCCTTCAAGGTGATGAGCCCGAACCAGAGGGAGGTCTTCAAGAGAAAACAGGATATTGACCTCGCGTACAGCGTCCCGGGACTTGGGAGGTTCAGGTGTAATGTCTTTATACAGCGGGGCACGGTAGGGCTTGTTTTCAGGGTCATCCCAATGAGGGTCCCCAAGATCGACGAACTCAATCTTCCCGAGGTCCTGAAAAAGATCGCACTCGAGCCGAGGGGGCTGATTCTTGTTACAGGAACCACAGGAAGCGGCAAGTCCACCACCCTTGCCTCAATGATAGATCACATAAACAACAACAGGACTTACAATATAATCACTATTGAAGACCCCATAGAATACCTGCACCGCGACAAGAAGAGCATAATCAACCAGCGGGAGATCGGATCTGATACCGAGTCATTCAGTAAGGCCCTCCGGGCCGCTCTACGGCAGGACCCTGATGTGATACTTGTAGGCGAAATGAGGGACTTTGAGACGATCCAGACGGCTATCACAGCGGCAGAGACAGGGCACCTGGTTCTCAGCACACTCCATACCACAGATGCCACAGAGACCATTAACAGGATAATCGCCGTCTTCCCGCCCTACCAGCACAAGCAGGTAAGGATTCAGCTTGCCTCGGTAATAAAAGGGATTATATCCATGAGGCTTGTCCCTAAGGCTGATGGTAATGGAAGGGTCCCTGCAGTGGAGGTGCTTGTCGCAACAGAGACTATCAGGGACTGTATCCTGGATGATGAGAAGACAAAGCTCATCCCCGATGTCCTTGCCAAGGGGAAGACCATCTACGGGATGCAGACATTTGATCAGTCACTCTATGACCTCTACAAGAATGAACTCATTACCTATGAGGAGGCGTTGAGGCGTGCTACCAACCCTGATGACTTCGCCCTCAGGGTGAAGGGGATCCAGTCAACCAGCGACCTTGCCTATGAAGACATCGAGAAGACGAAGTCAGAGGACATCCCGATCGAGCGGTTCCACGAATGACGCCCTTTCGGCAGCCTTCAACCTCCTGAAGATAAGAGGCAGGTCAGAAGAGGAGCTGAGAGAACGCCTGCTCAGAAAAGGATTCAAAGAGGCTGTTATAGCAGATACACTCTCGAGACTGAAGGAATACGGCTATCTTGACGATAAGGAACTGGCCATCCAGATTATTGAATACGGCCGGAGGGAGAGACATCTCGGGAGGCGGGGTCTGGTATCCCTGCTCAGAAAAAGGCGGATCCCTGAAGAGACGATAGAATCGCTTGATATAGATGAAGAACCCGACAGGGAGACGGCCTCAAGGCTTGTACACAGGAAGCTGAAATTGCTGGCGAACCTTCCCGCAGAGAAGAGGTGGAGACGTCTCTACGGTTACCTCTCAAGGAGGGGTTATTCATCAGGCCTGATCAGGGAAGTTATGGAAGATATCAACAAAAAAACCTTCAACGAGGAGGAGATATGAAGAGGGTTCTGACTTTTATTCTGTTTGTTCTGTTCTTGGCAGGCTGTGCCAAGACGATGCGCTATTCCTATGAGGAGATCAAGAACTTTCCACCGGAGATCCAGGAACATATCAAACAGGGTGAAGTGGTTACAGGAATGACCTACCAGCAGGTAAGATATGCCTGGGGGCCTCCGACTATAGTTAAAGTCCTAGATCCAACCCCTGAAGGGAAGGACCGTGTACAGTGGGAATACCACAGGACAGCAGGTATTTTCAAGACGATACTCCGTTTTACAGCCGGGAAGCTGACCGAGATAATCAGCACTGAACCGGGCATTGCAAAATAGTTCTACGGTGTCTTGAACTTCGCTTTCTTCGAGGCGAAACAGAAAAATTGGTCGAAATCAACATATAAACCACGAAGGGCACGGAGTACACGGAGGAAAAATAAAGGGTAAATTATTCAATTTTTTTAACGCCTTAGAAGTCTGAGAAATTTGGATTCAAACAAAGTTTTTCTAAACTTCGTGTTCTTCGTGGTAGAACAGAACCATAATATATAAAATGTCACATCTGTCCAAGATAATTTAAAGGGAAGGTCGATGCGACTCTTTGCTTTGACTCGCTTCGAGCGGCAAGGCTGCGAAAACACAATGCAACCGACGGGATTAAAGGGACAGGAACCTGAATCAGCAGATGTTAGAGAATGCTGTCTGAGAAGGTTTGTCAGTAGGCTGAATCCTTCTTTTTCAAAGGTGTCGAGCATTGGTGTTTTCTCCGCCATACCGCCTTCCCATGATACTCAGAATTGTTTTGGACACCACTGATAAAATAAAAATTCTAACTGAAAGGGAGAGCCATGACGAGTAAAGAGGTCCGTGAGAGTTTCCTTGCCTATTTCAGCGAGAAGGGACATCAGATAGTGAAGAGTTCCAATCTCCTCCCATACGACGACCCGACCCTTCTGTTCACTAACGCCGGTATGGTCCAATTCAAGGATGTCTTTCTTGGCCGTGAGTCCAGGGATTACTCCCGTGCCACATCATGCCAGAAGTGCATGCGGGCAGGAGGCAAGCATAGTGACCTCGAGAATGTCGGTCATACGGCGCGGCATCATACCTTCTTCGAGATGCTCGGGAATTTCTCTTTTGGTGACTACTTCAAGGAAAAAGCGATCGAGTTTGCCTGGGAATTGCTTACTGAAATCTTCCGTCTCCCCAAAGAGAAACTCTGGGCGACCGTATATGAAGATGACGATGAAGCAGAAAGGCTCTGGGAAAAACTCTCCGGCATCCCCTCATCAAGAATAGTCCGTATGGGTGCAAAGGACAATTTCTGGCAGATGGGTGATACCGGCCCCTGCGGTCCCTGCTCTGAGATAATCATTGATCAGGGGGAAGAGGCCGGTTGCGGCAGGGATGACTGTGCCATAGGATGCGACTGTGACAGGTATCTGGAGCTCTGGAATCTGGTCTTCATGCAGTACAACAGGGATGAGAAGGGGAACCTCACCCCCCTCCCCCATCCGAGCATAGATACAGGCATGGGGCTTGAGAGGATCACAGCCGTGCTTCAGGGCAAACTGAACAATTTTGATACAGACCTCTTCATGCCCATTATCAAAGCTGCTTCCGATCTTTCAGGTGTCGACTACGGAAGGGATTCCAGGACAGATGCCTCACTCCGGGTGATAGCAGATCATATCCGGGCTGCCACATTCCTGCTGTCTGAAGGGCTCGTTCCTTCCAATGAAGGACGGGGATATGTCCTCAGAAGGATAATCCGGCGTGCCTCAAGGCATGCAAGACTCCTTGATATTCATGAGCCTGTCCTTCACCGGCTCATAGAGCCTGTTATCGGAATAATGGGGGATGTTTACCCTGAGATACGGGATGAGAGGGAGAGGACCGAACAGTTAATGAGGATAGAGGAAGAACGGTTTACAAGGACCATCGAGATGGGTTTGAATCTCCTTGATGAGATAATCGAAAAGACCAGGGCATCGGGAAGCAATATGATCCCCGGTGAAGAGGTTTTCAAACTCTACGACACCTATGGCTTCCCCCTTGACCTTGCCCGCGATATCGCCATTGATGAGGATCTGACGATAGACGAGGCAGGATTTCAGAAGGCACTCCAGGCCCAGAGGGAAAAGGCCAAGGCAAGGAGTGTATCCCTTTTTGCAGCCGAGGAAAGAACGGTCTATCCCCCCTCAATGAAGAGTTCCTTCCGGGGCTATGATGTTACATTGCTCAGAAGCAGGGTAACAGCCCTCTATCATGAGGGCAGAGAGGTGGAGAGCCTATCAGAAGGAATGCAAGGAGATGTTATCACTGAAGAGACCCCTTTCTACGGTGAGTCCGGAGGCCAGGTTGGAGACAGGGGTGTAATGGATTCCAGCGAGGTCCATCTTCATGTCACCGATACACTCAGGCCGAGACAGGACCTTATAGTTCACAAGGTGATGGTGAAAAGAGGAGTGTTACGCAAGGGAGATGAAGTCACTCTCGAGGTCAATCAGGCCCTCAGACAGGCCATAATGAGAAACCACACGGCAACCCACCTTCTCCACAGGGCACTCCGTGAAGTCCTTGGAGAGCATGTAAAGCAGTCCGGTTCACTTGTGACACCTGAGAGGCTCCGCTTTGACTTTACCCACTTCTATGGCATGTCGGATGAGGAGATTGAGCGGGTTGAGAGGCTGGTCAATGAAAAGGTTCTGGAAAACCTTCCTGTCGAGACCCGGGTCATGCCTGTTGAAAAGGCTATAGAGGCTGGTGCAATGGCACTATTTGATGAAAAGTATGGTGATGAGGTCAGGGTTGTATCTGCAGGAGACTTCAGCCGTGAACTCTGCGGGGGTACACATTGTTCATATACCGGAGAGATCGGCCTCTTCAAGATACTCTCCGAGGGAAGCGTTGCATCAGGCATAAGGCGTCTGGAGGCCATCACAGGAATGAACGCCTATGAATACAGCAGGGAACTGGAGACTGAACTCAAACATATCCGGGAGGTGCTCAAGACCGACAGACCCCTTGATCGGGTCGAAAAACTCACCGATGAAGTCAGACGGCTTGAAAAGGAAGTGGAGAGGCTGAAGACAGGTGGAAGCGGCGACATCATCGAAGAGGCCCTCCGGGAGGCAATTGATTATGAAGGGGTAAAGATAGTCAGGATCACTCAGGAGGGGCTCAATCAGAAGGAGCTGAGGCTGGTGGCTGACAGGATCAGGGACCGTCTCAAGTCTGGCGTTATCGTCTCGGTCTCCCGCGACGGCGGGCAGGCCGCCATGGTATGCATGGTAACAAAGGACCTTACAGAGAGATTCAATGCAGGAAAGATAATAAAGGCCCTTGCCGAGAAGGCAGACGGCCGCGGAGGCGGCAAACCTGACCTTGCCCAGGGAGGGACAAAAAACCCGGATAAACTTGAGGCTGCCCTCAAAGCCCTTCCTGATATTCTTCAGGAAATAAGAGGTTAAAGGCAGGAGGTCAATCCTGTTATACGAAATTTCTTGTCAGCAGTGAGTTTTATTCCGCTTGGAGGTGGTCATGAAAAAGGCAGTCATAATCGGAGGAGTCATAGTATTACTCTTCGTTCTCGCCTTTGCAGGTCTGGCAGTATTTGCAAAGAGCTACCTGACTGATGAACGAATAAGGCAACTCGTTCTCCCCAGGATCGAGAAAGCGATCAACCGGAAGGTCTCTCTCGGGACACTTAAGGTAAGCATATTCAGCGGTATCAGCCTTGAGGACCTTACTGTTTCAGACAGGGAGGGAAAGGGGATTTTCATAAAGGGAGACAGACTTGTCCTCCGTTACAAACTCCTTCCGTTGCTCAGAAAACAGCTTGTTGTTGATAGTGTTGAACTTGTTTCTCCAAGGGTGAATATAAAGAGAGACTTGGCGGGAAGATTCAATTACGAGGATATCGTAGCAGGCAAGAAGCCTGAAAAGAAGGGTGGAAAAGAGGAGCCCTCTGGTGGAGGGCTTGCACTCTTGGTAAAGAGCATAAGGGTAAGGGATGCTGAACTGACTCTTGTAGATGAAAGCGACGGACTTCCTGAAGTCAGGGCCCTTGCAGGTGCTGAGATCGGCCTTTCTTCAGACCCATCCAGGGGAGTATCCCTCTCGGGGTCTGTTGACTTGAAAAAGGTCTCTCTTTCCTATCAGGGGCTCACTCCTCTCATAAAGGGCAAAATCAGGTTCTCTGACAGGGATATCGACCTTGATATGAGACTCAGCCTCCTCAATAACGACCTCTCTGTGAAAGGAACCATCTCGGATTACCGGGGAAAGCCCTCGCTCTCTATTGACCTGAACGCAGAGAGGATCGATGCTGACTCCCTGGCAGCATCGTTTGGAAAAATCAGCGGTAAAAAGAAAAAGGGGGCGCCGGCCAGAAAGAAAGGGGCGCCCCGTTCTCAACCTCCCCTCCCGGATATGAAGGGATCACTCAGGCTCGGAGAGGTACAGTTCAAGGGGACAAAAATAGGCCCTGTCCGGATATCTTACAGAGTTGGGGGCTCAAAAGCCTCCCTTTCCGGTAACGTAACCATTGAGGGCAACAAGACAGACATAAAGGCAGACCTTAAAAACTACCCGTCCAACCCTGATCTCTCCTTTGAGATCACCTCTGATGACCTCAACCTTGATCCCCTCCTTGAAAAACTCCCGGAGAAGGAAGGGGATGAAAAATCCTCCAAAGAACAGACCCAATCCCCTGAGAAAAAGCTCAAACCCCTGCCTCTCCCTGCCAATTTTACCTTCAGCGGGAATATGAAGGCAGGCAGACTCCAGGTAAACAAGGCAGTTATATCAGACTTCATCGCTGAGGCGGCCCTCAGCAAGGGGATTTTCAGGCTGAAACGATTCAGTGGTAAAATCTCCGGAGGCGAATTTTCCGTGACATCCAGGGCAGACCTGAGAGACCCCGCCCTCCCCTATTCAAAGAAGATCAGGGTGGAGGATGTGGATATTCATGAACTCATGAAGGCCTTCCAGCCCAAGGTCGCGGATATGATTTTCGGCAAGGGCAACATCTCTCTCGACTTTGATGGAAAGGGGAGGACGCCTGGGCTGATAAAGAAGACCCTCGGCGGCAAGGGGAGCTTCCTCCTCAGGGATGGCAAGTTCACCGGGACGGAGTTAACAAAGAAGCTCGCCCTCTTTTTGGGCCTTCCCGAACTGGAGACAATACCCTTTGATGTATCTGAGGGAACCCTGAAAATCAATAAAGGCATCATCAGGTTGAAATCATCCGTCAGTTCCCCCGACATCTCAATGGACCCTCACGGAAGCATAAACCTTCCATCGGACAGGCTTAGTATCAAGATGGAAATGACTTTTTCAGAGAAACTGACACTGAAGCTCAAAGAGCAGGCGAAATTTGCAAAATATCTTGTAGGTGAATCCAGGCAGGCAAGCCTGCCCCTGAAGATATCCGGCAGGCTCTCATCACCGAAGTATGGTCTTGATACAGAGGCCCTTGCAGGAAAGGTGAAAGAGAAGGTGGAAAAACGTGTAACGGGGGAAATCATGAAGAAGCTCTCCGGCGGAGACAAGAAGAAAGGTGACGAGGAGGAAAAGAAGAAGGCCCCTGTTGGTGATATGCTGAAAGGGATATTCGGCAAGTAGACCCCTTACAGTTGCATAAACAGGTGGGGAGCCATGACCTCAAATTCGGTACGAATTTTAGGACATGACTCCCCACCATTTCCGGACGGTTTTATTGAACTGCAGGGTTAATGAAATTATTCAAAACTCTTTACCCTCTGTGATCTCTGAGTACTCTGCGGTTGTCTTTCGCAACATCCAGGCAGAGTTTCTATTTTTCAGACTGCTCTTTGAGCCGGGCCATTATCTTTTCGTACTTTTCAGCCCCCACGCACTCCTTTGCGGCAGGGCACCACTGGATGCAGGTCTCCTTCATCTCGCGGGTCACGGTATTGCCGCATTTGGGGCATTTGGTCTCTGTCTCATCGGACCAGATCTCAATCCGCTCCCCGCAGAAGAAACACCTCACATCCTCAGGAAAGGGGCTCCTGATCTCCTGACTTCCCGGACATCCTTCTTTAAGGTTGCTCATACTTAATAATAGCATATTACGATTGTGCAGGTTATGATCTGAATCATATTTTTTAAACACAAATGCTTTACTTTGTAGTATAATGTTTTGAAATATGAAAGGAGGGCTCATTATGAGAATGTCCGCTGTAAAGCCAATGTTTGTGTCGCTTTTTTGTCTGTCTATCCTGCTTTTATCACCGATGATTGCCACATCTGCTCCAGGAACCTATTTCTACGAGGCTTTGATAGACGCAGACAACAACCCTTCAACCGGTGGAAGCATTACCGTGGTCCAGGGCTCGGAACAGCCGAGTACAATCAATGGGATCGATTACAGGGTTCAGGCCTGGACGGGTGTTGGTATTGGAACAGTCTCATTGCCTGAAGGCACAGTGTCTTCTAAAATTGGAATCATTATTCTACAGGTCATAGAGCAGGATATCTATACATGGAACGGCAGCTATTTTACCCGTATCAGTTAGGATACAAACGCATACGATGTGGGCATGGGAAACGGCAACAGCGGAAGTAATGCGGTGGAGTTTGAGGCATCCAGGGCAAATCTGGGGAACCCAACGGGTCTCATGAGGGTTGTTTACCATACTGACAATACTGTAGGATACAGCGACTACACCAATGGTTTTATCTTTAACGCAGGCGGGCAGGTTACCTCTGTCCCCATCTTTTCAGATTGGGGTATGCTTATCCTCATATTATTGCTTGGAGGCTCGGCTGTTTTCTTCCAGAAAAGGCGGTTTGGAGGGGTGCTTAATGTGATACTTGTTCTACTCGTGTTTTCATCACTCATCACATTTGCCTGGGCAGCAACTATAACCCTTGACGGGCAGACCGATGACTGGACCGGAATCAGCCCCTCCATAACTGATACACCAGGGGATTCTTCCATCGGGGACCTGAATGAGGATATACTTTACGGCTATATGACCTCTGACAGCAGTAATTTCTATTTCAGGATAGACTTTGCTAACATTCCC
>CAZITN010000050.1:11795-20709 GCA_964542175.1 uncultured Thermodesulfovibrio sp. | reverse complement strand
GAAAACCGGACATCTTATTTCCCTGAAAAGGGGACTTTTAAGATTCTTCTTGACAGCTTCACCTGACCCGCAACTCGTCGGCGAATTTTTGTGTAGATTCAAGCTGGAAGCCGTCTATCAAGTTTATCGGTAGCTGAACGGCGGGCAGGTGAGCTTTGTCGTTATGTGTTTATACAAAAGGTCGAATATGAGAGAGCTTATTTACTATCCAAGTTTTGAAATACAAAATTATGATTGGATAAAATTTGCATTGTTGTATTTAAACCAACTCGATCCAATCATTCCTGAATCGGGTGAAGGTTACTTGAGTTATGATTACCAAAAAATCATCAATGATACAGATCTAATTTTTCCTTTTCGGCCAGGATATCACGATGGGGAAAGCGCAACTCTTGACGCCCTTGATCAATTAGAAAAGATCTTTAGACATCCAGGTGCTTACACTGGAATATTTAACGATAATAAATTTATAGAAAAGTGGAAAAACAAAGATCAACAGACATTTACATTATTCCGCGAAAAATATACTGAGTATTGGAGACGTTTTTGTTTAGAAAATAAAATCGGGCACGATTCCCCACAAGGGTTACGGCTTCCGCCAGATATTGTTCATATTTACATGACTATCCTTGCTCAATGCATTGCAGATAGTAAAGGGATTCCCCCCATCACCGATAATCATTTTTTAGATAAATTCTCTATCTTTTCAAGAAAATCTGACAAGTCAGCTAAAGATATTATTACGACTGCCCAAACAGTTATTGAATTAAAATTACCCAAAAACATTTCTAATATTCCGGTAGATAAGATTATACGACTACGAAATCAACGTGATTTTAAGGAAAAACAAAAGGCTATCCATAAAGAGATCGAGACTTATTTAAAAAATTTAGAAACAAATCCAGAAGAGCCCCCTGATTTCGAAAAGCAACTTGGCAGCATTTTAAAAGATTTCTCAGACGATATTGCTCAAATAGGGACGGGTACAGTCGCTTTTGGTTTAGGTGTTTGGTTACTTTTTCAAAGTTCTGGTAATTTAGTTGTTCCTGCATTAGAAAAATTAGCTGGTGGCACTGTGCTTACCGTAGGCTCAGTAATATCGATCAGAAAAACATGGAAGAATACTAAAAACAAACGAATGGCAAGGCGTTATCTTGGTAGTTTGGCTACACTTTAAACGGATAATATGTAGATTTCACATAACACCTATAAGGCCTCCCTTTGTCAAGAGAAAAAACCGCTCCCTGGGAAATACTAATTAAATCAATTTCCTTAATGTAGTTCTTAAGGTTCTTTTTATGTTCTGTCTTAATTTCTCCTGCAACATCAGAATACTCTGGATGGATTGACTATCTTTCTCCATTAAGTTTATACTTATAAATGTAAACTATATGGAGGTGTATCATGAAGGCTACAGCCAAGGATCTGAGGTTTCACTCGAAGGAATTGCTCGATACAGTCAGCAGAGGTGAGGAGGTGGTCATTACTTTCCGGGGCAAGCCCTGTGCAAAGCTCGTCCCTTATGAGAAACAGAAAAACAAAGAGGCAAAAAATGAGTGTTTCGGTATCTGGAAAGATCATAAACCGTCTGAAAATGTAAATGAATATGTCAGGAAATTACGAAAGGGACGGTTCTGAATGATTCTCATAGACACCGATGTATTCATCTGGTATTTGCGGGGCAACAACAAAGCTTTTCGGGTTATTGAAAACACAGATTCTTTCTGTATTTCAGTTGTTACCTATATGGAGCTTGTTCAGGGGATGCGTAATAAAAAGGAACTGAACAGTCTCCGGCGTGCTCTGCATGCCTGGGAGGCAAAGGTCTTATACATATCAGAGGAAATATCAGCCAAGGCGATGTTTGAAGTAGAACAACATTTTCTTAGCCACTCCATCGAGCTTGCAGACGCATTAATCGGCGCAACGGCTGTTGTATATGGGCTTCCGTTGCTGACCGGTAATGACAGGCATTACAGAGTGATCAAGGGTGTGCAAATCAGGAAGTTCCGACCGTAACACTGTAAACTGATCCTTACATCACAAGAAGGTCAGCAAAGACCTGTGACTTTTTGATTCAGGGCTGTTAAGATAAGGAAGTGAGGATACCCTGCCGAAAGACTGCAGGGCATCAAGAACGCCGATCAGGAAGGGGGAAAAGAGATGCTTTCACCTGGTGAGATGGAGAAGATCAACAAGGGATGGACAATTGTAAATATCATATGGATGGCCATGCTGCTTTCCTTGCTGGTATATCTGGTCGTGGGACTGGCTGTGGCGGATGAGATCGATATTTCTATTGAAGAAAGTGTCTTTCAGACTATAAGGAGCGTGCTCTATGTGGTGTCGTTTGTAACATTGATTGCTACCAAATTTATCAGAAAGATCGTCTTGTCAGGAAAGGGCCAGGGCAATATTACAGGTGCCTACCAGCAGTCAGATCAGAAGACCGCCTCCCCTCTCCTTGCGAAATATACAACAGCAATGATAATAGCACTTGCCATGTCAGAATCCATAGGGGTATACGGACTGGTCCTGTTTTTCCTCGGAAAAAACCAGTTTGATCTCTATCTCCTGATCATGGTTTCGGCGGGTGCCATGCTTTATTACCGTCCCAAGAAGGAAGAGATAATCAGCATGGGATAACATTCCATATGTCCCGATACATGTGTTTTTTGCGCAAGGGGTTCAGAAGCATGGGTAATGCACTCGCTGTGCATATTCAGCCCTCCGGTCTGAACTGGTTCAGGTGGCAGATGGCGAGGGCAAGGGCATCGGCACTGTCCGGCGGCGGCAGTTCCCCCAGGGAGAGGATCATCCTGACCATTTCCTGAACCTGCCTCTTTTCCGCCTTCCCGTATCCGACAACCGCCTTCTTCACCTCATTGGGGCTGTACTCCCCGTAGGGGATACCTGCCTCTGCTATACAGAGAAGGGCGACACCCCTTGCCTGACCGAGGCTCAGGGCGGACTTCACACTCCTTGCAAAGAAGACCTTCTCCACAGCCGCCTCGTCGGGCCTGTTCCTGCGCAGCATCTCAAGAAGGGTTTCATGAAGGAGCCTGAGCCTGTCGTGAAGTTCATCCCTGGCTGGAAGCACGATGGTCCCGTAATCAACACACCGGAGAGTTCCCCCTGCTGCATGCTCCACTATCCCGTAGCCGCAGGCAAGGCTTCCGGGATCAATCCCGACGACCCGCATCAGCCTTCCCAGCCTGGTGGCATCCGCCTATGCACCATGATGACCCGGCAGCTCAAAGAGAAACCCCTCCACCAGTTCACAGAGCATATGGCCGAGCATTATATGTATCTCCTGTATCCTCGGCGTCTCCTCCGAGGGGACAACAAAGGGAAAGTCCGCTTTTTCCGCAAACTTCTCACCCCTGCTTCCGGTGAAGGCGATCCTCTTCATCCCCTTCTTCCTCGCAATGTCCATCGCCTTGAGGACATTCCTGGACCCTCCGCTCGTGCTGATGGCAAGGACCACATCACCTTCATTGCCGAGGCTTCTCAACTGTCTTGAGAAGATGTCTGAATAGTTGTAGTCATTGGCGATGGAGGTAATTACCGCCATATCCGTGGTAAGTGCTATGGCCGGCAGTCCGGGTCTTTCCCGCTTGAACCGGTTTACAAACTCTGCAGCAATGTGGGATGCATCCGTTGCAGAGCCGCCATTTCCAAAGAGGAGGAGTTTCCCGCCATCGTTGAAGGTATCTGCAATCACTCTGGCAGCATTGATGATGAGGTCTTCGTTCTCCTGGAAAAACCGCTCCTTGAGATCCACCGATTCCCTGACGGACCGTCTTATGATATCCTTTATTGCTGGAGGCTTCATCTCTTCTCCCCTTCCCCTGCCGTGGTGATAGCCGGCCCTGCCTGTGAGATCAGACCATCACCTTGAGGCCTGGAGACCTCCTGATTGAGGGCAGAAGTATCAGGCAGTCTTGGAGGGGCCTTCTTTCCGCAGCCTGAGACGGCCGTAAGACTGGCAAGAAGGCAGAGGAGCAGGAACCATCTCAACTGCTGAGCCCGCATTAAATCATCTCCTCCATCTCCTCAATCTGTCTTCTAACCTCCTCAGGTGCAGTCCCTCCGAGGGACTTTCTTCTTCTGACAGAGTCCTCTATGGAAAGCATCTCCATGAGGTCTTCATCAAAGAGTTCAGAGAACTCCCGGAGCTCCTGGATGGTCAATTCATAGAGTTCTCTATCCGATTCGATCGCATACCGGACGACCCTCCCTGTAACCTCATGGGCATCCCTGAAAGGCAGCCCCTTCCCGACCAGATACTCTGCTATATCCGTTGCAAGGATATAGCCGCCCAGAAGGGCCTTTCTCATCCTGTCCTTTCTGAACCGGGCCTTCGTGATGAGGGGTTTCAGGACCTGAAGGACCGCCTTCACAGTATCCACTGTATCAAAGAGGGGGATCTTGTCTTCCTGCATGTCCCGGTTGTAGGCAAGAGGAAGCCCCTTCATCAGGGTAAGGATTGAGACCAGGTTTCCATAGACCCGGCCCGTCTTCCCCCTTATCAGTTCTGCAACATCGGGGTTCTTTTTCTGGGGCATTATGCTGGAACCGGTGGTGTATGCGTCAGGCAACTGGAGAAAGGAAAACTCCTCTGTTGACCAGAGGACGAACTCCTCGGCCACCCTGCTTGCATGCATCATGAAAAGGGCTGACACTGAGATGAACTCAACAACAAAATCCCTGTCCGATACGGCATCCATGCTGTTTCCGGCAATCCGGTCGAACCTGAGGACTTTCGCGAGATACTCCCGGTCGGTCCTGAGCGTCGTTCCTGCAAGGGCACAGGCGCCAAGGGGGAGTGTATTTATCCTCTTCAGTGCGTCCTGATATCTCTCCCTGTCGCGGAGAAACATCCCGGCATAGGCTGTCAGGTGATGGGCGAGGCTGACCGGCTGGGCCCTCTGAAGGTGGGTATATCCCGGCATGATTGTGTCGAGGTGGCCCTTTGCCAGCCTGAGGAGACTTCGGAGCAGCCCTGAAAGGGCCTTTATTATCCCCTTTGTCTCATCCCTGAGAAAGAGCCTAAGGTCAAGGGCGATCTGGTCGTTCCTTGACCGGGCCGTATGGAGCTTCCCCCCTGCAGGACCTATCCTCTCAATAAGGGATGCCTCTATGTTCATATGGACATCCTCCAGTTCCAGTCTCCACCGGAACCTCCCGGCACGGATATCCGCCTCTATCTCACGGAGTCCCTTCACTATGAGACCGGCATCAGCCCGGCTTATCAGTTTTGTCCGGGCAAGCATCCTTACATGGGCGATGCTCCCCTGGATGTCGTAGGGCCAGAGCCGCCAGTCGAAGGATACCGACTCGGTGAATTTCTCCACCAGATCATCCGTCTTTTCAGTGAATCTGCCTGACCAGGGTTTTTTCATCAGAGGACCTCTCCTGGAGTGATAATCATTCAGGGGTATTTTAGCCCTTCAAAGCAGCCTAAATCAATCATGAGCCTGAGATCCGGACCCCGATACAGAAAAACTCAAGAGAGGGGTGGGGATAGAAGGTATTGCCTCTGAGCGGATTTCGAAAATCCGGAAGGTTCACCTTACAGTTGCATGAATGGTCACTCAAAGGCAGAGGGGATTGGTTATTGGTTATTGGTTATCTCTCGCCATTTAGGTTTCATTGATGCGTAAATGCGTCTATGCGTGGATGCGTGAAACGCAACAAACCCGATAAACCCGATTAACCCAATCAACGAAACAAACCAGATCAACCTCATCCCCGCATTCACGCTTGCTTATACGCTTTCCCTCCTTTGTCGCATCCACGCATTGACACTTTCACGCATATACGCTGCTTCTCAGCTCAGCCTGCTTTCACCCCATGCCGGAACCGGGCTGGGAATACCTCATCAGCCGCCTGACCGCCTCGAGTTTCTCCCTCTGCCCGACCCTGGCCCTCTCCAGAGCCCTCTTCATTATCTCGATCGTCCGGTCATAGACCTTCCTGTTTACGGGATAGGGAATTCCGTCCTTCCCACCCACGGCAAAACTGAACCGGGCAGGGTCTCTGAATGACGGTTTCTCTCCGTAGATCAGCTCTGCTATCATGCTGAGGGCACGGATGGTGGCAGGCCCCACCCCTTCCATACCGATAAGGGCTTCAAAGTTTCCGGGAGGGTTCTGGTAGGTTCTGATGAGAATCCGGTGAATCCTTGAGGGGTCTATATCAACCCCCTTTATCCTGTGTCTCCCGGGCATCAGAAGTTCCGGAAACAGCCCCCCGCCACCGAGGAGCCTGTTAAGATCCCTTATATTCTTCTCAGGGGCCCTGCCGGCGAGTTCGGCAAGGAGCGTCCTGACACCGGCACTCTCCTTCTTCACGAGGTTCAGCGCCGTACCCCTGAGTTCCGAGCAGATCGCCCTGTGGGGCTCCACCATAAAGTCCTGCACCTCTGTCCCAAGCCAGTGATACCTCCGGGCAAGCCTGCTGGTCTCGTTCATCCCCTGCTGGATCACCGCCCAGTTGCCTTCCGTATCAAAGAAGAAGGAATGATGATAAAGATGGAACCCGTCCTGAAGGGCATTGTTATCCACCCTGGCAGAGAGACGGCTTGCATATATCAGCCCCTCGGGGTCCACGCCCGTCTTCTCTCCGGCAGTCCTTATCTCTAAGGGAGTCTTTCTTGCCCTCCCCCCTTTCCCTCCAGCCAGATAAAGCCCCGTCTCCTCCTCAAGCCCCTTGAGCCCCTCCTTGATCGCACCGGCAAGGGTGGTGGTAAGTCCGCTTGAATGCCAGTCAAACCCGAGGGTGGAACCCAGACACTGAAACCAGAAGGGATCGGAAATCCTCTCCAGGAAGCCCGTTGTCCCGAACTCGGCGATTATCGCAAGGGAGACCTCCCTTGCAAGGGCCTTCATTCGCTGGAAAAGCCAGGCAGGGGCCTTCCCGCCGTGAAGTGGAAGAATTGCTGTACCAGACCTCCCGAAGGGCATCTTATATGACCTCAGAACGCTTCTGGCTGCTCCGGCCCGGTCTTTCTCTCGATGGGGAACTCTATCCTGAAGGTGGTCCCCTCACCGGGTTTACTCTCCACATCAATGGTTCCCCCGTTTTCACGGAGGATACCATGGGAGATGGAGAGACCGAGCCCCGAGCCCTTACCTACCGGTTTGGTTGTGAAAAAGGGGTCAAATATCCTTGGAAGTATGTCATCGGGGATGCCTGGACCGTTATCGGATATAAAGATCTGGATCTTCCCCACTTCAGCGTTGTATCTCGTCCTGAAGGTGATCACCTTCTTCTCACGATCCACCTCTTCAAGGGCATGCTCGGCATTTATCAGGATATTCATTATTACCTGCTGGATCTGCTGCGGGTCCAGATAGGCATAGGGTATATCCGAGTAGTCCCTCACGACCTCTATGTTGCTTGACCGGAGCCAGTATACCCTCAACTCAATCGCCCCGTCGATTATATCATTTATCTGGGCATAGGTCTTCTCAGGGGCCTTCTGCCTGGAGAAGGTAAGGAGGTTTTCCACAATGCTCTTGCATCGCTCGGCAGCCCTGGCTATCTTGTTGAGTTCCGCCAGGACGGCCTCGTCCTTTACCTTCATCTGAAGAAGCTCCGTATAGCCCACTATCCCGGTGAGGGGGTTGTTTATCTCATGGGCCACACCGGAGACAAGGAGGCCGAGGGAGGCAAGTTTGTCTGCATGGAAGAGCTGCTCCTTCAGCCTGCTTTGCTCGGTTATATCCTTCATTACATTCACCATGGCGGAACTCCCATCCGGGAATACTACGGGAAATCCACTGACTATATATCTCCTGTCCTTGAAGGTAAGCTCTTCAGAATAGGCCTCTGTCCTCTCATTCAGCCCCCTCTCCAGATACATCCTCATCACCTCACTACCCCTACAGACCTTCATCAGTTCAGCCCCCACAATATCCCGGGGATGAAGGCCGCAGTCAAGGGCAAAGGCCTTGTTGCATTTCTGTACGATATTATGTTCATCCACAACGAAGAGGATGTCCGAGATCGCATCAAAGGTGGCCTGCCAGAGGGTCTGGCTCATCGCCACCTGTTCAAAGAGTATGCTTTTTCCAATCGCTGAGGAGAGGGCATCAATAAAGACCTCAAAGGACTTGAGGAGTTCCTCGTCTATGGAGACATCCGACAGGAATATAGTTCCGAACATTCCCCTGATCCCGCCTCGGAGATCAATGGGTGCAAGAATCGTTAGGGACGGGTTGTACCTGCCCAGTTCTTTCTGCAGGGAAGGATACTTCCCGAGATCATCAAGGATCTCCATCCCGGGTATCCAGGGAAACTCCTGACATTCCCGGAATGCAACCTGAATGTTTTCAGACTCGAGGCTTACAAGCCTCTCGCCTCTCCAGAGACAGATGAACCCACCGTCTCCACCCATCAGGTCGATACCCCCTGTCAGGGCCCTCCTGATCGTATCTGTGGTATCCAGCTCCTGGTTGATATCCTTAAGCAGGGCATTTATCCTGAGAAGCCTCTCGTTAAACTCAAGTATCCTCTTATGGGCGGCTGAGAGGGCACGGGGTGAGGCATACTCATCCATCGCCTTTCTGTATACATGGGGCAGGGCATTGAAGTACCCTATATCCTTCATAACATACTCGTATGCCCCTGCCTTTATCGCCTCTACAGCCGTTCTTTCATCCCCCCTTGCGGTTATCAGGACAGCCGGTATGTCAATGGCATTCCTCTTCAGTTCCCTGAGAAACTGGACCCCGTTCATCTCCTCAAGGACATAATCCACAAAGATTATATCCACGTCCTCCTGCTCAATAACCTCGAAGCCCTCATTAACAGAAGAGACGGTTATCACATCAAGGGTTGGATCATACCGTTTGAATGCCCTCTTTACCAGCTCATGCTGCTGGACACTGTCATCTATGACAAGAAT